>NZ_JBHRXJ010000002.1:0-455768 GCF_042648425.1 Paracoccus mangrovi | reverse complement strand
TGACGCGCCACGCCATCACCATAGTGTCCACTATCGATGGTGGACACTATCCGCCCCTCTCACCACGCGGCAGGGCGGTCAGGCCGGACGCTTACGAAGCTTTCGATTTCGGCCTCGGTCGCGCCCGCCAGCGCACCGAGATTTTCGTTTTGCCGAACATCAACGGAACATCCGGGATTGCCTTTTACGGGATTTGTACGGGCGTTCTCGATGCGTTCGCGGGAAACGCTTGATGAATCTGCAGGTTCGCTTGATCAGCGGCGGGGGAACGCCAGAAATCGCAGCATTTACTGGGTTTTCTGGTGACCCCGACAGGACTTGAACCTGTAACCTGCCCCTTAGGAGGGGGCTGCTCTATCCAGTTGAGCCACGGGGCCGCCGCAGATGCTTTTGCCCGCTTGCCGGCAAAATGGCAAGCTTGCCGCGCGGCGACGGACGCGATAACGGTAACATGAGTTCCCAGCGGTATTTACGATGAATACGAAACGACCTCATCGCCCTTTGACCTTGCGCGACGTCTCGGAGGCCTCGGGTGTGTCCGAGATGACCGTCAGCCGCGTCCTGCGCAATCGGGGCGATGTGTCGGCGGCGACGCGGGAAAAGGTGCTGACGGCGGCGCGTACGCTGGGCTATGTGCCCAACAAGATCGCCGGCGGGCTGGCCAGCCAGCGGGTCAACCTGGTCGCGGTGGTGATCCCGTCGCTGTCGAACATGGTCTTTCCCGACGTGCTGGGCGGCATCTCGGCCGAGCTGGACGATACCGGGCTGCAACCGGTTGTCGGGGTGACGAATTATTCGCCGCCGCGCGAGGATACGGTACTTTACGACATGCTGTCCTGGCGCCCCTCGGGGGTCATTCTGGCCGGGCTGGAGCACAGCAAGGCGGCCCGCGCGATGCTGGATCATGCCGGCCTGCCGGTGGTCGAGATCATGGATATCGACGGTGAGCCGATAGATTGCGCGGTCGGGATTTCGCACCGCCGGGCGGGGGCCGAAATGGCAGAAGAGATCCTGAATGCCGGCTATCGCCGCATCGGTTTCATCGGCACCCACATGCCCGAAGATCACCGCGCCCGCAAGCGGCTGGCGGGTTTCGAGGAGCGGCTGGCCGAGGCCGGCATCACCCTGGCCGCGCGCGAATATTATCAGGGCAATTCGTCGCTTTTGAAGGGGCGCGAGCTCACCGAGCGCATTCTGACGCGCGAGCCGGATCTGGATTTTCTGTATTATTCGAACGACATGATCGGATCGGGTGGCCTGCTTTGGTGCATGGAACAGGGCTATGACATTCCCGGCAAGCTGGGGCTGGCGGGGTTCAACGGTGTCGAATTGCTGGACGGGCTGCCGATGCGGTTGACCACCACGGATGCGCGGCGCATCGATATCGGCCGGCGTGCGGCGCGCATCGTCGCCGGCAAGGAGCCGCCGCCCGAGGATGGGGTGATCGCGCTGGCGCCCACCTTCCTGTCGGGGGATACGATCCGCCATCGCTGAAACCCGCGACGGCGGCGCCCGGGGGCGCGGCCGCATGGATATTTAAGTGAAGAAGAAACCCGTGCCCCGGTCCGGCATCAGGCCAGATCGGGGAAGAACTTGCCTTCGGGCGAGAGGGTGAAGATTTCGCAGCCATCGGCGGTGACACCAATCGAATGCTCGAACTGTGCCGAAAGCGACTTGTCGCGGGTGACGGCCGTCCAGTCATCGGCCAGCACCTTGGTTTCGGGGCGGCCCAGATTGACCATGGGTTCGATGGTGAAGAACATCCCCTCTTCCAGCACCGCACCTTTGCCGGGGCGGCCGAAATGCAGCACGTTCGGCGGCGCGTGGAAGGTGCGGCCCAGCCCGTGGCCGCAGAAATCGCGCACCACCGACATGCGCTGATCCTCGACATAGGATTGGATGGCGTGGCCGATATCGCCGAAGGTGGCGCCGGGGCGGACGGCCTCGATCCCCTTCATCAGGCTGTCATGGGTGACCTGGATCAGGCGCCGCGCCTTGACGCTGGCTTTGCCGGCCACATACATGCGCGAGCTGTCGCCATACCAGCCATCGGCGATGACGGTCACGTCGATGTTCAGGATATCGCCATCCGACAGGATCTTGTCGCCCGGGATACCGTGACAGACGACGTGATTGACGCTGATACAGCTGGCATGCTGATAGCCGCGATAACCGATGGTGGCGCTGACCGTGCCCAGTTCCGTCACCCGGTTGCGGATGTAATCGTCGATGGCGCCGGTCGCCGTGCCGGGCACGACCAGCGGCCCGACCTCATCGAGGATCTGCGCTGCGATCCGCCCGGCCGCGTGCATGCCATGGAAATCCTGCGGCTCGTGAATGCGGATACCCTCGCGGGTCTGGCGTGTCTCGTTCATGGCGTCCTCGTTTGGCTTGCCACAGAGATAGTCCGAAGCCGCCACTTGTTCCAGCCCCGCGGGCGGACCTATACATGCCGCAACCACCAGACGCGACAGGAGTGACAGATGCAATCGGACAATCCCACCGCCGCCATTCTCGTCATCGGCGACGAAATCCTTTCGGGCCGCACACGCGAAGGCAATGCTCATCACCTGTCCCAGGTTCTCAACAGCATCGGCATCGACCTGCGCGAGGTGCGCATCGTCGCCGACGATCAGGACCAGATCGTCAAGTCGATCCGGGCGCTGGACAAGTCGCTGGGCGGGCGCTGGGACATGCTGTTCACCTCGGGCGGGATCGGCCCGACGCATGACGACATCACCGCCGATGCCGTGGCCGAGGCGTTCAACACCGGGATCGAGATCAACGAAGAGGCCCGCGCCGTCATGACCGCGCGCTGGCAGGCGCGGGGCGTCGAGATCACCGGCAACCGCCTGCGCATGGCCCGCATCCCTCTTGGGGCGACGCTGATCCCGAACGCGCATTCGGCCGCGCCGGGTTTCCATATCGGCAACACCTATGTCATGGCCGGCGTCCCCGAAGTGTTCCGCGTCATGGTCGAGGCGGTCATTCCCGGCCTGCCGACCGGCCGCCCCTCGGTCAGCGAGGCGCTTGAGGTGATGCGCCCCGAATCCGATGTGGCCGACGGGCTGCGCGAGGTGGCCGAGGCCTATCCCGACCTGTCGATGGGCTCATATCCGTTTCAGGCCGGACAGCGTTACGGGACGAACCTTGTCATCCGCGGGTTGGACGGCCAGCGGGTCAGCGATGCGATGACCGCGCTGCGCGCAAGGCTGGCGCTGTGACACCGGACGACCGCGCGCTGGCCCGGGCGTTCGAGACGACATGGCCGGCGGCGGAATTCGCCGATGCGGGCGGCTTTCGCGTCGGGCGCGGGCTGGGTGCCGGCGGTCGGGTCAGTTCCGCCCGCGCGATGCGGCCGGACTGGACCGGGGCCGACATCACCGCCGCCGAGGCCGTGCATCGGGAATGGCACCAGCCGGCGGTATTTCGCCTGCCCGATGGCGATCAGCGGCTGGCCGATGCGTTGACGCAACGCGGCTATCGGGCCGAAAATCCGACCGCCGTCATGGTGGCGGATTGCGACCGGCTGGCCGATCGCGCGGTGCCGGGGATGACTGTCTTCGCGCTCTGGCCGCCCTTGGCGATTCAGGGCGACATCTGGGCGGCGGGGAATATCAATCCCGCCCGGCAGGCGGTGATGATGCGGGGCGATCTGCCGCGCGCCGCGCTTTTGGCGCGCATCGAGGACCGCGCCGCCGGGGCGGCCTTTGTCGCCGCCGACGGGTCCGTTGCCATGATCCATGCCATCGAGGTGCTGCCCGCGTTCCGCCGTCGCGGGCTGGCCAGCTGGTTGCTGCGCAGGGCGGCGGTATGGGGGCAACAGAACGGCGCCTCGCGTCTGGGGCTGGCCGTCAGCCGCGCCAATCGCGATGCGCGGGCGCTTTATGACCGGATGGGGCTCAAAGAGGCCGGCGGCTATCGCTATTGGGTCCGGGACTAGGCCGGTCGGACACCGGCAATGCGATGGGCTGCGGGACCGCGCCTAACCCGCCGCCAGCCGGCGCAGTTCCTTTTTCAGCAGCTCAAGCTCATTGCGCATCAGCTCGAATTCGACGCGGATGTCGTCGTCGAGCAAGGCGCCGGCGATGACGGTCAGCTTGCCCAGCTGTCGCGCCCCGGGTTCCAGCGGCGCCACCCCCTCGCCGGCATCCTCGACCAGAAGAAAGGTCTGCACCCCGTCCGACAGATGCTCGGCCGGGATGGCGGCGGCGATGCGCCATTGCCCCGCCCCCTCGGCGGTGGCGCGCGCCTCGGCGATGCGTTCGCCCAGATGCACCAGCGACAGCCGCGCCGGCTCATGGCCGCGAACCAGCATGGCCTGCCAGATGCCGCCCTTGAGGCCCATGGATTCGAAATCGCTCATACCCGCAACCCTGATTTAATACTCTGCCCGCAAATGGCGCGACAGGAACAATTCGCGCAGCTCGACCGCGCTCATACGGGGCGATTCAAAGATCAGGTCGAGCCAGATCTTTTCAAGACGCCGCTCATTCATCTGTGTATAGGCCAGATCGAATTCGATCACCTGCTGGCTGCGCAGGCCCGGCTCAAAGCTGTGAAACTGTTGGATCAGCTCGTCCGTATTCGGACCGTGACCGATATTGAGACGCGCATAGACGTTGATCGGGCGTTCGGCCACGATCCCCGCCTCAAGCCGCAGGACATGGCTGCGCGTCAGCCCGGCCAGCGCCTCGGCAGGAAGGTCGATGGCGATGGACAGGAAGCTGCCGGAAAAGCCGAACACCTCAAGCCGCAAGCCAAAGGGCGACAGATCCGTCGCGCCCGGATTGCTGACCTGTTCCAGGATCAGCGCGCGTTCGGCGCAATCGTGCCAGACCGCCGCGCCGTCGCCCAGCCGCGTGCCGGTTTCCGGCCGCGCCACACCGCGCGGGGAAATCTTGGCCGCCATGAAGCCCGGCCGCCAGCGCCAATCGGTGCCACCCGGCAGATGCAGCGCATCCAGCGCCGCCTGCGACAGCGCCGCGCGCCGATCGGCACGGATCAGAAAACGGTCAAGACTGGCCCGCAGGCCCAGCGCCTCTTCGCGCAGATTGCGCAGCCGCGCCGGGCCAAGCGTTTCGACGTTTTCAGACAGTCGCGTCCACTGACCCAGCGCACGCTCGCGGGTCCTTCGTTCTAGCCATCTGCGTGGACGCACCGCCATGAAACCACCTTTACTGATCCATATACACGTGGGTTTCCTCGGCCGCGCCGGGATGGGTTACGGCGCCGAACCGCGCCTTGCCGACCAGCCGGGAATATTTCCAGAGCGCCCCCGAGGCGTAATCGGTCGCCCGCGCGCCCTTCCATTCGCTGCGGCGCTGGGTCAGTTCGTCATCCGACAGCGCCACCGAAATCTCGCCTTTCACCGCGTCGATGGTGATCATGTCACCATCTTTCAGCAACGCGATGGGGCCGCCATGCGCGGATTCCGGCCCGACATGGCCGACGCAGAAGCCGCGCGTCGCGCCCGAGAAACGACCATCGGTGATCAGCGCCACCTTCTTGCCCATGCCTTGCCCCGAAAGCGCCGCCGTGGTGGCCAGCATTTCGCGCATGCCGGGGCCGCCGGCCGGGCCTTCGTTACGGATGACGATAACCTCGCCTTCCTTGTACTCGCGCTTGGTCACCGCCTCAAAGGCGTCCTCTTCGCATTCGAAAACGCGGGCCGGGCCGGTAAAGACCTGCTGCTCGGCGGTCATGCCGGCGACCTTGACGATGGCGCCATCGGGGGCAAGGTTGCCCTTGAGGCCGACCACGCCGCCGGTTTTCGACAAAGGCGTCGCGACCGGGTGGATGACCTTGCCGTCGATCTCGCGATCCACAAGGTCCAGCTCTTCGCCGATGGTCTTGCCCGATGCGGTCATGCAATCCTCGTGGATCAGACCGGCGCGGCGCAGCTCGCGCATGACGACCGGCACGCCGCCCGCCTCGTAAAGATCCTTGGCGACGTAATCGCCGCCCGGCCGCAGGTTCACGAAATAGGGGGTGTCGCGGAAAATATCCGTGACATCGAAGAGATCGAAATCGATCCCCGCCTCATGCGCGATGGCGGGCAGGTGCAGCCCGGCATTGGTCGAACCGCCGGTGCAGGCCACCACGCGGGCGGCATTTTCCAGGGCCTTGCGCGTCACCACGTCGCGGGCGCGGATGTTCTTTTCGATCAGGTTCATCACCGCCTCGCCCGAGGCAAGGCCGTACTGGTCGCGGGATTCGTAAGGCGCCGGCGCGCCCGAGCTGTTCATCAGCGCAAGCCCGATCGCCTCGCTGACGCAGGCCATGGTATTGGCGGTATATTGCCCGCCACAGGCCCCGGCCGACGGGCAGGCCACGCGTTCCAGGATTTCCAGTTCCGCATCCGACATATTGCCGGCGGCATGCTGGCCCACGGCCTCGAACACGTCTTGGACGACCACATCCTTGCCGTTCAGCTTGCCCGGCAGGATCGAGCCGCCATAGATGAACACGCTGGGCACGTTCAGCCGCACCATGGCCATCATCATCCCCGGCAGCGATTTGTCGCAGCCCGCAAGCCCCACCAGCGCGTCATAGCAATGCCCGCGCATGGTCAATTCGACCGTATCCGCGATCCAGTCCCGCGACGCGAGGCTGGACCGCATGCCCTCATGCCCCATGGCGATGCCGTCGGTGACGGTGATGGTGGTGAATTCGCGCGGACATCCGCCGCCCTTTTTCACGCCCTGTTTCACCGATTGCGCCTGACGGGCCAGCGCGATGTTGCAGGGCGCCGCCTCGTTCCAGCAGGTCGCCACCCCCACCCATGGGGAATGGATCTCTTCCTCGGTAATGCCCATGGCATAGAAATAGCTGCGATGGGGCGCGCGCGCCGGACCCTCGGTCACATGGCGGCTGGGAAGTTGCGACTTGTTGAAACGTGAGTTTTTCATGGCATGTTCCTCTGGCTGCGGACTTGGATAGGCCCAGCCCGCCCAAGGGGCAAGGGGTCCAGGGGCGAAAGCGCCGCCCCAATATGGCAGCAAGCCTGCCCTTAATCGGTCGCCTGGTTCAGCCGCGCCGCCATGATCAGGTCATTCATCGTCACCCCGCCCGCCGAATGGGTGGTAAAGGTGACCCGGGCAAAGCCCCAGCCAAAGGCGATATCGGGGTGGTGATTGGCCGCCTCGGCCTGCCATGCGGCAAGGTTGGCCAGCGCGGCCGCGCCCCGAAAGGATTTGAAGCGCCATTCGCGGCTGATCCCGCGCCCATCCGCCGTCAGCGCCCATCCCGGCAGCCCGGCCAAAAGCGTCTCGGCCCGCGCCATGTCCAGCGCGGGCGCCCCGTCGGTGATGGTTTCCCCGGCCAGTCCGGTCATGGCATCCCCCCTTTCAGAACCGCCCGTCACAGGATCGGCGCGGCCAGCGCCAGCAGATTGTTGCGCAACCGCCGCCAGACCGACCAGCCGCGGATATCGCTCAGGTCAATCGGCCGGGCGCGTTCGATATAGGTCTGCTGGCGCTGTTCCAAGAGCTCGGTCAGGTCGCCGCCCACGAAGAGCATGTTCATTTCGTAATTCAACTCAAAGCTGCGGCGGTCCATATTGGCGCTGCCCAGCATGACCATTTCGTCGTCGACGCTGATGATCTTGGCATGAAGCAGGCCGCCTTCGAACAGCATCAGCTTCACCCCCGCCTTGACCAGACCGTAATAGAATCCCTCGGAGGTCGCCTGCACGATCAGCGAATCGTTGCGCGCCGGCAGGATCATGGTCACGTCGATGCCGCTGCGCGCTGCGGTGCGGATGGCGGAATCCAGATCGCTGCCCGGCACATAATAGGGCGTGGTGATGGTCAGCTTGCGCCGCGCGGCATAGATCATCGTCGTCATGCTGTCCGAAAGCGATCCGTTGCGGCTGTCGGGTCCGGTGGCCACGACCTGCGCGATTTCGCCGGGCGCCGCGACCGGGGGCACCATGCACAGCATGTCGCCCAGATCCTCGCCGGTATAGCTCATCCAGTCCTGCAAAAAGATCGCCTGCATCTGGCGCACGACCGGCCCCTGAATGCGCAGAAAGATATCGACCCAGGGCGCGAAACGCGGCTTGACCGCAAAGGCGCGGTCCGAACAGTTGCGGCTGCCGGTAAAGCCCAGATCGTTGTCGATGATCACGATCTTGCGGTGGTTGCGCAGGTCCATGCGCTGAAACAAGAGCCCGATCACCGGCATGCCCAAGGGCAGGGCCTCGACGCATTCGCAGCCCGCCGCACGCATCCGCGCCCAGACATCCGACCGCCCAAAGGCGCGCGAACCAAAGGCGTCGATCACCGCGCGCACCTTGACCCCGCGCCCGGCGGCGCGGATCGCCGCCTCGGCGACCGACCGGCCCGATGCATCGTCCAGCCAGATATAGAACAGCATATGCACATGCACCTGGGCGTCATCGATGGCCGCGACCAGATCGGCGATGGCGCTGTCATCCTCGGCCAGCAGGGTGGCGTGGTTTCCGGCGACCGCATAAAAGCCGCCGATGGCCTGATTCGCCGCCACCACCGGCGCGGCCAGCGCGGGCGGCTTGCGCACCACCTCGGGGCTGGGTTGCCACAGGCCCGACAGATGCTGCCGGACCCGGGCCATGGTCGATTTTTCGGCGCTGCGCATGCGCACCTCGCCAAACAGGATATAGGCGACGACACCGACCAGCGGCACCAGTTCGATCACCAGGATCCAGGACAGGCGCACCGTCGGTTCCAGCCCCGGGCGCAGCAGCACCCGGACGACGACGACAAGCGCCAAAAGGAAATGGGCATAAGCGATAATTTCGGTCCACATCCCGGCATCAAAGCCCGGCCTGCGCGGAATTGCAATTCCGCGCGGTTTTGCCTATCTGACCCCCTGAACGCAGCGTGAGGACCCACCGATGAACTGGATCACCAACTATGTCCGTCCGCGCATCAATTCACTGTTTTCGCGCCGCGAGGTGCCCGAAAACCTGTGGACCAAGTGCCCGGAATGCGGAACCATGCTGTTCCACCGCGAATTGGCGGACAATCTGAACGTTTGCAACAATTGCGACCACCACCTGGCGATCACGCCGCGCGCCCGTTTCGCGGCGCTTTTCGATGGCGGCGTCTTCAACGAGGTCAAGGTCCCCGAGCCGGTCGCCGACCCGCTGCAATTCCGCGATCAGAAGAAATATCCCGAACGGATGAAGGCGGCGCAGAAATCCACCGGCGAAAAAGAGGCCATGCTGGTCGCCGAGGGCGAGATGGGCCGCACCCCCGTGGTCATGGCCGCGCAGGATTTTTCCTTCATGGGCGGGTCCATGGGGATGTATGTCGGCAATGCCATCATCGCCGCCGCCGAACGCGCGGTGAAACTGAAACGGCCCCTGGTGCTGTTTTCGGCCGCCGGCGGCGCGCGCATGCAAGAGGGGATCCTGTCCCTGATGCAGATGCCGCGCACCACCGTCGCGGTCGAGATGCTGAAAGAGGCGGGCCTGCCCTATATCGTGGTGCTGACCCATCCGACGACCGGCGGCGTCACCGCAAGCTATGCGATGCTGGGCGATATCCAGATCGCCGAGCCGAACGCGCTGATCTGTTTCGCGGGCCCGCGCGTCATCGAACAGACCATCCGCGAAAAGCTGCCCGAAGGGTTCCAGCGCGCCGAATATCTGCGCGATCACGGCATGCTGGACCGGGTGACGCATCGCAAGCAGCTGCGCGATGAGCTGATCTCGATCCTGCGCATGGTCGGCGGCCTGCCCGCCCCGGTCGCGGGCGATCTGCCGGCGCCGGGCAATATCCCGGCCGGCAAACCCGACGCCGCCGACAAGCCAGAGCCGGCCCCCGCCAAGGTCGGCGCCTGATCCTCGTCCCAGAGGAACCGCGCCACAGGAACGCTGATATCGTGACCATCACATCCGACGCCATTCTCGCGCGGCTCATGGCGCTGCATCCCAAGATCATCGACCTGTCGCTGGACCGGATGCAGCGCATCCTTGCGGCATTGGGCAACCCCCAGGACCGGATCCCGCCGGTGATCCATATCGCCGGCACCAATGGCAAGGGTTCGACCCAGGCGATGATCCGCGCCGGGCTGGAATCGGCCGGGCTGCGGGTCCATGCCTATACCTCGCCGCATCTGGCACAGTTTCACGAACGCATCCGGCTTGCGGGCGAGCTGATCACGGAAACCGATCTGGCCGCGATCCTTGCCGAATGCGAGGCCGCGAATGCCGGCCAGCCGATCACCTTTTTCGAGATCACCACGGCCGCCGCCTTTCTGGCGTTTTCCCGCGTGCCGGCGGATTTCACCCTGCTTGAGGTGGGGCTTGGCGGGCGGCTGGACGCGACGAACGTCATCGACACGCCGCGCCTGACCGTCATCACCCCGGTCAGCATCGACCACACCCAGTATCTGGGCGAAACCCTGGCCGAGATCGCCGGCGAAAAGGCCGGCATCCTGAAACGCCGCACCCCCTGCATCGTCGCCCCCCAGGACCCGGTCGCCCGCGCGGTGATCGAAGAAAAGGCCGAGCGGCTTTTCGCCCCCCTGCGCATCGGTCGCCAGGACTGGGACAGCCGGCGCGAAGGCATGAGCCTGATCTATCAGGACGATCACGGGCTGATGGACCTGCCTTTGCCCGTCCTGCCCGGCCCGCATCAGATCGTCAACGCCGGCACCGCCATCGCCGCGCTACGCGAGCTGGGCTTTGGCCGCATCGAGGCCCGCGCCGCCGTCATCGAGGCCGAATGGCCCGCCCGCATGCAGCGGCTGAGCCACGGCCCGCTGGTCGAGGCGGCGGGTCAGGCCGAGCTTTGGCTGGATGGCGGCCACAACCCGGCCGGCGGCGAGGCGCTGGCCGCGACACTGGCCGGCATGGCGAAAAAGCCCACGCACCTGATCTGTGGCATGCTGAACACCAAGGATGTCGCGGGTTATATGCGTCCGCTTGCGGCGCAGGTCCAAAGCCTGACCGCCATCGACATCCCGGGCGAGCCGAACACCCTGCCGGCCGGGGAAACCGCCCGCATCGCCGCCGAAACCGGCATCCAGGCCACGACCGCGCCCGACGCGGAAACGGCGCTGCGCCGCATCGTGGCCGAATCAGCCTCGGCGCGGGTGCTGATCTGTGGCTCGCTTTATCTGGCCGGGCACATCCTGCGCCAGAACGGCTAGCTGAAAACCCGCGCGAAATCTGGCCCTTTCGTCAGGTTTTGCCGCTGCGGGGCATTTGTCTAAAAATTTCATTTGCGCCTTTCCCGGCGCATGCACATCTTGCCTGCATGGGCGGTTTTTCCGCCCTCGAATAGCGATTCCGATCGGTAGCCAAGGAGACCATCGTGCCCATCGTGACCATTCAGGTCTATCGCACCACCGTGGTGAACGGCGTTGCGACCGCATCCCAACCCTTTGCCCTGCAAGTGAACGACGCCGATAACAGCGGCTCGATCACGCGCGACGAATGGGTCAGATATACCGGCGACAGCGCCGGCCATATCGGTGGCTCAGTCGGCGGCGTGCCCGCCCTTTGGGACGGCACCGATGGCACGCTGAGCACGAAATCCAGCGGCTTTCTCTATACCGCCGAGCCGCTGCCGATCACGGCGCCGGAGAATGCGACCCAGGTCCAGAACATTCTCAGACAGATCGTTCACGCCCCGAAATATGACGTCCGTCTGGCCGATCTGGAAATCTGCTTCCTGTCGGGCACGATGATCGACACACCCGAGGGCCCGCGCGCCGTCGAGACCCTGCGCGGCGGCGATCTGGTGATGACCCGCGATCACGGCCCGCAACCGCTGGTCTGGACCTCGTCCAGCCTTGTCAGCCGCGAGGATCTGGACCGCGCCCCGAACAAGCGCCCGATCCAGATCGCGGCCGGCGCGCTGGGGGACGGCCTGCCACGGAAAACCGTCGAGGTATCGCCGCAGCATCGCGTCATGGTCTGCCATGATGGCCGCGAATATCTGATTTCGGCGCGGCATCTGATGATGGCCGGCCTGCCGGGTGTGAGCGCGCGGCGCGATGACAACGAATTCACCCTGATCCATATCGCTTGCGCCGATCACCAGATCGTGCTGGCCGAAGGCGCGCCGATGGAGACCTTTTTCACCGGGGTGATGGCGGTGCGCGCACTTGGCCTGCCCCAGCGGCTCAGCCTGATGATCGCGCTGCCCGAGCTTGCGATGGGCGGCAATCCGATGACCCCGGCCCGCCCCTTTATCAAGCATCATGACTATGCCCGGATGCTAACCCCCGGCACAGCGGCCTGAACCGACCGGCCCCACAGAACCGCACCCCGCGTCCCGAGAGGCGCGCGGGGCCACCCGGCGATCTAGCCGGCCGTTTCCGATGCCGGCCGGCCCCAGTCGGCATCGCGCATTTCGCGCAGCCGGCTGGCGGTGCGTTCGAATTCGAACGCCCCCTCGCCCTCGGCGTAAAGCCGTTCGGGTTCATCCGCGGCGCTGGCGACAAGCCGCACCCGGGCCTCATAGAGCGCGTCGATCAGGGTCACGAAACGCTTGGCCTCGTTATAATTCGACATGCTCAGGCGCGGGATGCCATCCAGAAACAGCACATCGACCGCCGCCGCAATGGCCAGATAATCGGCCGGCCCCAAAGGTTTGGCGCACAGATCCCAGAAGCTCGCACGGGCCACGCGGCCACAATGGCGCGGCAGTTCGACCTTGCGCCCCTTGACCTCAAGCAATAGCGGGCTTGCCATCTCGCAATTGGTCAGCCGGTCCCAGAGCGCATCCATCTGTGTCCGCGCACCGGCATCGGCGGGAATGAACCAGACCTGCCCACCCTCGTCCCGGTTCTGCCGGTAATCGGTGGCGCTGGCCAGTTCGACGACCTGCATGCGGTCGCGGATCAGCCCGATAAAGGGCAGGAAAAGCTGGCGGTTCAGCCCGTTCTTGTAAAGATCCTCGGGCACCCGGTTCGAGGTGGTGACGATGGTCACCCCCTCTTCGAAGAGAACCTGAAACAGCCGCCCCACGATCATGGCATCGGCGATATCGGTGATCTGCATCTCGTCGAAACAGAGCAGCCGGGTCTGCTGCGCAACGGCAAGGGCCACGGGACGGACGGCATCTGCCTGACCGGTCTTGCGCACACCTTCCAGCGCACCCTGGATATGCTGCATGAATTCGTGGAAATGCACGCGGCGCTTTTGCGGGATCGGCGCCGCCTCCATGACCAGATCCATCAGCATGGACTTGCCGCGCCCGACACCGCCCCAGAGATAAATCCCCTTGACCGCCTGTGCCGGGGCCGAGGCGCCGCCCATCAACCGCGAAAACCAGCGCGATTTCGGCGCCGCCGTCGCCGGAACCGCCTGCGCCAGCTCACGCGTGACCCGATCCAGCGCCGGCAGAACGCCGCGCTGCGCATCGTCCGGCGCAAGTTCCCCCGAGGCGACCCGGGCATCGTATAATTCGGTCACGCTTGCCATCACTGGCACCTGCCAAAGATCGAACCGGCCCGCAAGAGCCGGTTCGACCGGAACCGGATTTTCCCTGCGATCAGCGTCCCATGCGGGAATAATGCGTGCGCGGATCGGGTCCCTTGCCCAGCCAGTTCTGCGTCACCGCCGCGATATGGTTCACGATCTGGACACGCTGCGTCAGGCCACGGGCATCGGCCTCGTCCCCGGTCTTGCCGGTCAGGGCGGGGAATTCCGCCTTGATATTCTGCGGCTCGGTCAGCGCGGCGCCGCTATGGGCGTCAAACACCTGAATCGTGTACTGAATATTGTGAACGCCGACGCCGTCCATCTTGCGCACGGTCGGGGTGATGGCATGAAACTGCGTGATGGTGGCGGAAATGCGCACCGATTTGCGGCCGTGAAGGGCGCTGCGCGCACCGCGTTCGATCCCCTCGGTGACGATGGCGGCGGCCTGTGCCCGGCGGTCGCCGGCCGGTTCGCCATGCCAGACGATGTCAAAGTTCGGCACATAGCCATCCGTGTCGCTGGTGGTCAGCGTTTCGGGGGCCGCCACATCGACCATGGCCAGCCGCCAGCTGGCGGCCTGGGCCGGATCGACCTGCGTATAGGCGGTTTCCCATTCCGAGGTCGCGCAGCCTGCAAGCCCAAGCGCCATCGCCAATGCGACAAGAGTATGTTTCAGCATGAAAATCCTCACTCATGACAATCCCCGGACAAGGTACCGCATGCCCCCTTTTGCCGGATTGCCGCTCGCGTCTTGCCATGATTTCGTTAAAGCAATCTTAATAGATGACAAAAAAGCGCAGGACGATCAGGCATGGCTTGCGCCTTGGCCGGTGGGCGACGGGGAATCCGTCGC
Source organism: Paracoccus mangrovi (assembly GCF_042648425.1). Taxonomy (NCBI): domain Bacteria; kingdom Pseudomonadati; phylum Pseudomonadota; class Alphaproteobacteria; order Rhodobacterales; family Paracoccaceae; genus Paracoccus; species Paracoccus mangrovi. The sequence goes on along the minus strand of NZ_JBHRXJ010000002.1, from coordinate 441,492 downwards.
CTGCGGGCCAGAATACCCATGCCGGGGCCACGGGCAATGCCCATCCCACCGGCCCGCCACGCTTTCACATCCTAAGCGATCGAGCGGTTTCGCGTCTCGGTCGGGATGAAGAGCGTGGCAATGGCGGCCAGCAACAGCAGCGCCGCGAAGACCCCGATGGCAAGGCCGAACCCCCGCGCCACCACCAGCCCCAGAAGCGAGGGCGCAAGCAAGCCGCCCACCCGCGCCACCGCGCTTGCCGTCCCCATGCCGGTGCCGCGCAGGCCGGTCGGATAAAGCTCTGGCGTAAAGGCATAAAGCGCGCCCCAAGTGCCCAAAAGCGCAAAGCTCATCAGCAAAAGCGAGGCGGCGACCAGCCAGGGGCTGGCGGCGATGGTGAACAGCACACAGCCCGCCGCACTCAGCAACAAAAACAGCTGCAAGGTCGGCTTGCGCCCCCAGCTTTCGACCCCATGCGCAGCCAGCGCATAGCCCGGCACCTGTGCCAGCGCCAGCAGCACCAGAAAGCCATAGCCGCGCACAAAGCCGAAGCCGCCCTTGACCAGCTCGGACGGCAGCCAGACGAACACCCCGTAATAGGACAGCGACACCAGAAACCATGCCGCAAAGATGCCGATGCTGCGGCGGCGCAGTTCGGGACCAAAGAGCCCCTGCCCCGCCCCCTCGGCCGGGGGCGCGATCAGCCGCACATCATCCGCCAGCGCCCGGCCACCATTGGCCATCAGCACCTTATTGAGCACCGCACGCGCCGCCGGCTCATCGCCCTTGCGCAACAGATACATGGGCGATTCCGGCACCCAAAGCCGCAGCCAGATGCCGATCAGCGCCGGAAAGGCCGCCACCGCAAAGATCCAGCGCCAAGGCTCGGCCGCGCCCGCCAGATGCGCAATCCATGCGGTCAGCGCGATGACCAGCGTGCCGACGGCCCAGAACCCTTCGAGCCAGACCAGCCAGCGGCCGCGATTGCGCGGCGGCAGGAATTCGGCCATCATCGCATAATCGACCGGCAAGGTGCCCCCCACCGCCATCCCGGTCAGAAAACGCAGCATCAGCAGCGTCCAAAAATCCGGCGCAAAGACCGAGGCCAGCCCGAAAACCGCGTCGCAGGCCACGGTCAAAAGCAGCACCTTGCGCCGCCCGACCCGGTCGGCGATGCGCCCGAACAGCGTCGCCCCCGCGAACATGCCCAGAAAGAACAACGTGCCGGTTTGCAGCGCCTGCGCCACGCTCAGCCCGAAACTGGCCGCGATCGAGGCGGCGGTAAAGCCGATGGCGATGACCTGCATCGCATCCGCCGCCCAGACCAGACCGAAAATGCCCAGCAGGCGACGCTGAAAGCGCCCGGCCCCGCCTTGGGTCAGCGCCTCGTCGATGGTCATGTTCATGCCTGCCTCCGCCCTGCGAATCGGCGACAGTTTCACAACGTTTTCGGGCATGTCCACGCCAAACTTGGAACGCCGCGGGCTTTTCCCCGGCAAGGCGTGGCGGATATGGCAATGCCCGGCCGGGCGATGCGCCGGCCGGGCATGATGTCGCAAAAGACCCCCGGACCGCCGGCGCCGCGCCGGTCAGGTGCCATCCTCGGGCCGGAAGATATCGCCCTGAAAGGTGCCGCGAAAACCGGGCAAGGACCGCCACAGCGTTTCCCCCGGCAGATAGCGGCTGGCCCGGCTGTGACTGCCAAAGAGCGTGGTCCGATGCGCCGACATCGTCATCCCGGCCGCATCGGCCATCGCCGCGCAATCCTGCACCTGATGGGCAAAGCGCAGCCAGCCGGCGGCCGGATTGGCCAGGGTGATGGTCACGCTGTCGCCTTGCAGATCGGGCTGGACGCCGACGATGCCGCCATCCGCCTCGAACCCGTAATGCGGACAGGTCGCGGCGCCGCCAAAGCTGTCATAAAGCCCGGCGCGGTTCAAAAGCGTCTCGCCCGGGCGCAGGTCAAAGCCCACGACAACCTGTGCGCCCGATTTCATCACCTGATAGGTGATGTTCCACGCATGACCGGCCTCGGTTTCGGCCATGGCCCATTCCGCCGTCTCGCCGATCAAGAGCTGGGCCTGACCGTTGATGTGGATATTGCGATCCTCGATCGGATAGGCGCGCTGCCATGTGGCGATGATGCCGTCGTAATCCAGCCCGATCCGGTATTGCGTCGCCGGCGTGGCATAAAGATCGCCGATGGTGTTCACGTCACCGCCATTGACCACCACGATCAGCCGCGGCCTGGCGCCGAACAGGCTTTCGGCCTGGGCAAGCGTCTGTCCATGCGCGGTGTCGAACCTCGCGCGATAATCGGCACCGGGATCGTCCTTGGCCGAAGTGCCCTGAAACAGCCAGACATAGGGACAGCTCAGCCCGATCTGCATGCTGTCGGCCAGACGCTTTGCCTCGCGCATCCAGTAAAGCTGATTGCGGCCGACGGGATTGGTGGGGTTGTTGATGTCCCATGCGTCGATCAGCTGTCCGCCGAAACCGTTATCGCCGATGATGACGCCGCGCTGCCCCTGCCCGGCATCGCGCCAGCGCGCGGCCCGCGCCATCAGCGCGGTAAAGGACGGCGCCACATCCGGCGAGGTAAACCCGGCAAGCCCCGTGGCCGGCACGTTCTGATCGATCGCGGTCGTGCCGGCGCCGTTCACGCCGATGGCGGTGCCGGCCACGGTGCGCATGCCGTCCAGAACATAGGCCTGTGCCGATTGCCCCGCCAGGATCAGGTCGGCCAGAACCGGATCGACCTTGCGGCGGTTTTCGCTTTGCCCATAAGCCGGCATGATTTCCAGTGAGGTGACGGTAGGTGCAGGGGCCGTCACACCCCCGCCCGAAAATCCGCAAAGACCTCCTCGAAGCTGACCGGCCATGCGCCGCCCTCGGGCCGGCCGAACACCGCCAGCCGGTGCAGGGTGCCGTTCAGATAGCGGCCAGAGATGACCCGCGTCAGGTCGGGATTGGTGCTGCCGATGGGCTGTTCGGAATAAGCGCCGGCAAGGTCATACATGCCCAGCATATCGGTCAGATCGTCGATACGCCCGCCGATCACGAAACGCCTGCCATAGGGGGTGGTGCCCGCGTTCATGGTGATGGTGGTGTCCTCGACCCCCTGCACCCGCAACGCGCCGCTCATGTCCAGCAGGTTGAGCCGGCTGCCCGCGCCCTGCAACAGCTGCCCGCTGGACGTGCCATAGCTGGTCAACGTGAAATCCACGACCGCGAACATCCCGTCGCCGGTCGGCTGGCCGGAAAGCACGGCGGATTGCATGTAAATGCCATTGGCAAAGGTAAAGCCCGCCGGGCCATGCGTGACCGGATTGCCCGACCCCGTGGCCGTCAGCACCAGCCCCTGCCGCCCGGTCGTGGTGATGGCGGTGACATTCGTGGCGCTGCCCTGAAAGGCAGAGGCCGCGTCGATATAGACGATGGCCTGGCCATAATTGATCGGCGGCGCCTGCGGCGCGGGCTCGACGGTCAGCGAGGCGATGACGGCATCGACGATGCCGGCATTGTTCGACCAGCTGACGCTCAGCTCGTAAAGCCCGGGCCGCGACAGCTCGACGGTCAGCACCCCGGCATCCAGCTGGCTGCGGATCGAATCGCCGTTCAGCGTGATATCCCAGCTGGCCTCGGGCTGCGGCGCGCCCGTGGCGGCCCCCAAATCCAGCGAGATACTGTCCCCGATCACCGCCCCAAGCGGCAGGATGCTGGGCGCGCGGGTGATCGAGGGGGCGATGTCGGGGCCGGCCCCCTCGATCAGCGTCCCCCCTTCGGCATTCAAAAGCGGGATCATCTGGCCGGCCAGATAGACCCGCTCGACCCCCCGGAACAGATTGCTTGCGATACCGTTCTGAATCGAGACCGCCATATCAGGCCCCCTTCACCAGCACGAGATCGCTTTCGCGGCGCTGCGCTTCGGGCAGGGCCGCATATTCGGCGTAATCGGACACAAAGATCAGCCGGGCGACGCTGCCATCCTTGGCCGCCTTGAGGTTCTGGGCGCTGGTCTTTTCCAGATCGCCCAGCGTGGTCGGCAGGGCCACCGGAATGAACAGCGATTTCACCTCGAAGACCTTGGCGACATATTGGTTATAGCCCTCGATCATCCAGCTGGTGCCGGCGGTATCGCCCTCGCCATTGACGATAAGATCCATGGCCCAGGCGCCGGTCGCATCGGTCGTGGCCTCGACCTTCTGGGTGACGATGCGCACGCCATCCTCGAATACGTCCGAGCCGCTGAGCGTGGCGATGATCTTGCCCTCGGAAATCGGGGCGAGTGTGGCGTCCATCAGGACCCCCCTGACTGTGGCTTTGTTCGGCATGTCTGTTTCCCTCTGCTCATTCCGAAAGGCGCGGCCATTATCGGCGCGATTCGGCGCCGTTGCCGTTCGGCGCGATGCAACGCGCCGCGCAGCGGGGCGCGACAGGCGGCAAACCACAATCGGGGGCCGGCAATCGGGCCCCTCTAGGGGGCGATTGCGGGCGGGACCGGTTTGACATGACCGGCGCTTGCGGCAATCCTTGCCCGGGCAGGCCGCCGCGCCGCGCGAAACCCCCAAAGAGCCGCCAGATGCCGCCCCACGCCCCCCTCGCCCGATTCCGTCCGCCCCGATGCCCGTCATGGCCGCGCACGGGGGGCGACCGGTGAGTGCGCGGCCGCGACTGACGCATCTGGCCGGCCTGTTGCCGGCGGCGGTCATGCTCTGCGTGATCTGGGGCGAATATGGCGGCGATCCGCTGGCCTCGGTGCTGGCGGGGATCTTTGCGCTGGCGGCGATGGCGGTGTTCAGCATCGGCGCACGCCCGTCGCGGCTGGCATTTGTCGCCATCGGACTGGGTCTGACCGTCTGGGCCATGCTCAGCCATGACGACTGGCTGGCGGGTCTGGCGGCGGCGATCCGCAGCGGCTGTCTGATCGTGGCGCTGTTCACCGCGCTTTCGGCCATTCGCAGCGCCGCCATCACCTCGCAAGAAATCCTCGAAACCGGGCGTTTCCTCGCCCGACAGCCGCCGGGCCTGCGGTATCTGGCGCTGACGGTGGGGGGACATCTTTTCGGGCTGATCCTGCTTTATGGCTCGATCGCGCTTCTGGGATCGCTGGCCACGGAAAGCGCCGCGCGCGAACCCGATCCGGAAATCCGCCGCCACCGCACCCGCCGCATGCTGGTCGCGATTCAGCGCGGTTTCGCGGCCACGCTCTGCTGGTCGCCCCTTGGCTTTTCCATGGCGCTCAGCACCAAGCTGGTGGCGGGGGCGAACTGGAACCATGTCGTGCTGCCCTGTCTGGGCAGCGCGGCGCTTTTGTTGCTGGGAGGCTGGGCGCTCGACACGATCTTCAAGCCGCGCCTTGCCAATCCGCCGCCGCCCCGCGCGCCGGAAACCGGCAGCTGGCTCGTGCATCTGCGCCCGCTTTTGCTGCTTTTGGCGGTGGTCGGGACCGGGGTCGCGATCCTTCATGCGCTGACCGGGGTCGAGGTGGTGGGCGCGGTGATGACGCTGGTGCCGCTGACCGCCATCGCCTGGGTCTTTCTGCAACGCCTGCCCAGCGGGGCCGGCGCGCTGCGCCATACCGGCGACCGCATCGCGGGCTTTGTGCTGCGCGAATTGCCCGGCTATCGGGGCGAGATCCTGCTCTTGTTCATGGCCGCCTTTATCGGCAGCCTCGGCGCGTTCCTGCTGGTGCCGCTGATGGCGCGGCTGGGGGTGGATTTCTCGGCGGTGCCGCCTTTGGCGATCCTGATCGCGCTGATCTGGATCATCCCCCTGACCGGACAGCTGGGGATGAACCCGATCCTGTCGGTATCATTGCTGATCCCGCTTTTGCCGACGCCGCAGGCGATGGGCATCAGCCCCACCGTGCTGATCGCCGCGATCACCGGCGGCTGGGCGCTTAGCGGCGTGACCTCGCCCTTTACCGCCTCGGTGCTGCTGGCAGGATCCCTGGGCAAGGTCCCCCCGCGCGAGGCCGGGCTGATCTGGAACGGGCCCTATGCGGCGGTGATGGGGGTCGTGCTCTCGGTCTGGGTGCTGCTGCTCGCCTGGCTTTTGTGATCACACCCGGTCGGGATCGAACCGCAAAAGCCGCAGCGCGTTTAGCGTCACCAGCACCGTCGCCCCGGTATCGGCCAGAATCGCGATCCAAAGCCCGGTGATCCCCAGAACCGAGGTCACCAGAAACACCCCCTTGAGCCCCAGCGCGATGGCGACGTTCTGGCGGATATTGCCCATGGTCGCACGCGCCAGCCGGATCAGGCCGGGCACATCGGCAACCCGGTCGCGCAGGATCGCCGCATCGGCGGTTTCAAGCGCCACATCGGTCCCCGACCCCATCGCCACGCCCACGCCCGCCTGTTTCAGCGCCGGCGCGTCATTGATGCCGTCGCCGATCATCATCACCCCGCCCTGCGCCGACAGGTCGCGGATCGCGACCAGCTTGTCCTCGGGCAGCATCTCGGCCCGGAACTCCATCCCCAGCCCCCCGGCAATGGCGGCGGCGGTGCGGGCATTGTCCCCGGTCAGCATCACCGGCACCAGATCCATCGCGCGCAGCTGCCGCATGGCTTCGGCCGTATCGGCGCGCGGCTCGTCGCGCATCGCGATCAGCCCGTGCGGCGCCCCCTCGCGCCAGACGACCACGACGGTCTTGCCCTCGGCCTCCAGCGCCTCGGCGCGGGCCTGATGCCCCGGCGCCATGCCGCCATTCCCGGCCGCATGCCGGGGCGAGGCGACCCAGGCAAGGCTTTCGCCCACCATCGCCTCGACCCCGCGCCCGGCCAGCGCCCGCGCCCCCTGCGCCAAAGGCGGCGCGATCCCCGCATCCCGCGCCCGGTTCAGGATCGCCAGCGCCAGCGGGTGGCTCGACCCCTGTTCGACCCCGGCGGCCAGCGCGATCAGCTGCGCCTCGCTGACGCCATCGGCGGTCAACAGATCGGTGACGACGGGCTTGCCAAGGGTCAGCGTGCCGGTCTTGTCGAACGCGACATGGCGCAGGCCCGCCGCCGCCTCGATCACCGCGCCGCCCTTCATCAACAGGCCACGCCGCGCCCCCGCCGACAGCGCCGAGGCAATCGAGGCCGGCACCGAAATCACCAGCGCGCAGGGACAGCCGATCAGCAACAGCGCCAGCCCGCGATAAATCCACGTCCCCCAATCGCCGCCAAAGGCCAGCGGCGGCACCACGATGACCAGCGCCGCCAGCGCGACGATGGCCGGCATATACCAGCGGCTGAATCGGTCGATAAAACGCTCGGTCGGCGCGCGGGCCTCTTCGGCCTCTTCGACCAGTCGGATAATGCGGGCGATGGTGTTGTCAGAGGGTTCCCGTGTCACGCTTACGCGCAGCGCCGCCTCGGTATTGATGGCGCCGGCGAAGACCGTGTCGCCCGGCCCGCGCGTCTGCGGCATGCTTTCGCCGGTCACCGGGCTTTCATCGACACCCGAGACGCCTTCGACGACCTCGCCATCGGCGGGAATGCGGTCGCCGGGCCGCACCAGAACCGTCTGAGCAATGCGCAGATTTTCCGCCGGAATTTCACGGGTTGCGCCACCTTCTTCAAGCAGGGCGGTCTTGGGCACCAGATTGGCGAGCGCGCGGATGCCGTCGCGCGCACGACCCGCCGCGACCCCCTCAAGCACCTCGCCCACGGCAAACAGAAAGACCACCAGCGCCGCCTCTTGCGCCGCGCCGATCATCAGCGCGCCAATAGCGGCAATGGTCATCAGGCTTTCGATGGTAAAGGGCTGGCCCATGCGCAGCGCGGCCCAGGCGCGCCGGGCCACCGGCATGACCCCGATCAGACAGGCGGCGACAAAAGCGTAATAGCCGATGCGACTTGCGGTCAGAATCTCGACCACCCAGGCCAGCGCCAGCATCGCACCGGTCAACAGCACCAGCCGCCCCTTGCCCGTCTGATACCAGCTTTTGCCGCGATCGGCGGGATCGTCATGGCTGTGGCTGTGGCCGCCGTGATCATGGCCGTCATCGCCATGGGCGTCGTGATCATGCGCATCACGATCATGCCCATCGCAGTTATGCCCGTCATGATCATGCGCGGCATCCGCCGTCGCGGGCGCCGCCGCCTCCCGCGCAGTGATGCCATAGCCCAGCTGGCGCACCGTGCCCTCAATCTGATCGGGGGTGGTGCCGCGGCCATCCAGTTGCAGGCTCAGCCGTTCGGTCATCAAGGCCACGCGCACCTCGCTGACACCGGGCAGGCGCTCGACCGCGCGCGTCACCTTGACCGAACAGGATGCGCAATCCATGCCGGTGATCTTCCATTCGTGACGTGCCTGCATGGCCTTCCCCTTCGCCGTCCATCGCCGGGCCTTGTGCCCCAGCGAATCGGAACCTAAGTGCTCTAGCAACTAGAGGTTCAAGAGGTTTTTCATGCTGACCATCGGAAAACTCAGCCGCGCCACCGGGGTCAAGGTCCCGACCATCCGCTATTACGAACAGATCGGCCTGATGCCCGCCCCCATCCGCAGCGCCGGCAATCAGCGCCATTACGACCGCGCCGCGCAGGACCGGCTGGGCTTTATCCGCCATGCCCGCGACCTTGGCTTCCCGCTTGAGGCGATCCGCGAATTGCTGGGCCTGAGCGACGATCCGCAAGGGGCCTGCGCCGTGGCCGACGACATCGCCCGCCGTCAGCTGGCGGCGGTCGAGGCCCACATCGCCCGCCTGACCCTGCTGCGCGACGAATTCAAGCGCATGCTGGCCCACCCCAGCGGCAGCGCCGCCGATTGCCGGGTGATCCAGGTCCTGGGCGATCACGCGCTATGCGGCCACGATCACGCCCGCGACGACATCGCCTAGCCCCGCCCGCGATAGGGCGGAACCCCCTGATCGGGGATCCAGACGGCGTCGGGCATCGGCCCGGTCTGCCAGAAGACGTCGATCGGGATGCCGCCGCGCGGATACCAATAGCCGCCGATGCGCAGCCATTGGGGCGCCAGAAAATCCGCCAGCCGCCGGCCGATGCTGACGGTGCAATCCTCGTGAAAGGCGCCGTGATTGCGGAACGATCCCAGATACAGCTTCAGCGACTTGCTTTCGACCAGCCAGTCGCCCGGCACATAGTCGATGACCAGATGCGCGAAATCGGGCTGGCCCGTCATCGGGCAAAGCGAGGTGAATTCCGGCGCGGTAAAGCGCACGTTATAGGCGGTGTCGGCCTGCGGGTTTCGAACCCGCTCCAGCTCGGCCGCCTCGGGGCTTTCGGGCAGGCGGGTGGCCCCGCCCAGCTGTTTCAGCCCGCCATAGATATTCTCGGTCATGATGTTCCTTTCAGACCCCGCGCTTGTTGCCCCAGATCAGCACATGCAGCTGTGGCAGCACGCGGGGCGCGAACCAGCCGTCGCCGGTGACCTTTTCGACCAGCCAGTGCAGCCGGTCGATACAGGCCTGCAAATCGACCGGCGTATCGGGATCGGTTTCGGGATTTCCCGGTTGCAGATAAAGCGGCAGCGCCGGATAGCGCGCCGCCGCGGCCTTGGCCCAGTCGTAATCCAGATCGTCAAAGATCACGATTTTCATCACCATCTGCGGCCCGGTGCCCGCCGCCGCCAGACAGGCGTCAAAGGCGGTCCAGTCCACCGTCTCGCCGCTGGAGGGCGGCTTGGGGCTAAGGACCAGCATATCCAGATCAGCGAACCATTTCCGCGCCACCGACCCCTGGGTTTCGCAGGCAAAGCGATAGCCTTCGGTCCAGCCGCGCGCGATCACCTGTCCGAAATCCTGAATCGCCGGATTGCCGCCCGAAATCGAAACCGTCAGCGGCCGCCCCCCCGTCAGCTCGCGCACCCGCGCCCAGATCTGATCGGGCGTCATCACCGCCCAGTCGCCGCGATGGACGCTGTCCACCGCATGCGGGCTGTCGCACCACGAACAGCGGTAATCGCAGCCGCCGGCGCGGATGAATACGGTGGGTTCACCGATCAGCGCGCCCTCGCCCTGAATGGTCGGGCCGAATATCTCGGCAATGCGCAGCCCGGTCATGGCCGGTACTCCGCCCAGGTCTTGGGCGTTTCCGACACCTTGACCGCCGACACTTCGGGCCAGCGGGCGCGGCACCAGTCAAAGAAATGCCGGGCCATGTTTTCGGCGGTCGAGGGCATTTCCAGCACATCGTTCAGATGCCGGTGGTCGAATGCCGTGTCGATATAGGTCTTGAGCGCCGCAAGCTCGTGATAGTCGCGCACAAAGCCATCGCCGTTCAGCGCCGGGGCCGCCAGCTCGACCACGACGATATAGTTGTGCCCATGCAGCCGCGCGCATTGGTGATCCGCCGGCAGATGCCCCAATTGATGCGAGGCCGAGAAATGGAATTCCTTGCTGATCCGGTACATCAGGCACGCGCCTTTTCGACCGCGCCGATCCAGAAATCCGCATCCTCGTAATCGGTCGGATCGGGAATGCCGGCCAGGTGGAACGCCTCGCGCCGCTCGACGCAGGTGCCGCAGCGTCCGCAGTGACGCGCGCCACCCTTGTAACAGGACCATGTTTCGGCGAATGGCGTGGCGACCCGCGCCCCCTCGGTCACGATATCGGCCTTGCTTCGATGCACGAACGGGGTCAACAGCGCCACCTCGGCATAGCCGTCCAGCGCGGCGCGCTGCATGCGGTCAAAGGCCTCGGTGAATGCGGGGCGGCAATCGGGATAGATGAAGTGATCGCCGCCATGAACGGCGGTCGCGACCGTCCCGGCCCCGGTCGCCGCCGCGATCCCGTAAGCAATGCTCAGCATGATGGCGTTGCGATTGGGCACGACGGTGATCTTCATCGTGTCCTCGGCGTAATGGCCGTCAGGCACGTCGATATCGTCGGTCAGGGCGGAACCGCTGAGCGCCGCGCCGATGCCACGCATGTCGATGACCCGATGCGGCACGCCCAGCCTGTGTGCACAGGCCGCCGCAAAATCCAGTTCCTTGCGGTGGCGCTGGCCATAGTCAAAGGACACAAGGCCGGCAAGTTCGCCGCGCGCGGCGATGATATGGGCAAGCGAAACGGAATCCAGCCCGCCCGAGCAGATGACAAGAGTTCGCAATGTATCAGTCCTTGTTTTGTTAACCGGGTAGGCTGCGACCGGTGACATCGCTGATAAAAGTCCCGCTCCCGGAATGCAACCGGGCTTGGGGCGCGACCGAAACTTCACAAACTGTCATGGAAACTGTCGCCCGACCGTCACGATCCGCCGCCATTTCTGCGCCCGAACCAGACAGGGGCGAACATGCGCATCGAAGCGGATCAGATCACACGGATTTTCGGCACCGCCCGCGCGGTCGACGCCGCCAGCTTCGTGATCGACCGGCCCATGGTGGTGGGCATCATCGGCAGTTCGGGCGCCGGGAAATCGACCCTGTTGCGGATGATCAACCGCCTGACCGACGCAAGCGCGGGCCGCCTGATGATCGGGGGGCGCGACGTGCTGGCGCTCAACGGTCGCGCGCGCCGCGCCTGGCAGGCCGATTGCGCGATGATATTCCAGCAATTCAACCTGGTGCCGCGCCTCGACGTGGTCAGCAATGTCCTGCACGGGCTCTTGAATAAGCGCGGCGTGCTGCCGACCCTGATGAACATCTGGGCGCGCGCCGATATCGACCGCGCCATCGGCATCCTCGACCGGCTCGGCATCGCCGAACAGGCCTGCAAGCGCGCCGAGGCGCTGTCGGGCGGCCAGCAACAGCGCGTGGCCATCGCCCGCGCGCTGATGCAGGATCCGCGGATCATTCTGGCCGACGAACCCATCGCCAGCCTCGATCCGATGAACGCCCAGATCGTGATGGACACCCTGCGCCGCATCCATGACGAGGACGGCCGCACCGTCATCGCCAACCTGCACACGCTGGACACCGCGCGCCGCTATTGCGACCGCGTCATCGGCATGCGCAAGGGCCGCATCGTGTTCGACGGCTCGCCCGCGCAGCTGACGACGGGCGCGGCCCGCGATATCTATGGCGCCGGCGCGGATTTCAGCGAGGCGATGACCTCGACCGCGCTGGAACCCAGCCCCCCGATCACCCCAGACCGCGCCTATGCCGAACGGCTGATGGCCGACTGATCCAACCCCGGAGACCAACCATGACCAAGACCCTGACCCTGCTGGCGCTTTCGACGGCGCTGGCCCTGCCGCAACTGGCCGCCGCGCAGGACATCACGGAATTCCGCATCGGCGTTCTGGGCGGCGAAAACGCCCAGGAACGCATGACCAACAATGAATGCCTGCGCAAGCAGACCGAGGAATTGCTGGGCGTTCCCGTCCGCCTTTTCACCCCCGCCGATTATGACGGCGTCATTCAGGGCCTTCTGGGCGGCACGCTGGATGCGGCGATCCTGGGCGCCTCGGGCTATGCCAAGGCCTATCTGACCGATCCCGAGGCGGTCGAGCCGGTGCTGGTCAAGACCAATCTGGACGGCTCTTCGACCTATTATTCGGTCGGCTTCGCGCGCAAGGATCGCAATGTCAAATCGCTCGACGACCTCAAGGGCAAAGTGCTGGGCTTTGGCGATCCGAATTCGACCTCGGGCTATCTGATCCCGGCGGTGGAAATGCCGGCCGCCGGCTATTCGATGGAACCGGGCCAGTTCTTTGGCGAGATCAAGTTCACCGGCGGCCATGAACAGACCATCGTCGCGGTGCAGAACGGCGATATCGATGCCGGCGTGACCTGGGCCGATGGGCTTGGCAACTGGGAAGACGGCTATAATTCCGGCGCGCTGCGCAAGGCCGTCGATGCCGGCATCGTTGACATGAACGACATGGTGGAAATCTGGCGCTCGAAGCCGATCGCCGAGGGACCGCTGGTCGTGCGCAAGGCCCTGCCCGCCGAGGTCAAGGCCAAGTTCACCAAGATGATGCAGGACATGATCAACACCGACAAGGAATGCACCTATGGCGTCGCAGGCGGGGAAACCGCCGGCTTCATGCCGGTGGCGCATGAAAATTACCTCAGCATCATCGAGGCCCGCAAGCTCGAGGAAGCCAAGGGCAGCTGATCGCCAGAACACCAGGCGGCGCGGGCCTGATCGCCCGCGCCTTTTTTCATGCCGAGGCCAGAATGACCGCATCCGCCGACCGGATTTCCGCCGCCTATCAGGCCCAGCTTGCACGCCGCCGCAGCTATGGCACTGTTCTTTGGGCCATTTTCATCGCGCTGATGGTGGCGGGCTTTGGCATGGCCGACGCGCGCAATGCCGGCGGCTTCTGGCAGGGACTGCCCGCCATCGCGGACTATCCCGCCCAGCTGATCGCCGAGGCCTGGGCCAAGGCGGCAAACCTGCCCGGCCATATGTGGCGCGCCCTTCCCGCGCTGGTCGAGACGTTGAACATCGCCGCTGCATCGACCCTGATCGGCGCGCTTGGCGGCGGCATCATGGCGTTGCTGGCAACGCCCGGGCTTGCCCCATGGCCGCGCATGGTGCCGGTCTTTCGCCGGCTTCTGGACATCTGCCGGGCGATCCCGGAACTGGTGATCGCGCTGGTGCTGATCTTTGTGCTGGGCGGCGGGCCGGTGCCGGCGGTCATCGCCATCGCCTTTCACACCACCGGCGCGTTGGGAAAGCTGTTTTCCGAAGTGGCCGAGAACGCCAGCCTGAAACCCGTCGAGGGGCTGGAATCGGTCGGCGCCGGCTGGCTACAGCGGGTCTGGTTCGGCATCCTGCCGCAGGTGGCGCCGAACTGGGCCAGCTATGCGATGCTGCGCTTTGAAATCAACATCCGCGCCAGCGCCATCCTTGGCTTTGTCGGCGCGGGCGGCATCGGCTATGAGCTGCGCAATGCCATCAGCTGGGGTCAGGGCCGCTATGACGCCGCCGCCGCGATCTTTATCCTGCTTTTCGCCACCATCGTCCTTTTCGACCAGCTGACATCCGTCGCGCGCCAGCGGCTGGTGCGCGGACAGGAACAGGGCGAAGCCGGAGGACGGATCTGATGGCACTGGCCGACATCACCCTTGAAACCAATAGAACTATTGCGCGCAGAAAACTGTTTTCGCTTGGTATTCCCGCGCTGATCCTGGTTTATCTTAGCTATGTGGCCTTTGCCTTCGACGTGGCGGGGCTGGCCGGGCGGGCAAGGCTCGACAATGGCGCGCTGCTTTTGCAGGACTTCTGGTCCTACAAGATCCACGTCACCCGCGACAATCGCAACAGCGCCGTGACCAGCGCGGTCGAGGGTATGCGCAACGCCACATTCACCCGCGAAAACCGCCCGGACTGGATCGCCGAGGATGCCGGCACGACGCGGATCGCCCTGCCGCGCGGCCATGCCGTCAGCTTCCTGCCCGACGGGCTGGTGATCCTGACCACGCCCAAGGCGCGTTACGACATCCGCCCCACCCCCGACGGGATCAAGACCGACATCCCCGTGCCGCCGCCCGGCTTCAGCATCTCGGACAGCCGGTTCAGCGCCGATCTGCCCGAGGGCGCGCGCCTGACCGTGACCCGCGCCCGGTCCGAGGTCTTTCGCCGCCAATTCGGGTGGGAGCTGTTCTTTTTCGACCTCTCCAGCCCCTTCCACGGCAAATCCCTGCCACAGCTGATCGGGCTTGCCTTCAGCGGCGAGCGGCTGGATCCGGCGCGGCCCAATATCTCGGCCATGGCGCATGATTTCTGGACCAACAGCATCTGGCACCATGGCGACACCGCCTGGGCGATGTTCGAAACCGTGCTGATGGCGTTTCTGGGGACCTTCGGCGCGGGGCTGATTTCGATCCCGCTGGCCTTTATGGCGGCGACGAATTTCACGCCCCTGCGCGTCGTGCGCCAGGTGTTCCGGCGCTTTTTCGACTTTCTGCGCGGGGTGGACGCGCTGATCTGGACGATCATGCTGTCGCGCGCGTTCGGGCCGGGGCCGTTGACCGGCAGCCTTGCCATCCTGCTGACCGAGACCGGAACCTTTGGCAAGCTTTTCTCTGAGGCGCTCGAAAACATTGACGAAAAGCCGGTCGAGGGGCTGCGCTCTACCGGCGCGGGGGCGCTTGCGCGCATCCGCTGGGCGGTGATCCCGCAGGTCGCGCCGGTGATCATGTCGCAGCTGCTTTACTATTTCGAATCCAACACCCGCAGCGCGACGGTGATCGGCGCCATCACCGGCGGCGGCATCGGGCTTTTGCTGATGCAGGCCATGCAGACCCAAAAGGACTGGGAACATGTCGCATGGTATATCGTGCTGATCGTGATGATGGTCATGCTGATGGATTGGGTCTCGGGGCGGATCCGCGCACGGCTGATCCGTGGCTGATCCATGGCGGACGCCGCCAGGGCCGCCGAAATGGCGGCCCCCGGCGTCCCACCCGTCACGTCACCGGATCGGCCTCATCCAGATGCGGCAGGGTCAGCGTCACCCGCTCGGCCGCCCACCATGTCAGGGCGCGTTCGATCATCCGCCCCTGCCAACGGCTCAGCCCCTCGGTCCGCAACAGCGCGTCGCCCGGCTCGATCTGCAACTTGCCGGCCTGGACCGCATCGGCGATCCGGGCCGAAATCCGCGTCGAAAGCCGGCGGTAATCATCGACTCCACAGGCCGCCAGCGCCCGCGTCACCGAATCCTCACGCCGCAGCGCCGCCGGCAGATCGGGCAACAAATCGGCCGGATAGGTCGACCGAAACAACGCCACCGGCTTGAAATCGACCAGCGACACCCCCTCGGCCACATGCACCATGGCGCCCGGCGAAAGCCCAAGCGCCATGGCCTCGGCATCCCCGGCCGGCCGGGTCATGATCGCGTCGATGGTCCGCCCCGGCACCTTTCCCGACAGCTCGATATTGCGATGAAAGCGCACGCGTTCGCTCAGCGGGTAATCGACCGGGTTCGCGGCGACAAAGACGCCCGCGCCACGCCGGGAATACAACAACCCCTCATCGGCCAGCACCCGCGTCGCATGCCGCACCGTGTGACGGTTCACGCCAAAGCGCGCCGCCAGCTCGGCCTCGGGCGGCAGTCGCGTTCCCGATGGCCATTTGCCGCCGGCAATCTCTCCGCGCAGTTGATCCGCTATGCTTTGCCAAAGGCTCATGTGTCACCGAAATTTCATGTTTTGCCGGATTGTGCCCCGGCCGGTTTCGTTCTACAACAAGTCTAGTTGTATAGACAACCGGTGAAATACATGACCGAGACCACATCCCCACCCGACCGGCGCGCGGCGCTTGGGCTATTGGCCCGCAGCCCGGCCGCCCGTCTGAATGCCCTTTTGCCGGACCTGCCCGCGCATGAGGTTCTGCGCAGCCCCGAGATCGGCACCGTCATGGTGCGCGGGCGCGCGGGCGGCACCGGAAACGCCTTCAATCTGGGGGAAATGACGGTGACACGGGCCAGCGTGCGGCTAAGCAGCGGCGAGGTCGGGCATGGCTATGTTCAGGGCCGCGACCGGGGGCACGCGCTGCGCGCCGCGCTGGTCGATGCGATGGGCCAGGCCGATCCCGCCCGCGCCGACGCGATCCTTGCGCCGCTGCGCGCCGACGAGGCCCGCCGCCGCGCCGCCATCGCCGCCGAGGCCGCCGCCACCCGCGTCGATTTCTTCACCCTTGTCCGAGGAGAGGACGAATGAACGCCCCCCTGGCCCGGCTTTCGGGCGGCTTCGCCCATCCCGCCCATGACAGCGCGCGCGGGTTCCGCGCCATCCTGAACGCGATGGCCCGCCCCGGCACCTCATACGGCATTGCCGGCGCACAGGGGCCGGCGCCGATCTCGGCGGCGGCGGCGACGGCACTGCTGGTGCTTTGCGACCGCACGACGCCGCTTTATCTGGCGCCGTCCCATGACGTGGCGGCGCTGCGCGACTGGATCGCCTTTCATTGTGCCGCACCGCTGGTCGCGGCCGGGGATGCGGCCTTCGCGCTTGGCGACTGGGCCGCGTTGCAGCCCGTGGACCGCTTTGCCATCGGCACCGCGGAATATCCCGACCGCGCCGCCACGCTGATCGTCGATCATCACGATTTCGATGCCCCTGCGCAGGTTCTGCGCGGCCCCGGCATCCGGGATCAGGCCCGGCTTGCACTGCCGGATGCGGATGTCTTTGCCGCCAACCATGCCCGTTTCCCGCTGGGCTGGGACACCATTTTCACCGCAGGCGACCGTATCGCGGCCCTGCCCCGTTCGACCGAGGTGGGCTGATGTATGTTGCCGTCAAAGGGGGTGAGCGCGCGATCGACGCCGCCCATGACTGGCTGGACCGCGCGCATCGCGGTCCAAAGGATCAACCGGCGCTCGACACCGCCCAGATCCGCGATCAGATGGGACTGGCCGTCGCCCGCGTCATGGCCGAGGGTTCGCTTTACGACCCCGATCTGGCCGCGCTTGCGATCAAACAGGCGCGCGGCGATCTGATCGAGGCGATCTTTCTGGTCCGCGCCTATCGCACCACGCTGCCCCGGCTTGGGGTTTCAAACCCGGTCGAGACGGGGGGCATGCGGGTCAGGCGCCGCATTTCGGCCACATTCAAGGACATTCCGGGCGGCCAGATCCTTGGCCCGACCTTCGACTATACCCACCGTCTGCTGGATTTCCGGCTGATGGCGGATGGCGAATTGCCCCCGACGCCCGACCTCTGCGGAAAGGATCAGCCGGCCCCCGCGCCGCATGTGCTGGATTTCCTGAACCGCGACGGGTTGATCGAAGATGCCTGCGATGACGGCGCCGAGCCGCCGGACCTGACGCGCGAGCCGATGGAACTGCCTGCCGAACGCGCGCTGCGGCTTCAGGGGCTGGCGCGGGGCGATGAGGGTTTCCTGCTGGGGCTGGCCTATTCCACGCAGCGCGGCTATGCGCGCAACCACGCCTTTGTGGGCGAGCTGCGCATCGGCACTGTTCCCGTCGAAATGGAGATCCCCGAGCTGGGCTTTGCCATCGAGATCGGCGAGATCGACCTGACCGAATGCGAGACGGTGAACCAGTTCAAGGGCAGCCGGCTTGAGCCCGCGCAATTCACCCGAGGCTATGGCCTGACCTTTGGCCAGACCGAGCGCAAGACCCTTGCCATGGCGCTTGTCGACCGCGCGCTGCGCTGGGAGGAGCTGGGCGAAGAGGATCAGGGCGCACCCGCGCAGGATGCCGAATTCGTGCTGTCGCATTGCGACAATATTCAGGCGACCGGATTTCTGGAGCATATCAAGCTGCCCCATTACGTCGATTTCCAGGCCGAGCTTGAACTGGTCCGCAGGTTGCGCTCGGGCGCGCTGGAACAGGTGGCCGCCGAATGACAGTTTCAGTCGCCGCCCCCGCCCCCTCCATCACCTCCACCGCAATCGCCGCCGCCGGAATCGGAATGGCAGCTGCCGGAATCGCCGGAACCGCCCGAACTGCCGGCGTCACTGGCGACGATGCCCGAGCCGCTGTCGTGCCGGGAAACACGGCTGGCGCGATTGGACATCACCGCCAATCGCCAAAGCACCACCGCCAGGATCAGCAATATCACCACGATCTTGGTATTCATCATGCAGGTTTCCCATGACTGACCAGAGCTATAACTTTGCATATCTCGACGAGGACACCAAGCGGATGATCCGCCGCGCGATCCTTAAGGGGATCGCGGTGCCGGGCTATCAGGTGCCCTTTGCCAGCCGCGAAATGCCCATGCCCTATGGCTGGGGGACCGGCGGCGTGCAGGTGACGGCGGCGACGCTGGTGCCCGATGATGTGCTCAAGGTGATCGATCAGGGCGCCGACGATACCACCAATGCCGTCAGCATCCGCAAGTTCTTTCAAAAGACCGCAGGCGTCGCGGTGACCGGCCGCACGCCCGAGGCGACGGTCATCCAGACCCGCCACCGCATCCCCGAGACGCCGCTGACCGGCGATCAGATCCTTGTCTATCAGGTGCCGATCCCCGAGCCGATGCGCTTTCTGGAACCGCGCGAGACCGAGACCCGGCGCATCCATGCGCTGGCCGATTACGGGCTGATGCAGGTGCGGCTTTACGAGGATATCGCCCGTCACGGCGAAATCGCCACCGCCTATGCCTATCCGGTCGAGGTGGCGGGGCGCTATGTGATGGATCCTTCGCCCATCCCGAAATTCGACAATCCAAAGCTGGACGATTGCCCGGCGATCCAGCTGTTCGGTGCCGGGCGCGAACAGCGCATCTATGCCCTGCCCCCCCATACAAGGGTGCGCAGCCTGGATTTCGAGGATCATCCTTTCGTCGCCTCGCGGGCCGAACATGCCTGTGCGATCTGTGGATCCGAGGCCAGCTATCTGGATGAGGTCATTACCGATGACGCGGGCGGGCGAATGTTTGTCTGTTCCGATACGGATTATTGCGCCCAGCGGGCGGAAGGGGGTGCATGATGGCGGGGTTGCTTGCCTCCGGCGGGGATATTTACGGCATGAAAGACGCAGAGGCGCCCCGGCCCCTGCTTTCGGTGCGGGGGATAGAAAAGCGCTATGGATCGCGGATCGGCTGTACCGGGGTCGATTTCGATCTGTGGCCCGGCGAGGTCCTGGGGATCGTGGGCGAAAGCGGTTCGGGCAAGTCGACCCTGCTGGGCTGTTTGTCGGGACAGTTGCGCCCCGATGCGGGCGAGGTGATCTTTGACACCCGCGAGCGGGGGCCGGTCGACACCCTGTCGATGTCCGAGGCCGAGCGCCGGCATCTGGGCCGCACCGACTGGGCCTTTGTGCATCAGAACCCGCGTGACGGGCTGCGGCTGGGCGTCAGCGCCGGCGGCAATGTCGGCGAGCGGTTGATGGCCGGCGGGGCGCGCCATTACGACCGCATCCGCAGCACCGCAGAGGATTGGCTGGCGCGGGTCGAGATCGACCCCGCCCGCATCGACGACCGCCCGCGACAGTTTTCGGGCGGCATGCAGCAGCGTTTGCAGATCGCGCGCAACCTTGTCAGCGGCCCCCGGCTGGCCTTCATGGACGAGCCGACCGGGGGGCTGGATGTCAGCGTTCAGGCGCGGCTTCTGGATCTGTTGCGCGGGCTGGTGCGCGATATCGGTCTTTCGGTGGTGCTGGTCACACATGATCTGGCGGTGGTGCGGCTTTTGGCCGACCGCCTGATGGTGATGAAGGGGGGCCATGTCGTCGAAAGCGGGCTGACCGATCAGGTGCTGGATGATCCGCGCCACGCCTATACGCAGCTTCTTGTTTCCTCTGTCTTGCAGGTATGACCATGATCATCGCCGAAAATGTCGCCAAGGAATTCACCCTGCACAATCAGGGCGGCACCGTCCTGCGGGTGATGGAGGGCGCGAGCCTTGCGGTCGCGCCGGGGGAATGTGTCGCGCTGACCGGGGCGTCGGGTGCGGGGAAATCCACGTTGATGCGGATGATCTGGGGCAATTACCGCACCGATGCCGGGCGCATCGTGGTGGGTGGGGTCGATGTGTCCCGCGCCGAGCCGCGCCAGATCATCGCGCTGCGCCGCGCCACGCTGGGCTATGTCAGCCAGTTCCTGCGCGTGCTGCCGCGCGTGCCGACCCTGCGCGTCGTGGCCGAGCCGCTGATGGCGCTTGGCCTGCCCGAGGCCGAGGCGACCGAGCGCGCGGGGGTGCTTTTGGCGCGGTTGCGGATCGCGGAAAGCCTGTGGGGGTTGTCGCCCACGACGTTTTCGGGCGGCGAGCAGCAGCGCGTGAACATCGCGCGCGGCTTTGTCCATCCCTATCCGGCGCTGTTGCTGGATGAGCCGACCGCAAGCCTTGATGCCGCCAATCGCGACACGGTCATGGAATTGATCGAAGAGGCCAAGGGCCGGGGCTGCGCTATTCTGGGCATCTTTCACGACGAGGGGGCGCGGGCGCGGCTATGCGACCGGCTGGTCGATGTGACGGGCTTTCGCCCGGAAACGGTGGCGGCATGAGCCATTTCGCCATCGTCGGCCCCTCGGGCGCGGGCAAGGATACGCTGATCGCGGCGGCGCTGGCGCGACGGCCCGATCTGGGCCGGGTGCGCCGGGTCGTCACCCGCGATCCCGATGCCGGCGGCGAGGATATCGAGGCGGTGACGCCCGCCGAATTCGCCCGCATGCGTGCCGAGGGGCGGTTTCTTCTGGACTGGAACGCGCATGGGCTGAGCTATGGCCTGCGTTCGGCCGCGTTTCTGGATGGGCCAAAGCTCGTCAACCTGTCGCGGCGGGTTCTGCCGCAGGCGGTGGCGGCGCTGCCGGGGCTGCGCGTCATCCATGTCTTTGCCCGGCCCGAGGTTCTGGCCCAGCGGCTTGCCGCGCGCGGACGCGAGGATGCGGATCAGATCGCCGCCCGCATTGCCCGCGATACCGGCGCGCTGCCGGCGGGGCTGGACATCATCCATATCGACAATTCCACAACCATCGAAGCAGCGACCACGGCCTTTCTGGCCGCGCTGGAAACGGTACACATATGATTCTGGCCAATGCCGAACTGATCCTGCCCGACCGCGTGATGCGCGGCGCGGTCCATGTCGAAGACGGGCTGATCGCCCGGATCACCGAGGGCGCCGAGGTGCCGCCCGGCGCCGAGGATTGCGATGGCGCGCATCTGGCGCCGGGGCTGATCGAATTGCATACCGACAACCTGGAGCGCCATCTGCGCCCGCGCCCCGGTGTCGACTGGCCGCATTCGGCCGCGCTTTTTGCCCATGACGGCGAGCTGGCGGCGGTTGGCATCACCACCGTCTTTGACGCGCTGCGCGTGGGCACCGTCATCCGCGATCAGGCCGCCGAGCCGCGCTATGCCCGTGCGCTGGCGGATGAACTGAATGCGCTGGTCGCGGCGGGGCGGATGCGGATCAGCCATCATATCCACCTGCGCGCCGAGATTTGCAGCGAGACCCTGTTGGACGAGCTCGCGGAATTCGGGGCCGAGGACCGGGTGCGGCTGGTCAGCCTGATGGATCACACCCCCGGCCAGCGCCAGTTCCGCGACCTGTCGAAACTGGCGCAATACATGCAGGGCAAGCATGGCTATAGCGATGCCGAATTCGCCGATCACACCGCCCGGCTGCGCGACATGCGCGACCGCGTCGGCCCGGCGCATGAGGCCGGGGCGGTCGCCGCCGCAAAGCGGCTGGGCGCGGTACTGGCCAGCCATGACGACACCACGGCCGAACAGGTCGCGACCAGCGCCGCGCATGGCATCCGGCTGGCCGAGTTTCCCACCACGATGGAGGCCGCGACCGCCGGCCATGCCCATGGCATCCGCAATATCATGGGCGGGCCGAACCTGATCCGTGGCGGGTCGCATTCCGGCAATGTCGCGGCCGAAGAACTGGCGCGCGAAGGGGTTCTGGACATCATTTCGTCCGATTACATCCCGTCGAGCCTGCTTCTGGGGGCCTGTCATCTGGCGCGGCTCTGGGGCGATCTGCCACGCGCCTTTGCCACCGTGACCGCGGCCCCGGCAGAGGCCACCTGCCTGTGCGATCGCGGGCGCATCGCGACCGGGCTGCGCGCCGATCTGATCCGGCTGGCCGATATCGACCGCACCGCTCGTGTCACCGGCAGCTGGGTCAAGGGCCGGCGCATCGCCTGACCCCTTGGGCGAAATGAAAAGCCCCCGCAGCATCGCGGGGGCTTTCTTGTTTCGCACCGTGGCGGCCCCTTAGCCGCGCGCGCGCACTACCTGCAAAAGCGGCATCACATCGGACATGTCCGGCCCATGCGCCTGTCCGGTCAGCGCCTTGCGCAGGGGCATGAACAGGCCCTTGCCCTTGCGGCCCGTCGCCTCTTTCACGGCATTGGTGAACTCGGCCCAGCTGGTATCGGTATAGGGCGGCGGCGGCAGCAGAGTCATCGCCTGGGCGATGAAATCGGCATCCTCGGGGTCGATCTGCGGCTCGGCGCCATTGGCAAAAATCTCCCACCAGCCGGCCAGATCGTCCAGCTTGGTGATGTTCTGCGAGGCCACACGCCAGAAACGTTCCGCCAGCGCATCGGGCACGCCAAGCGCCTTGATGCGGTCGCGCACCACCGCGAGCGGACGGGCCTGATTGGCCTCGCGGGTCAGGGGCCACAGATCCTCGGCGTCGAATTTCGTGGGCGAGGCGCCGAATTGCGACAGGTCGAACCCATCGGCCAGTTCGTCCAGCGTCATCCGCATCTCGACCGGCTGGGACGAGCCGAGCCGCGCCATCAGCGACAAAAGCGCCTCGGGGGCGACGCCGCTTTCGCGCAGGTCCTTGATCGACAGCGTGCCCAGACGCTTGGACAGTTCCTCGCCCTGCGCCCCGGTCAAGAGGCTGTGATGGGCAAAGGCCGGCGGCGTGCCGCCAAGTGCGCGAATGATCTGAATCTGGGTCGCGGTATTGGTCACATGGTCGGCGCCGCGCACGATATGCGTGACCGCCATGTCGGTGTCATCGACCGAGCTCGCGAATGTGTAAAGCACCTGTCCGTCCGCGCGGATCAGCACCGGATCCGACACGCTGGCCGCGTCGATGGAAATATCGCCAAGGATGCCATCGGGCCATTCGATGCGTTCCTGATCCAGCAGGAAGCGCCAATACCCTTCGCGCCCCTCGGCGCACAGCTTGTCCTTGTCGGCATCGGACAGGTTCAGCCCGGCGCGGTCATAGACCGGGGGCTTGCCCATGTTGAGCTGTTTCTTGCGCTTGAGGTCCAGTTCGGTCGGGGTCTCGAACACCTCGTAAAGTCGGCCGGAACCGCGCAGCTCATCGGCCGCCTGCGCATAGCGTTCTAGGCGGTCCGATTGCCGCTCGATCCGGTCCCATGACAGGCCCAGCCATTCCAGATCGCGCTGGATGCCGTCGGCATATTCCTGTTTTGAGCGCTCGCGATCGGTATCGTCCAGCCGCAGGATGAAGGTGCCGCCCGACTTGCGCGCGATCAGATAGTTCATCAACGCGGTGCGCAGGTTGCCGACATGGATATGCCCGGTGGGCGAAGGGGCGAAACGGGTGATGGTCATGGGTGATCTCCTGTCGGCTTCGCTCTTTCACAAACGCCGGTTTTTGTCCATATCGGGACCAAAGACGAGGTAAGCAAATGCTTGACTGGAAGAATGCAGAAGCCCCCGAAATCGCCGATATCGAGGATCTGGCCCGCGAAGCCATCGCCGGCCTGCCCCCCGAATTCGCCGGCCCCGCCGCGCAGGTCGTGCTGCGCGTCGAGGATTTCGCCAGCGAGGAGTTCCTCGATGAGCTGGAAATGGACGACCCGCTTGAGCTGACCGGCCTTTACGATGGCGTGCCGCTGACCGAAAAATCCACAAGCGACCCGCAGCATTTCCCCGATACGGTCTGGCTGTTCCGGCGCGCCATTCTGGATGAATGGGCGTCGCGAGGCGATGTCACGCTGGGCGCGCTGGTCGCGCATGTGGTGGTGCATGAATTCGCCCATCATTTCGGCTGGTCGGACGACGATATCGCCGCCATCGACAAATGGTGGGAATGATGGCGCAACAGGCGCGCATCCTGACCATCACGCTGAACCCGGCGCTGGATCTTTCGACGGCGGCGGCGCATGTGGTGCCCGATGTCAAGCTGCGCTGCGCCGCGCCCAGCCATGATCCGGGCGGCGGCGGCATCAATGTCAGCCGCGCCATCATGGCCATGGGCGGCGAAAGCCACGCGCTGGTCGCGCTTGGCGGACCCACCGGCCAGCGCATGGCGCAGATGCTGTCGCAGATCGGGATCAGGCTGATTTCCCTGCCCGCGCCGGGGGAAACGCGGCAATCGCTGACGGTGGATGACGAGACCACGCGCCAGCAATATCGTTTCGTCATGCCCGGCCCGGAATGGTGCGCGCAGGATGTCGAACGCGCGCTGAATGCCGCCGCCGGCACCGTCGAGCCCGACACGCTGGTCGTGCTTTCGGGATCGAACCCGCCGGGCGTGCCCTCGGGCTTTGCGGCCATGCTGGCCGAGCGCCTGCAAGGCACCGGCGCACGGCTGATCGTCGATACCTCGGGCGCGGCGCTGGCCGCCGTCGCCGCAGCCAATGACCTCCGGGTCGAGATCCTGCGCATGGACGATGCCGAGGCCGAGGGGCTGGCGGGACGGCCGCTGCCCTATCGCGCCGATACGGCGGCCTTTGCGGCCGGGCTTGTCGCCTCGGGCGCGGCGCGGGGGGTGATCGTGGCGCGTGGCCGCGACGGCAATATCATCGCCACCGATGACGGCATCTGGCATGCCGAGGCCGCGCGCGTGCCGGTGCGCAGCAAGGTCGGCGCGGGCGACAGCTTTCTGGCCGGTTTCACGCTGGGCCATGCGCGCGGCTGGCCGGTGGCGGATGCGCTGGGGCTGGCGGCCGCCGCCGCCTCGGCCACGGTACAGACGCCCGCGACCGAGCTGTGCCGCGGCGAGGATGTCGAACAGCTGTTCGCCGCCCGCGTCATCACCCGGATGCAGATCGACGCCGCGCCCTGATCAAAGGCGCGGCTGCGGGCGGTCAGCGCCGCCCGTCCATGCGCACGAAATCCAGCACGCTGCCCTCACCCGGTTGCAGGTCGGCCCAGCGGTCGATCTGAAAGTCGACGACCAGCGTCGCCGCCGTCGGATAACGACGGAAATCCGGGTCGACCGGCACCCGCGCCGGCAGCATCGCCGCCAGTTCGGCAATGCCGGGATTGTGCCCCAAGAGCATCACCGTCGGCGCCGAGGCAGTGCGCAGCATCGTCAGCATCTTTTCGGGCGAGGCATGATACAGCCCCGGCTCGAACCGCAGATGCGGCCGCACCTCAAGACAGGCCATGGCCACGCCGTCCCAGGTTTCGCGGGTGCGCGCGGCGGTGGAACACAGCACTTCTTCGGGCTCGTATCCGCGGCTGGCCAGCCAATCGCCCAGCTCGCGCGCCGAACGGCGTCCGCGATCGTTCAGGGGCCGATCGTGATCCGCCTGCGTCGGGTCGTCCCAGGACGATTTCGCATGTCGCGTCAGGATCAATCGGCAGTGTCCGAGAGGGGTCATCACAAGGCCCTTTCGACCATGTTGAGGTTTCGCCGCGCAGCCGAGCCTGCCACAGCTTTCGCGGGGCGGGCAAGCACTCTCTGCGCGAGTGTCAGAGGCCGCTGTCACCCTGTCGCAGACCGCGCGGCTTGACCCGCGGCTCTGTCGAACGGATCAGGCTGCCGGCGCCATGTTCGGTGAACAATTCCAGCAGACAGGCATTGGGCACCCGCCCGTCCAGAATGACGACCGCGCGCACGCCTTCGTCCAGCGCCTTGAGCGCGGTTTCGGTCTTGGGGATCATGCCGCCGGCAATGGTGCCGTCGATGATCATGTCGCGCACCTGCTGCGGGCTCATCGCCGTCAACACCTCGCCCGAGGCATCCTTGACGCCCGCGACATCGGTCAAAAGCAGCAGCCGGTCGGCCCTGAGCGCGCCGGCAATGGCGCCGGCGGCGGTGTCGCCATTGACGTTGAAGGTCTCATTATCCTCCATCCCGGTCGCGACGGGGGCGATCACCGGGATCAGGCCGGCATTGTAAAGATCGCGAATGATCTGGACGTTCATTTCGACCGGGCGGCCGACAAAGCCCAGTTCGGGATCGTCCGCCTCACAGACCATCAGGTCGTCGTCCTTGCCGGAAATGCCGACGGCGCGGCCGCCGGCATCGTTGATCGCCTGCACGATGCGCTTGTTGACCAGACCCGACAGCACCATCTCGACCACCTCGACGGTCGCGCGGGTGGTGACGCGCTTGCCGCGCACGAAATGGCTTTCGATGCCCAGCTTGCCCAGCAGATCGTTGATCATCGGGCCGCCGCCATGGACCACGACCGGGTGGATGCCCACCTGTTTCATCAGCACGATGTCACGGGCGAATTCGGCCATGGCCTCATCGTCGCCCATGGCATTGCCACCGAATTTCACCACCACGACCGCGCCCGAATAGCGCTGCATATAGGGCAGCGCCTCGGACAGGGTGCGGGCGGTGGCGGTCCAGTCACGGTTCATGTTCTGCTTTCTCATCAGTGACCCCTATGCGTCGCGCCCGACCCTAGGGCGCGGGCGCGGATCAGTCCAGACCGGCGATGATGCTGCGCAGGGTGGCGATGCCATGTCCCTTGTCCGAGCTTGTGATCACAAGCTCGGGATAGGCGGCGGGGTGCTTTTGCAGCGCCTCCTGAACCTGGGCCACGGTGGCCTCCATGGCCTGCGGACCGATCTTGTCGGCCTTGGTCAGGACCACCTGAAAGGGAACGGCAGAGCGGTCCAAAAGGCGCATGATCTCGTGATCGACATCCTTCACGCCATGGCGCGAATCGATCAGCGCAAAGGCCCGGCGCAGGGTCGGACGCCCGGACAGATAATTCTTCAAAAGCGCCTGCCATTTCGCGACCACCGCGACCGGCGCCTTGGCAAAGCCGTAACCCGGCAGGTCGACCAGATAGGACCGGTCGCCCAGGGTGAAATAGTTGATTTCCTGTGTGCGCCCCGGCGTGTTCGAGGCCCGCGCCAGCGATTTCCGGCCCGTCAGCGCGTTGATCAGGCTGGATTTGCCGACATTGCTGCGGCCCGCGAAACAAACCTCGGGCCGGTCGGCGGGCGGCAGCCCGTCCATGGCCACGACCCCCTTCACGAAATCGACCGGGCCGGCGAACAGCTGGCGTGCGGCCTCGGCCAGTTCGGGATCGGGCTCGGGGGCCAGGGGGAAAGCCACTTTCATATGCGCACCTCGTCACCCAAAGCGATGTCGCCGCCGCTGACAACCTCGGCGTAAATGCCGAATTCGCTGTGCCCGAACTGGGTCCGCAGCGCCTCGGGCATGTCGATGTCGATCCGGCCCGTCGCGGTGTCGGCGCTGGTCGCGGGGCATCGGCCAATCGTTTCGGTCACCCGCAATTCGACATCGCCAATGGTCAGGATATGGCCGATCAGATCGCGCTCGGCATAGGCGTCCCACCCCTCGAGCCACAGATTCGCGCGCCAGCGCTCAATGCCCAGCGGTCGGTTCAGCCGCGCCTCAAGATCGCGCAGGCTGGCCAGCGACAGGATGGAAATCCAGGGCTGCGCCACATCGGTCCAGCCGGTCGGCCCCTGGACCAGCCGCGTCGGCGCGGGCTTGTCGGCGGGCCAAAGCGGGCGGATCCATTCCAGCAACTGCGCGGCCCCGGTCACCGGGTCAAAGACCAGATCCGGCAGGTCGGGATGGCTCAGCCGGATCGGTCCATCCGGCCCGCCCTCGGCCCAGCCACCCTGAACGGCTTGCAGCGCGGCCGAGGCCGCGCCTCGCAGAAAGCAGGATTTGGGCAGCCAGCGTTCAGGGCGCGGACCGTCCCCGGCGTGACGTTCGCCCGCTTCGGTCAGCAACCCCCAAAGCCGATCGCCCGGCAGACGCCGCGCCGCATCCAGACGGGTGCGGGCGATGTCCTCGCCGCCGATCGCCTTGATGGGATGGCGGCGGATGCGGGCGATCCGCGCCGTCATTTACCGGTCTTGCCGCCCGGCTTGCCGTCGCGCTTTGACCGCGCCGGCAGGCTGGATTTGATATTGCCAAAGAAATCCGGCCGGTGACCATGCATCGACATGATGGTGTATTGCTGGATGATGGTGATGGTGTTGTTGGTGATCCAGTACAGCACCAGCCCCGAGGCAAAGCCGCCCAGCATCAGCATGAAGATCCACGGCATCCAGGCAAAGATCATCTTTTGCGCCGGATCGGCGGGGGCCGGGTTCAGCTTTTGCTGCATCCACATCGAAATGCCCAGAATGATCGCCAGAATCGGCAGCGAAAAGCTGTGCAGCAGGGTCCCCTGCCCCGGTCCGTCCCAGGGCAGCAGGCCGAACAGGTTCCACAGGCTGGACGGGTCCGGCGCCGAAAGGTCGCGGATCCAGCCAAGCCAGGGCGCGTGCCGCAGCTCGATGGTGACGAAGATCACCTTGTAGAGCGAGAAAAAGATCGGGATTTGCAAGAGCACCGGCAAACAGCCCGCGGCGGGGTTCACCTTTTCGCGCTTGTAAAGCTCCATCACCTCTTTCTGGTACTTCATCCGGTCGTCGCCGGTGCGCTCTTTGATGGCCTCCATCTCGGGCTGAAGTTCCTTCATCCGTGCCATCGAGACATAGGATTTGCGCGCCAGCGGGAAGACCAGCAGCTTCAGCACAAAGGTCAGCGCGATGATCGACCAGCCCATATTGCCGATAAAGCCGTGCAGCCAGTGCAGCAGGCGGAAGATCGGCTTGGTCAGGAAATAGAACCAGCCCCAGTCGATCGAATCGACGAAACGGTCGATGCCGGGATTTTCCTGATAGCCCTTGATGGTTTCCCAGACCTTGGCGCCCGCGAACAGATAGCTCGACGAGGTGCCGGTCGCGCCGGGCTGAATGGTCTGAACCGGCATCCGGGTTTCGGTCTGATAGATGTCCGAGCCGGGGATGTATTTCACCGCCGCCGTGAAGGTGGTGCCCGCCGCCGGGGCCAGCGTCGTCATCCAGTATTTGTCGGTGAACCCGATCCAGCCGTTTTCCTTGACCTCGATCAGCTGGCCGGGGAACTGGCCGTCGATCCGGTCCATATCGGGCAGGTTCTTGTATTTTTCCTCGAGCAGCTGGCCATCGGTCATGCCGACGACGCCTTCGTGCAGGACAAAGAAATTCTGCGTGTCGGGCAGGCCGTGGCGGGCCAGAATGCCATAGGGCGCGGCCGAAAACGGCGCCGTGCCGGTGTTTTCAACCGATTGCGTGACGGTGAACAGGTATTTGTCGTCCAGCTCATAGATACGGCGGAACACCTGACCGGCGCCATTGTCCCAGCGCAGCGTCACAGGCTTGCCGGGGGCCAGATCGGTGCCGGATTCGACCTGCCAGATGGTGGCAGGCCCCGGAACCAGCGCCGGATCGGTGCCGGCGGCCGGCGCCCAGCCGTAAAAGGCGTAATAGGGCTTGCGCACGACCGGTTTGAGATCGCCGCCGGGGGCAACCGCGCTGCCCGCCGCCGCAAGGCCCGGCTCGGCCGTGGGGGACAGCAGCCGGACATAGGGCGAATTATTGTCCAGCGTCTCGTGATAGCCGGTCAGTTCCAGATCGTCGATACGCCCGCCCGCAAGCGAGATCGAACCCGCCAGCGAGGGCGATTCGATCTTGATCCGCCCGGCGGTGGCCGAGGCATCGGCATTGGCGGTCGCAGCCGCGTTGCCCGGCGCGGTCGCCGGTTGCCCGGCCGTCCCGGGTGCTGCGGCACCGCCGGTTTCAGCGGTGGCGGCCACCTGTTCCTGCGCCGCATCGGGTGCGGGTGGAGGGGGTTCGGGCGCGAAGAAGATCGACCATACAAGCATGACAATGGCGGAAAGCACCATCGCCAGGATGAGGTTGCGGTTATTGTCTTCCATTCCGGAACTGCCCCTTCGTCGTCACCCGGCCTGTGGGTTCGGGCCGCTTCAACAGAAGCGACCGCCAAAGGTCAAGGGAATTTGCCCGAAACCGAACGAAGAGGCAGGCCGGAACATCGTCCCGGCGGTGTTTTCCACCCCGGATTTCGCGCGCCGCGGCGGGCCGCGCATGCCGGGATCAAAAAGGTGGGCGTATCCGGGTCTCAGCGCGCGCCGGCTCGCGCCCGGGAACCGCGCCGGGTCACGCCGGACGTCACAAGCGGTGCCCGCCGCACCGGGAACGCGCCTGAGCGTTTGCACGGCAGCCTTTGCACAGGTCCTTTGTCCGGGATGATCGCCCCACCCGCCCCGGGCATTCCTGCACAAGGACATGCGGGATGGATCGTCCGGCATCCGGGCGGGGCATGGCAACCATCCCGCCCCCTGGGACATCACCGGGCCGGGATCAGGCCCCCGATCGCATGGCCGGGATGGCGGCCATCGCATGCACATGCTCCATCAGGAAGCTGTCGGCATCTTCGGTATCCATCCAGGGTGCGACGGCCGCGCCCTGCACCGCATTGAACCCGATCTGGGTCAGGAAGGCGCATTCCGCCTGGGTATCGACACCATCCGCCAGCGTCGCGACATTCAGATGCTCGGCAAGCGCGATGATCGCCAGGATCATCCGCTGTTGATCGCCGCGACGGTCACAGCCGGCCGTGAATTCGCGGCCGATCCGCACCCGGCCGATGCCAAAGCGGCGCATATCGGCCAAACCGGCGCTGCCCGTGCCGAATTCACCAAGCGCGATCCGGCAGCCCAGCCCGGTCAGACGCTGCAAGCTTTCCCCGACCGGCAGGCGGCCGCCGCTTTGGCCGATGGGTTCGATCACCTCAAGCTCAAGCCGCGCAGGGTCCAGATCGAAACGGTCGAGTTCCCATGCGATGGTGTCGGCAATGATCGGATCGGCCAGAACCGCACCGGGCAGCGACAAGGACACGAACGGCACCCAGATGCCCAGCCGGTCCCAACCGCGCAGCGCCGACAGCGCCAGACGCAGCCCGGCATGGGTCAGGCTGACAAGCGTGTCTTCCTCGAGGCGCGACTGCACATCGGCGATGTCGACCGCTTCGGTGTCCGGCCGGGCGATCCGAATCACCGCGCGCAAGGCCGAAACCTGTCCGGTGTCGCAGCAGATCTGCGGCTGAAAGCGCAGCTCGACATCCTGGGCCGAAAGCAGGGGTTCGGGCGAGGCGCCAAAGACGCCGCCATCCTGCGGCATGTCGAGATAAAGCACATGCCCCGATTCGGTCAGCGGGTCCAGATTCTGCATCGCCAGCCGCGCGGTAGCGTAAAGCGCCGCCAGCTCGTGCCGATGCGCCGTCCCGGCGACGATCACGGCATTGATCACCGGCACGATGCGCAATTCCGGCAGGTCGATCCCGGTGCGGCAGATGGCCTGCAATTGCTGGATCAGTTGCGCCGGCGTCAAAGCCTGCGGATTGGCGAATACGCCAAGAATTTCGGTCGCCCCCGCCCCCCGCGTCTGTGGCAGCAGGCGCGCCTCTGACACCAGACGCAGCGTCAGCCGGTCGAGCATCTGATCCATCCGCGCCTGTCCGATGCTGGCGCGCAGCTGGACGACGTTTTCCAGCCGCAGCACCAGCGCAAGCCGGGTATTGCGCCCTTCATCGGCGCCCCCCTTGACCAGTTTTGCCAGACGCGTCGCCGCCGCCCCGATTCCATATGCCATCGTTCAATCCGAATCATGTTCCCTGATCCGGAGCCTAGGCAACCAAGCTTTTCGTCCCGTTAATGCCGGCGCAGGTCGGGGACCGCTTTATCATTAAAATCCGATGCATCTGGCATCAGGGCCGAGAAATCGAAAAGCTTGGGATCGGGCAGATGCGAGGGACGCACATTGGTCAGCGCCCGGAACATCACCTGACGGCGACCGGGGCTGCGCGTCTCCCATTCATCCAGCAGCTTCTTGACCTGCATGCGCTGCAACCCCTCCTGGCTGCCGCACAGATCGCAGGGGATGACGGGATAGTTCATGGCGCGGGCGAAACGGTCGCAATCGGCCTCGGCCACGAAGGCCAGCGGCCGCAGCACGTTCAGATCGCCCTCTTCGTTCAAAAGCTTGGGTGGCATCGAGGCCAGCCTGCCGCCATGGAACAGGTTCATGAAAAACGTCTCAAGGATATCGTCGCGGTGATGGCCAAGCACGACGGCGGTGCAGCCCTCTTCGCGGGCGATGCGGTAAAGATTGCCCCGGCGCAGGCGCGAACACAGACTGCAATAGGTGCGGCCTTCGGGAACCTTTTCCTTCACGATGGAATAGGTGTCCTGATATTCGATGCGATGCGCGACCTGACGGTCGGTCAGAAATTCGGGCAGGACGGTGGCGGGAAAGCCCGGCTGGCCCTGATCCAGGTTGCAGGCCAGAAGGTCGACCGGCAAAAGCCCCCGCCATTTCAATTCATGCAGAACCGCCAGCAGGGTATAGCTGTCCTTGCCGCCCGACAGGCAGACCAGCCAGCGATCACCGGGACGGATCATGTCATAGGTTTCGATGGCGGCGCGGGTTTCGCGCACCAGACGCTTGCGCAGCTTGCGAAACTCGGTCGAGGACGGGGCGCCGCGAAACAGCGGATGAATCTCGCCCATGACCTCATCGGCATTGTCCAGCACTTCGTCGGCGATATCGTCCCGCATCATTCCATCCTTGTTGCGCCAGACGCGGCGTCATGGTCGTGGCGGGATCAGCCCCGCAGCTTTTCATGCTCCGGGTCGGCGCCCGGAACCGGATCATAGCCCTGTCCGCCCCAGGGGTGACAGCGACAGACGCGCCGCGCCGCCAACCAGCCCCCGCGCAGGCCGCCATGGCGATCCAGCGCCTCAAGCGCATAGGCCGAGCAGGTCGGCTGAAACCGGCAACCGTGCCCGACCCAGGGACTTGCAACAAGGCGATACCCCCGCACTGGCAGCGCCAGAATACGGGCAAGCGGGCTCATTTGCCATGCACCCGGGCCAGCGCCGCGGCCAGATCGGCGCGCAGATCGGCAAAGCCGCGCTCGACGGTCACCCCGGGGCGACCGACCAGCACATAGTCCCAGCCCGGCCGCGCCAGATCCGGCATCACCTCGCGCGCGAGGGCGCGCAGCCGCCGCTTGGCGCGGTTGCGGGTGACGGCATTGCCCAGCTTCTTGGAACAGGTATAGCCGATGCGCACCCCGGCGCCGGCCTCGTCCGCACGGCGTTGCCGGGCCTGCAACAAGAAACCCGGCATGCCCTGACGGCGCGCCGAGGCCGCGCGCAGAAAATCCGCGCGCTTGCGCAGGACCTGCATATCGCCACCCGAAACGCCAAAGGCCGCCCTGTCCGGCGGCGCCTTGTCGGCGCCCCGATCAGCGGCGGCGGCATTCGAGATGCTCTCCATGGCAGGCAGCCCGCGCCCGCAGGCGCGAAGGCTTACGCGCTCAGGACCTTGCGGCCCTTGGCGCGGCGGGCGTTCAGCACGCGGCGGCCGCCCTTGGTTGCCATGCGCGCGCGGAAACCGTGACGACGGGCGCGAACCAGGTTCGACGGCTGGAAGGTGCGTTTCGACATCTTGTAACTCCGGGTCAGGGCACGTCAGGGTATGGGCCATCCGCCCACGCAAGTCGCGCCGGTCTATTCGAAGCCCGGTGGATAGTCCCGCGCCCGCCCCGAGTCAACCACCATGCGCGGCAAAACCGGCGTTTTCCCGCAAACGCCAAAGCCCGGGGAACCGATCCATGGTCACACAGGTTTGAACTGGGCAGATATGATCACTATGTGAAACCGCAAAGCCGAGACGAGGGGAAACTTCACGCGCACCATGTCCCTGAATACCCTTTCAGGCCGATTCGCCCTGCTGACCTGCATTTTCGTGCTTCTGGCGGAACTGCTGATCCTGTTGCCCTCGATTGCGAATTACCGGCTCGACTTTCTTGAATCGCGGCTTGAACGCGCGCAGATCGCCAGCCTTGCGCTGCTTGCGACCGATGAATCGCTGGCCACCGATCTGGAATCCGAGCTGTTGGAAAATGCCGGCGTCTTCAACGTCGTGCTGCGGCGCAACGATGTGCGCCAGCTGGTGCTGTCCTCACCGATTCCGGGGCCGATCTCGGCGACCTATGACCTGCGCGAACAGCCCTTCTGGACCTCGATCGGGGATGCCATCGCGCAGCTGATGGATCCGGCGAACCGGGTGATCCGGGTGATCGGCGCGCCGGTCAATCAGGCCGGCCAGCTGATCGAGATCACCACCGACACCAAGGGGTTGCGCGCCCAGATGATCGATTACGGGCTGCGGCTTTTGCTGATTTCCGCCGCGTTTTCGGTGCTGACGGCGCTGCTTTTGAACATCGTGGCGCAGCGGCTGCTGCTGGTGCCGATCCGGCGGGTCATCAATCACATGTCCGCCTATGCCTCGGCCCCCGAGGATGCCCGCGCCATCATCACCCCCGATGCCCGCCTGACCGAGTTGCACGAGGCCGAGACCGCGCTGGCCGCCATGCAGCGCACCGTCACCTCGGCGCTGAAGCAAAAGGCGCGGCTGGCGCAGCTGGGTCAGGCGGTGGCGCGCATCAGCCACGATCTGCGCAACATCCTGACCACGGCGCAGATCTTTGCCGACCGGCTGGAAACCAGCGCCGATCCGGCGGTGCGGCGTGCCGCGCCCAAACTGGTCAATTCGATCAGCCGCGCGGTGAACCTGTGTGAAACCACACTGGCCTTCGGCAAGGCCGAAGAGCCGGCGCCGACGCTGTCGCGCTTTAACCTTTCGGCGCTGGTGACCGAGGTGACCGAGGGCGAGGCAATGGCCGCCGACCGCCCCGCCGATTGCGAGCCTGTCGAGTTCCTGACCGATATCCCCGCCAGCCTCAGCATCCGCGCCGACCGCGATCAGCTGTTCCGGGTGCTCTCGAATCTGGTGCGCAACGCCCGTCAGGCGATCGAGGCCACACGCAAGCCCGGCACCATCGAAATCGGCGCGGGCGAGGATGAAAACGATTGGTGGATCCGCATCGGTGATACCGGCCCCGGCCTGCCGCCGAAAGCACGCGAATACCTGTTCCAGCCGTTTTCCGGCGGCTCGCGCAAGGGCGGGACCGGGCTGGGCCTGGCCATCGCGGCCGATCTGGTCCGCAATCACGGCGGCCGGCTCGAGCTTGTGCGCAGCGACGAAGAGGGCACGCAGTTCCTGTTGCTTTTGCCGCGCGAACTGGTGGGCATCAGCCCGCGCACGGCCGCCGCCGAGGCTGGATGACGGCCGCCGGCCCCGCGCCGAAGTTTTCCCGAATTTCTGCATTTTCACCCTTGCACCCCCCCGCCGGCATCGCTAAATCACCGGCCTACAGCGGACCCGTAGCTCAGCTGGATAGAGCACCAGACTACGAATCTGGGGGTCGGGCGTTCGAATCGCTCCGGGTCCGCCATTTAACATCCAGTAAACTCCAGGCAAAACTGCCTTTTGCGTCACGAAATTGCTTCGTGGCGCGGTTTGGCATGTCCGGCCTCTTGTTCCGCCGCGATCAGATTGCGGGCCTTTGGGTTTCGTACTGACGGCTCGGTTTGCCATTTGCTGTAACAAGGAAGGTCAGGTTGTCGAGCGGAAGAATGTCGATCAGCGCCTTCAAATCCGGGGACAGCGGGATAGAGGCGGAACCGCACATCTACACGGCAGATGGGACAAGAGCCGCATCAAGCCCCGCGCAGAAGGCCTCGAGCGGGGCAGGATCCCCGAAGGCGATGAAGACCACGCCGGGGGCGCCCTCGGTCGCCGGCGTCACCTTGACGCGGCGGCCAACGCATTGGATCAGCGCCGCAGATCCGGTCGCCGCGTCGATGACGAAACCCTTGGCGCGGTGAACGCTCTCGGGCAGGCTCGCGAAGGCGGCTTCGAGGCGGGCAAGGTCGACAGGCCGCCCGGGGTGCCAGATCCGGGTCGTGAAACCCGGCTGGACCCGAGGCGGGGCGGGACCGGCACCGCCGGGCGCGGGAATGCCGCCGGTGAAGAGCAGAGAGGCCGGCACGCGCCCCTGCACGATGCGCGCCACACGGGCGCCCTTTTTGCGGGCGTGAAGCCAGGCTTCGGTCGC
This sequence comes from Paracoccus mangrovi, assembly GCF_042648425.1. Taxonomy (NCBI): domain Bacteria; kingdom Pseudomonadati; phylum Pseudomonadota; class Alphaproteobacteria; order Rhodobacterales; family Paracoccaceae; genus Paracoccus; species Paracoccus mangrovi. Next base: position 405,184 of record NZ_JBHRXJ010000002.1, on the reverse strand, counting down.
GCGGACCGCGTCAGGTGCGCAAAGATCGGTCTTGGTCAGCAGCACGATATCCGCGCGGTCGAGCTGGTTCCGAACCAGTTGGCCGACGAACTTGTCCGCGGCCCGGCGGCGGATCGTCTCGGCATCCGCGGCGACCAGCACGGCGTCAAGCTCAAAGCCCGGCCAGTGCCCGGCGGACATGGCGATCCGCGCCGGTTCCGCCACGCCGCTCGCCTCGATCAGGACGCGGTCAGGCGGCGCGGGGCGTGCCGCGATGGCGCTAAGCGTTTCGCCAAGATCGTCGCCGATGGTGCAACAGACGCAGCCGTTGCTGAGTTCCATCACGTCCCGGCCACGCTGACGCACCAGCGCGGCATCGATATTGATCGGGCCGAAATCGTTCACCAGCACCGCGAGCCGCTGATCCCCCGCCCCGGCCAGAACCCGATTGAGGATCGTCGTCTTTCCGGCGCCGAGATATCCCGACAGCACGGTGACCGGGATGCGCCCGCTCATCGCGCGATCGGGAATGGCCGCCCTTCGAAGACCGTGCCCCAGATCGGGATGTCGCGCAGCGCTTCCGGCGCCACCTCAAAGGGATCCTGTTCGAGCACGGTGAAATCGGCCTTTTTCCCGCTTCGGATCGAGCCGACCTCGTCCTCCATGCCCAGAATATAGGCTGCATCGATGGTGATCGCCCGCATCGCCGCTTCGACGGAAACCCGCTCTTGCGGGCACATCACCGCCCCGGATTCGGCGATCCGGTTGACCGCGACCCAGGCGGAATTGAGCGGCATCGCCGGGGCCATGGTAAAGTCGGAATGCAGCGCAAACGGAATCCCAGCCCGCTCAAGCGCGCCGAGCCGCGCCATCTGGCTGGCGCGTTCATAGCCGATGGACTCTTTCCAATAGGCTTCGCCCAGCTCGTGCACATAATAGACATTCGCCGAAACGATGGCACCCAGATCGCTGATCCGCCGCACCTGTTCCGGGTTCGAGACGCCGAAATGCTCGATGGTAAAGCGGTGGTTGAAGCGCGGCTTCTCGTCCTGCAACCTCTGCAGCACGTCGAGCGCCAGTTCCAGCCCCATATCCCCGGTGCAATGCACATGGATCTGTTTGCCCGCCAGCCAAAGCGCCCGCGCATAGGTTTCAAAGGCTTCCGGCGCCATCAGCCACTCGCCGTGGTGCCCGTCGATGAAACCCGGCTCGCGCATCTGCATCAGCTCTGCGAAGAAGCCGCCATCGGTGAACAGCTTGACGTTCCGGCCAAAGAACAGCCTGTCGGTGTTGCGTTCGGCATAGGCCTCGATGCTTTTCAGGTCATCCTCGGGGGTGCATGTGAAATCGCCCCGTTGCACGCCGCGCGGTACCATTTTCGTGCGAAAGGGCGTGTCCTCGCGGTCAAGCGTGTGGCTCAGCACCCGCCATTCCATCGCGTCGTTCATCAGCGGATAGGCCAGTTCACCAATCGTCGTATGCCCGCCCAGATGCACCGTCCGCTTGACCAGCTCCAACCCGCGCCCATAACGCTCGGGGCTGAGCAGCACCCGGTTCATCGCCTGCGCGGCGACCGCCAGGCCGGTCTCGAAGAACCGCCCCGTCTCAAGGTCGATCTGGGGATGCCGTTCCAGATCGGCGCGCGCGACGCCCATCCATTCGATGGCCGCGTCATTGGCGATGATCTCGTGAAATGACCGCTGCCAGACAAAGATGGGCTTGTCGCCGGACACCGCGTTCAGGGCGGTCCGGTCGACATTGCCGTGCCAGATGCGGTGGAACCCCCATGTCACCACGATCTCTTCTGCCGCGCCCTCGCCCGCGACGATCTCGGCCAGCCGGGCAAGATAGGCCGCATGCGTGGTCACCGGAGCGCAGATGCGGTCGGGCAGCTTCCATTCCATCGCGGTGATGAAATGACAGGGCAGCAGCACCGCCCCCAGCGTCGGGTGCAAATGCGGATCGATAAAGCCGGGCATCAGCACATGGTTTTCGAACTGTCGGTCGATCCGGTGCGGGTGACCGTCGAGCCAGGGCTTCAGCGTCTCAAGGCTGCCGACCTCGACGATCCGGCCGTCCCGCACCGCCACCGCCGTCGCCTCGGGCATCGGCGCGTTCATGGTGACGATCTTGCGGGCGGTGAAAACGGTGATTTCGGACATGGCAACCCCCTTTGCGTGGTCAGTAATTCGCCGATTTGAAGGACCAGACGATCACCGCATCCACCGCCCCCGGATTGTGGCACCAGTGGCGGCCGATCTCGGTCATCTGAAAGCTGTCCCCGGCCTCAAGCAGGATGGTCTGGTCGTCGATGCGCAGCTCAAGCTGGCCGGACACGACATATCCGCCCTCTTCGCCCCGGCGCATCCGCCCCCCCTCGCCGGTGCCGGCACCGGGGGCAAAGGTGGTCAGCACCATCTCCAGACCGCCGGTCAGGTGCGGCGAAAGCAGTTCCTCGCGCACGCCCGAGCGGCTGAGGTTGATCTCGCGCCGCGCGCCCCGGCGCACCACGAACTTGCTTTCGGGCAGTTCCTCGGCCGAGGCCGCCGAGAAGAACCAGCTGATCGAAACGTCCAGCGTGCGGGCAATCTTGTCGAGCGTGTCGAGCGTGATCGGAGTGACCCCGCGCTCCAGCTCGCTGAGATGTCCAACCGAACGGCCGATGGCATTGGCCACATCGGTCAAGGTCAACCCGCGAGAGCGGCGCAGTTCGCGGATCTGGCGCCCGACCGGATGGTTCGGGCTGGCCGCGTGCCCAACGGCAATGGCCAGGTTCTTTCTGCTTGCCGTTTTCGGACTCATCTTCTTTCACCCGGCAGATTTCTGGATAGGTGAAAATTTTGTTGCATTATTTCGCTGTACTGACAAGCTGTGAAAAATTGAATCGAAAATTTCACTTCTGTGAATCATTCGGCTGCCAACAGGGAAACAGAAAATGCTTGAACGACTGGTCAGACGACTTACCAGAGCCGCGCCCGTGGCGCTGGTCGCCGCCACCAGCCTCGTGCATGTCGCACAGGCCGACCCTAAGGATGGCGGCACCCTGAATTCCTTCACCACCGGCTACCGCACGCTGAACCCCGCGGTGCAGTCCGGCTCTGCCACCGGGGCGCCGGGTTCGCAGATCTTTGCGGGTCTGGTGACGGTCGGAAAGGACTTTGTGGTCCAGCCCTATCTCGCCGACAGCTGGCAGGTCTCTGACGACCAGCTCACCGTGACCTTCGATCTGGTGGACGGTGCCAGGTTTCACGATGGCCAGCCGATCACAGGCGAGGACGTGAAATTCTCGCTTGAGACCGTCCGGGCCAACCACTCCTTTGGCGGCGCGATGTTCGGCAATGTCGAAAGCATCGAGGTGCCCGCGCCCGACAAGGTCGTCCTTCACCTCGCCAAGCCGGTTCCCGGCCTGCTCTATTCGCTTCAGCCGCTGCTGATGCCGATCCTGCCCAAGCACATTTATGGCGATGGCCAGGACATCAAGACCCATCCGCGCAACATGGATGACGTGGTCGGCTCGGGTCCCTTCAAGGTTCAGGAAAACAACCCGGCCGAGCGTCTGGTGCTGGTCAAGAACCCGGACTTTTTCATCGAGGGCAAGCCGCATCTCGACAAGATCGTCTTCCCGGTGGTCAAGGATCTGCTGACCACCGTGCTGATGCTGGAAAAGGGCGAAATCGATTATGCGCCCTTTGCCGGCATCCGTCCGACCGACGCCTCGCGGCTTGAAAAGGCCAAGGGCACGAATGTGACGACCGACGGCTATGAGGCCATCGGCTATGTCCACTATCTTGAGATGAACCTGCGCAAAGAGCCGTTCTCCAAGCGCGAGGTGCGCGAGGCGCTGGCCCATGCCATCGATACGGGATTTCTTGCCAAGGTGATCTTCGGCGGCCGCACCGTTCCCGGCACCGGGCCGCTGCACACCGGCAACCGGTTCTATTCGGCCGATGTTCCGATCTATGAACCCGACATGGAAAAGGCGGCCGCGATGCTCGACGCCGCCGGCTACCCGGTTGGCGCCGATGGCTCGCGCTTTTCATTTGTGCTGGACGTGCCGGGCTGGGCGGCCGCCGCCCATGTGCCGATGGCCGAATACATTCAGGCCCAGCTTGCCAAGCTCAAGATCAATGTCGAACTGCGCAAGTCGCCCGACTTTGGCACCTGGGTCAATCGGGTATCGAGCTGGGATTACGATGCCACGATGAACGGTTCATTCAACTATCCCGACCCCACCATCGGCGTGCATCGTCACTTTGAATGCGACAACATCAAGAACGTGATCTGGTCGAACACCCAAGGTTACTGCAACCCCGAGCTCGACACATTGCTTGACGCCGCCGCGGTCGAAACCGACACGGCCAGGCGCAAGGCGCTCTATGCCGATATCCAGCGCAAGGTTCAGGAAGACCTCGTCTTTATCTACATGCCGCAGGACTATTCGGCGACCGTCTATCGCGATGGCGTGGCGAACCTGCCCGACTCGCCCTTCGGTGCGCTGTCGCCCTTTTACGACGTCTATCTCGACAAGTGATCCGCCAATCGCCGGCCCGTATGGGCCGGCCAGGCAACCCCTTCGAAAGGATTGCCCGTGTTCAAGGGACCCCTGCGCAAATTCCTGAACGCCCTGCTGCTGATCGTGGCGGTGCTGGCGCTGAACTTCACGCTCATCCACATTGCTCCCGGCGACCCGGTCGAGGCTCTGGTCGGCGAAATGGGCGGTGCCACGCCCGAACAGATCGCCGACCTGCGCACCCGCTTTGGCCTCGACCAGCCACTCTATGTGCAGCTCGGCACCTATCTCGGCCGCATCGCACAGGGCGATTTCGGGCATTCACTCTATTACGACCAGCCGGTCACCGCGCTGATCGCCGAGCGCATCGGCCCGACGATCCTGCTGGTGACGACCGCGCTCTTTTCCGCGATCGTCCTTGGCACCGTTCTGGGCGTGTTTTCCGCCCAGCGCCGCCGCTCGGTGCTCAGCCATCTGGTGACGGTGATCTCGCTTGCCGGCTTCTCGGCGCCGGTCTTCTGGGTGGGGATCATGCTGATCCTGATGCTGTCGGTCTCGGTCCCGCTGCTACCGATCTCGGGGATGTCGAGCCCGGACTCGGATGGCACCGGCCTCTTTCACATCCTCGACGTGCTGCACCACCTCGTGCTGCCGGCGCTGACACTGGCGCTGATCTATCTGGCCTTCTATTCGCGTCTTTCGCGCACCAGCATGCTGGAAGTGCTTGGCTCGGACTATATCCGCACCGCGCGCGCCAAGGGGCTGCCCAGGCGCATGGTCATCTACAAGCACGCCCTGCGCAACGCGATCCTGCCCGTGGTCACCTTTGCCGGCCTGCAATTCGGGCAGGTGATCTCGGGCGCCGTGCTGGTCGAGACGGTCTTTGCCTGGCCGGGCCTTGGCACTTTGGCCTTTGAATCGATCCTGCGCCGCGACACGCCGACCCTGCTCGGCATCCTGTTCTTTTCCGCGCTGATGGTGGTGGTGATGAACCTCGTCACCGATTTTGTCTATCGCCGCGTCGACCCAAGGATCAAAGCCCGATGACCGCCCCCCCGACCAATCCCCCCGCCGCGCCCGAAGCCGTCTCTCCGGGCCTGCAATCCTGGCGCATGTTCCGGCAGAACCATTCGGCACTTTTCGGTCTTGCGATCATCGCCGTGATCGTCCTCGTCTCGGTGTTCGGCCCATATGTCTATACCGTCCCCCCGCGCGAGATGGTCTGGATGCCGCTGACCCCGCCCGGCGAATCCGAATACCTGCTTGGCACCGACTATCTCGGCCGCGACCTGCTGGCCGGTCTTATCAATGGCGGCCGGGTGACGCTGACCGTGGGCCTTGCCGCCGCCCTGCTGACCGTGCTGATCGGCATCACCGTCGGCGCGCTTGCGGGCTATTTCGGCGGCACGGTCGATGACGTGCTGATGCGCATCACCGAATTCTTTCAGGTGCTGCCGAACCTGCTTTTCGCGATGGTGGTGGTCATGCTGTTCTCGCCCTCGCTGATCAACATCGCCGTCGCCATCGGCGTCGTCTCCTGGACCTCGACCGCCCGCCTGACCCGCGCCGAGTTCATGCGCTTGCGCGAGATGGAATTCGTGAAAGCCGAGCGCTCCATCGGCGCCGGAAACGCCCGGCTGATCTGGCGGGTGATCCTGCCCAACGCCGCGCCGCCGCTGATCGTGGTCGCCGCGCTCAGCATCGGCACCGCGATCCTGTTCGAGGCCGGTCTCTCCTTTCTCGGTCTCTCGGATCCCAATGCCACCAGCTGGGGCCGCATGATCGGCGACAACCGCCCCTATATCCTCGACAGCTCATGGGGCGTCACCTTTCCCGGCCTCTGCATCTTTCTGACCGTGCTTGCGATCAGCCTGATCGGGGACGGCCTGAACGATGCCTTCAACCCCAAGCTGAGACAGCGCTGATGACCGGCCACAAGCTTCTTTCGGTCCGCAACCTCGAGATCACCTTCCGCACCGAAGGCGAAGATATCCCGGTGGTGCGCGACCTCTCTTTCGATCTCGACCATGGCGACACGCTGGGCATCGTCGGTGAATCCGGCTGCGGCAAGTCGATCACCGCCCTGTCGCTGCTGGGCCTGGTGCCCAGCCCGCCGGGCCGGATCTCAAAGGGCCAGATCCTCTTTGAGGGCGAGGACCTCGTGCAGGCCGGCGAACGCCGTCTGAACGAGGTGCGCGGCAACGACATCTCGATGGTGTTTCAGGAACCGATGACCTCGCTCAACCCGGTCTATACCATCGGCGAACAGATCGCCGAAACCGCCCGCGTTCACTTTGGCCTGAGCCCCGCCAAGGCCTGGGCGCGCGCGGTCGAGATGCTCGATCTTGTCGGCATCCCCTCGCCCGACAAACGCGCGCATGACTTTCCGCACCAGCTTTCGGGGGGCATGCGCCAGCGGGTGATGATCGCCATCGCGCTGGTCTGCGAACCCAAGCTTTTGATCGCGGACGAGCCGACGACCGCACTGGACGTGACGGTGCAGGCACAGGTTTTCGACCTGTTTCAGGAACTCAAGCAAAGGATCGGCGCCGCGATCATCCTTATCACCCATGACATCGGCGTCGTCGCGCAGATGACCAACCGCGTCATGGTGATGTATGCCGGCCGCAAGATCGAGGCGGGGCCGGTCGCCGATTTCATCCGCGACCCGCGCCACCCCTATACGCGCGGCCTCGTCTCCTGCATCCCGCGCCTGCACATGCCGCCCGAGGACCAGCCCGCACCGCTTTTCGAGATCCCCGGCGTCGTTCCCTCTCCGTGGGAACTGAACCGCCCCGGCTGCGCCTTCGCCCCGCGCTGCGCCCACGCCATGGCCCGCTGCCGGACCGAAAACCCGCTGCTGACGACGGTCGGCGATGGCCGCGCCGCGGCCTGCTGGCTGGAAACGGAGGCCACGGCATGAACGGCGCCCAGAACATTCTCGAAGTGACCGACCTCAAGGTGCACTACCCGATTGCCGGCGGCGGCAAGGTTCACGCCGTCGATGGCGTTTCCTTCGTGCTGCCCCCCGGGGTCGCCTTCGGCCTTGTCGGCGAAAGCGGCTCGGGCAAGACCACCGCCGCGCTGGCCTGTGCGCGGCTGAACGACATCACGGCCGGAACGATCCGGCTGAACGGCCAGGACATCACAAGGATCGAAGGCGAGGCGCTGAAAGCGGCGCGGCGCGACGTGCAGGTGGTTTTCCAGGACCCCTATGCCTCGCTCAATCCCCGCGAACGAGCCGGGGCCATCGTGCGCCGCCCGCTCGACCTGCTGAAGGTCGGCTCACCCGCCGAACGCGCCGCCCGCGTCGACGAGCTATTCGCCCTCGTCGGTCTGCGCCCCGACCAGAAAGAGCTGTTCCCGCACCAGTTCTCGGGTGGCCAGCGCCAGCGGATCGGCGTTGCCCGCGCCCTTGCCTCGCGGCCGCGCCTCATCATCTGCGACGAACCTGTCTCGGCCCTCGATGTGGCGATTCAGGCGCAGATCCTGAACCTGCTGGCCCGGCTCAAGCGGGATCTCGGCCTGTCCTATCTGTTCATCAGCCATGATCTCGCGGTGGTGCAGCATCTCTGCGACCGGATCGCGGTGATGTATCTGGGCCAGATCGTCGAGACCGGCACCCGCCGACAGATCTTTACCCGGCCATCGCATCCCTACACCCACGCCCTGATCTCGGCGGTCCCCTCGCCCCATGCCATTGGCGGCACCGACAGCCGGATCCGGCTTATCGGCGACCCGCCCAGCCCGATCGCGCCGCCCTCGGGCTGTCGCTTCGCCGGGCGCTGTGCCCATGCGCAGGACCGCTGTCGCCAGGACGCGCCGCCGCTGGCCGATACCGGCGAGGGTCACGCCGTAGCCTGTCACCGGGCAAACGACCCCGAGGTGGTTGCCGCGCGCGAGGCGCTGTTCCGTGCGGCCCCCTCGGGCTGATCGCCCGCCCGACCTGTCCCCCGCCCTGACGCTTTACCGGCAAGCGCAGGTCCCACCCTTGCCCGATATCCGCCCCAGGAGAACCCCGACATGACCATTTCCCTTCCGAAACACGCCAGCGCCGTCATCATCGGCGGCGGCATCGCCGGCTGCTCGGTTGCCTATCACCTCGCCAAGCTCGGCTGGAAGGACGTGGTCCTGCTTGAACGCAAACAGCTTACCTCGGGCACGACCTGGCACGCCGCCGGGCTGATCGCCCAGCTTCGCGCCTCGCGCAACATGACCCGGCTCAGCAAGTATTCGCAGGAGCTTTACGGCGAACTCGAAGCCGAGACCGGCGTCGCCACCGGCTTTCGCCGCAACGGCTCGATCACCATGGCCCTGACCGGGGAACGCCGCGAAGAAATCTATCGTCAGGCCTCGATGGCCCGCGCCTTCGGGGTCGAGGTCGAACCCTTGGGTGAAACGGATCTGAAAGCGCTCTATCCGCATCTGAACACCGACGGATTTGCCGGGGCCGTCTATCTGCCAAAGGATGGTCAGGGCGATCCGGCCAATATCGCGCTGGCGCTGGCCAAGGGGGCCCGGATGCGCGGCGCCCATATCCGCGAAAACGTCAAGGTCACCACCGTCACCGAGACGCTTCGGGGCGGCCGGCGCGCGGTCTCTGGCATCGAGTGGCAGTCCGTCGAAACAGGCGAGCGCGGCACCATCGCCACCGATTTCGTGGTGAACTGTGCCGGCATGTGGGCCGCCGAGCTCGGCCGCCGCAATGGGGTGAACATTCCGCTACAGGCCTGCGAGCACTTCTATATCGTCACCGAAAACATTCCCGGCCTTGCCCGCCTTCCGGTGCTGCGCGTGCCCGACGAATGCGCCTATTACAAAGAGGATGCCGGCAAGATCCTTCTCGGCGCCTTCGAGCCGGTCTCCAAGCCCTGGGGCATGCACGGCATCCCGGAGGATTTCTGCTTCGACCAGTTGCCCGAGGATTTCGAGCATTTCGAGCCGATCCTCGAAAAGGCCGTGACCCGTGTGCCGCTGTTGGAAAGCACCGGGATCCACACCTTCTTCAACGGTCCCGAAAGCTTCACCCCCGACGACGCCTATCACCTCGGCGAGGCCCCCGAGATCGCCGGCTATTTCGTCGCCGCCGGCTTCAATTCCGTGGGCATCCAATCCTCCGGCGGGGCTGGCATGGCATTGGCGCATTGGATGGAACATGGCTATCCGCCCTTTGATCTATCGGATGTCGACATCCGCCGCATGCAGCCCTTCATGGGCAACCGCACCTATCTGGTAGAGCGCGCGAAAGAGACGCTGGGCCTGCTTTACGCCGATCATTTCCCCTATCGCCAAAAGGCCACGGCGCGCGGCGTGCGGCGCGCGCCCTTTCACGAAATGCTTGCCGCACGCGGCGCGGTCTTTGGTGAAACCGCCGGCTGGGAACGCCCGAACTGGTTCGCCGGCAAGGGTCAGGACGCGGTCTATGCCTATTCCTGGAAACGGCAGAACTGGTTCGACAATTCAGCCGCCGAACATCGCGCGATCCGTGAAAATGTCGGCCTTTACGACATGACCTCCTTTGGCAAGATCATCGTCGACGGCCGCAACGCCGAACGCTTTCTCAATTACGTCTGCGGCGCCGAAATGGCGGTGCCGGCCGGCAAGATCGTCTATACCCAGTTCCTCAACGATCGCGGCGGCATCGAGGCCGACGTGACCGTCACCCGCCTGTCCGAGACGCGCTATCTGGTCGTCACCCCCGCCGCCACGACGGTGCGCGATCTCAGCTGGCTGACGCGCCACCGGGGCGACCATGCCGTTTCACTGATCGACGTCACCGCCTCCGAAGGGGTCCTCGCCGTCATGGGGCCAAGGGCGCGTGAGCTGATGCAGGCAGCGGCCCCTTGGCACGACTGGTCGAACGAGGCGCATCCCTTTGGCACCGCGCAGGGCATCGACATCGGGCTGGGCCAGGCCCGTGCGCATCGCGTCTCATACGTCGGCGAACTGGGCTGGGAAATTTACATGCCCACCGATCAGGGGGCGCATGTTCTCGAAACCCTGCTGGATGCCGGCGCAGCTTTCGATCTCAGGCTCTGCGGCCTGCACGCGATGGATTCCTGCCGCATCGAAAAGGGCTTCCGCCATTTCGGCCATGACATCACCGAAGAGGACCACGTCCTCGAAGCCGGTCTCGGCTTTGCGGTAAAGACCGAAAAGCCCGATTTCATCGGCCGCGACGCGGTTCTGCGCAAGAAAACGGAAGGGTTGACCAGCCGGATGCTGCAATTCCGCCTCACCGATCCCGAGCCGCTGCTTTATCACGCCGAACCGATCCTGCGCGACGGTCGGATCGTCGGTCATCTGACCTCGGGCAGTTACGGACATACGCTCGGCGGGGCCATCGGCCTTGGCTACCTCGCCTGCGCGGGGGAGGACGCGGCCTCGGTGCTGGCATCGCATTACGAGATCGAGGTGGCGGGCACCCGCTTCGCGGCAGAGGCGTCGCTGAAACCCCTCTACGATCCGCGTTCGGAACGGACGAAAGCGTAGGCGCGGCGTGGTTTGGCGCGGCGCGACAGCTTCGTGCTGACCTTGTCGCGGCCGCCTGTAGGCATCAGTGACGGCGACCCGCCGCGGGGCTTTCATCCAGCGGCGACCAGAGACCGGTGGGCTTCCCGACTCAATCAGATCCCGACAGGTGCAAAGCGCGCGGTCAGCATGGCACGGAACGGGTTCGGCCGCACGCCTTCCCCAAGGCCATCGTGAAGCGGACAGCCCGGGTTATCCCCGGGCCGTCCACGCCTTTGGTGGCTTCAAGATTTTGCCTGTAATACCAAAGCGGCCCGGTTTCGAACCATTCGAACGGCACGTTCACAGCCTGACACCTGCCAGAGAACGGGCCGGCTATCATACGGGGCTCACAAGGCGAATCCTGTCCCAGCACAAAATGGCACGCAAATCGCAATCATCCGTAACCCTCTGGCACTCGAACAGGATCGAAAAGCTGGCCGAAAACGCCCTGGATCCCTCGTCCGGCGGCGAGTTACCGCCCCATCCAGCCGCCATCCACCGTCAGGATCGCGCCGGTCATGTAATCCGAGGCCGCGCTGGACAGGAAGACGATCGGGCCGGCAAAATCCTCGGGGCGCCCCCAACGGCCCGCGGGGATGCGCGCGAGGATCGCCGCGGATCGGTCGGGATCGTTGCGCAGCGCCTCGGTATTGTCGGTGGCGATATAGCCGGGCGCGATGGCATTGACCTGAATGTCATGCGCGGCCCATTCATTCGACAGCGCCATGGTCAGCTGCCCGACCGCGCCCTTGGAGGCGGCATAGCCCGGCACGTTGATCCCGCCCTGAAAGGTCAGAAGCGAGGCGGTAAAGATCACCTTGCCACCGCGCCCGCGCGCGATCATGCCGCGCCCGACCGCCTGGCTCAGCAAGAACTGCGCGGACAGGTTGGTCTCGATCACCTCGTCCCACCATTCCTCGGGGTGGTCGGCGGCGGGCATGCGCTTGATGGTGCCCGCATTGTTGACGAGGATGTCGATGGGTTGGGACTCCATCCCGGCGGCAAAGGCTTTCAGCGCCGCACGGTCCGAAAAATCGACCGAGTGGCCCGTAAAGCTGCGGCCAAGCGCGCGGATCTGCGCGCCGACCTCGCCCCCGTCCGCCGCCATGCTGGCCGAGGCGCCGATGATGTCAGCGCCCGCACGGGCCAGTGCCAGCGCCATGCCGGCACCGATGCCGCGCCGCGCGCCGGTCACAAGGGCGGTCTTGCCGGTCAGGTCAAACAGGGTCATGCGGCACCTCCGATCTGGATCAGTGTCTTCATTGCCGTGGGGTTGCCGTCCAGCGCCTCGAACGCGGCCTGCACCTCGGCCAGCGGATAGCGGTCGGTGATCAGGCGGCCGACCGGCAGGCCTTCGGCCAGCATGGCGATGGCGCGGTCGTAATCCTGGGGTTCATAGACGCGGGCACCCAGCATCTCGACCTCGCGCCAGAAAAAGCGAAACAGATCGACCTCAGCCTTTTTCGCGTGAATGGCGACCATGACGATGCGGCCGCGCGCGCGCACCGCATCGGTCATCAGATCGACGCCGGGCTGGGTGCCCGAGACCTCGAAGACGACATCGGCGCCGGCGCCGCCGGTGCGCTCATGCACCGCCTCGGCCACATTCACCTCGCGCGGGTTCAGCCCCTCGACCCCCATGGCGGCGGCCATGTCCAGACGGTTCTGGTTGATCTCGGACAGGATGACGTTTGCGCCTTCGGCCTGCGCGACCATGGCGATCAGCATGCCGATGGGGCCGCCCCCGATGACCAGCACGGTTTCGCCCGCCTTGAGCCTCGCGCGGCGCACGTCATGAACGGCGACGGCCAGCGGCTCGACCAGAGCCGCCACCTCAAGCGACAGGCCCTCGGGCAGGCGATGCAGCGTAAAGGCCGGGACGATCCAGCGCCCCTGCATCGCGCCATCGGTATCGAGGCCAAGGAATTTCAGGTTCTGACAGATATGGGCGTGACCCGCCTTGCAGGTCGGGCAGCTGCCGCAGGGATGCAGCGGGCGCACGACGACCCGCTCGCCGGGGACGAAGTCGCCCGCGTCCGGGCCGACCTCGGCCACGGTGCCTGACATCTCATGCCCGATGACGCGGTTCTTGCCGACGCGGGCATCCATATTGCCGTGAAACACATGCAGGTCGGTGCCGCAGATGCCGACATAGGCCACGTCGATTGCGACCTCGCCGGGGCCGGGCTGGCGCGCGGGCATGGTGCCGACGGCAAAATGCCGGTCACCGCGATAGAATGCGGCGGGATGGGTCATGGATCGGGTCCTTTCAGGAGTGGATGGCAAAGGGCGCGAGGCGCGACCAGTCGAAGGCGACGCCGGTGCCGGGGGTGTCGGGGGCGATGCAATGGAGACCGTCCAGCACCAGCGGACGGGTGGTATATTGATCGATGGGGAAGGAATGCACCTCGACCCAGCCGGCATTTGGCTGTGCGCCGACCAGACTGACATGCAGTTCCTGCATCCCGTGCGAACAGACCGGAATGCCGTGTTCGGCGCAAAGCCGCGCCGCACGCAGCCAGCCGGTGATACCGCCGCAATTGGACGCATCGGGTTGCAGATAGGCGCAGCGCGACTGGGCCACCGCATATTCGAATTCGTGGATCGTATGCAGGTTCTCGCCCATGGCCAGCGGCACGCCGGTTTCAGCGTGGATGCGGGCATAACCCTGATAATCGTCGGGAATGGTCGGCTCCTCGAACCACAGAAGGTTCAGGGGCGCAAAGCCGCGCGCGGCGGTGATGGCCTGATCGACCGACCAGCCGTAATTGGCATCGACCATAAAGGCGCGGTCGGGCCCAAGCAGATCGCGCACCGCCTCGGCCCGGCGGAAATCGTCGCGCATGTCGGGCTGGCCGACCTTGATCTTGACCGCCTGATAGCCCTCGTCGATGAAACCTTGAACATTGGCGAGCAAGCGTTCCAGCGAGAAGTTCAGGTCAATCGCCCCGCGATAGGCGCGGCTGCGGTTCGACGCACCCCCGGCCATGCGCCACAGGGCCTGACCTTCGCGCTGTCCGCGCAGATCCCACAGGGCGATGTCGATGGCCGAGATCGCAAAGGAAGCAATCCCGCCCCGCGCGACGTAATGGACGCGCCATTGCATCGCGTCGTAAAGCGCATCGATGCCGGTTGCGTCCTTGCCCAGCAGGAAGGGCCGCAGGTCGTGGTTCACCATGGCCAGAATGGCGCGCCCGCCAAAGCCGCCGGTATAGGTATAGCCGGTGCCGCGGTGCCCGTCCTCGGTGGTGATCGTCACCGTGACAAGTTCGAAATGGGTGTGATCGCCATGCTTGGCGTCCGACATCACCTCGGGCAGCGGGACGCGAAACAGCCGGGCTTCAAGATCGGTGATGCGGGGCATGATGACCTCATTTCTTGGCGGCGGGCCGCGCCAAGCGGACCTGCAACAGGATGACGACAAGCAGGAACAGGCCGCGAATGACCGACTGCCAATGGGCAGACAGGCTGATGGTGCCACGCCCGTTCTCGAAGTTCAGAAGATTGAAGACCACGCCGAACAGAAGCGCCCCGGCGACGGTCGCGGGAACCGATCCCATGCCGCCGGTCAAGAGCGTGCCGCCGACGACCACCGCGGCGATGGCGGCCAGTTCCCAGCCCGCGCCTTCAAGCGGCTGGCCCGCGCCATAGCCCGAGGCGAGGAACACCCCGGCAAGCCCGGCGCAGGCGCCTGAGAACACATAGACAAAGATTTCGGCCCGGCGGGTTTTCAGGCCCATCAGATGCGCGGCCTCGGCATTGCCGCCGATGGCCAGCACGGTGCGGCCCAGCGACGTGCGCTCGACGATCACCCAGGCGATGACGACGACGACCAGCGCGATCAGCATGGTCCAGGGCAGGACCGCGCCGACCTTGTTCATGCCAAGCTTGGTGAAGTCGCTGGCCCAATCCACCGGCACGGTGCGGTTGTCCGACAGCCGCAGCGCCACGCCCTTGGCCGCCAGCATCGTGGCCAGCGTCGCCATAAAGGGCGGCAGCCGCAGTCCCGAGATCATGCCCGCGTTCAGCGCCCCCGCCGCCAGCCCGGCGGCAAGGCCCGCAGGCAGCGCGACGATCAGCCCATGCGGCGAAAGCTGGGCCGCGACCACGCTGGCCAGCGCGGCAACCGTGCCAACCGACAGATCGATCCCCCCGGTCATGATCACCAGACACATGCCGACCGAGATCAGCACGAACATCGAGTTATAGCCCAGAAACGACGACAGGTTATAAGCCGAGGCAAAATTGTCGTAGCGCAGCGTGCCAAAGACGATCAGCAGGACAAGCGCGACCCAGACGGCGACATGGCCATCCCCCAACAGCTTTTTCATCACGCCCTCCGCCCGCGTTGCAGCCAGACGGCCACGGCGATGATCACCGCCGTCACAATCAGCGTCATCTCGTCCGAGATGCCGTTGGCGATCAGCGTATAGCCCATCAACTGAATGAAGACGGCGCCCAGCAGCGTGCCAAGGATCGGCGCGCGTCCACCGGCCAGCGCGGCCCCGCCGACAATGGCGGCGGCAATGGCGTCTAATTCCATCAACTGACCGATCCGCGCGGCGTCCGAGGCCGAATTGATCGCGACGACAATCAGCCCGGCAAGACCGGCCAGGACGGCGGCGATGACATAGGTCGCGATCTTGACCCGCGCCACCGGCACGCCCGCCATGATCGCCGCGCGCTCATTGCCGCCCGCCGACAGCAGATAGCGGCCATAGATCGTGCGCCGGACGGTCCAGGCCAGCACCAACGTCAAGACCAGCGCGATCCAGCCCTGCACCGGCAGGCCAAGGATGCGCCCGGTGCCCAGCCATGTGAACGATGGGTTGTGGAAAGTCTGCAGATTGCCGTTGGTCAGCACCTGCGCGATGCCGCGCCCCGAAATGAACAGGATCAGCGTGGCGATGATCGGCTGCACGCCGAAGACGCTGATCAGCACGCCGTTGAACAGCCCGCAGAAGCCCGCGACGATCAGCGGCAGCAGGATCGAGGCCGCAAGCCCCAGCCCCGGACTGCCCACCGCCCAGTCCGACAGAAAGATGATCGGCGCCAAGGCCCCCGCCACCGCCATGGTCGAGCCGACCGAAAGGTCGATCCCGCCCGAGGCGATGACCAGCGTCATGCCCAGCGCCACGATGGCGATGGTCGCAACCTGGCTGACATTCACGGCCAGCGTCTGCATGTTCAGGAAATTCGGGGTGACAGCCATGTTGAGCAGGATCAGCACCGCCAGAGCGGCCAGTAGTCCGGTCAATTGCCGGTCGAGGCGCAGGTTCATGCCGCACCTCCGGCCGCCATGGCATGGATCAGCTGATCCTCGGTCACGCCGGGATTGGACAGGCGCGCTACGCTGCGGCCGTCCTGCATGACCACGATGTCGTGAGCGCCCTCGATTAGTTCCTCGAACTCGGAGGAAATCAGCAGGATGGCGCAGCCCTGTTCGACGCGCTCGCGGATGATCGCCTGAATCTCGCGTTTCGCGCCGACATCGACGCCGCGTGTCGGCTCGTCCAGGATCAGGAAGCGCGGTTCGATCGCCAGCCAGCGGCCCAGCAGCACCTTTTGCTGGTTGCCGCCCGAAAGCTGACGGATCGGCTGGTCCATATGCGCGGTCTTGATGCCAAGCGCGCGGATGAACTGTTCGACGATCTGGCGTTCGCGCGCCTCGTCGATCACGCCCATGCGCGACAGGCGCGGCAACAGGGCAAGGGTCAGGTTCTCGCGCACCGAAAGGTCGGGGATGATGCCCTCGGTCTTGCGGTCCTCGCTGAGAAAACCGATGCCCCCGGCGATTGCCCCGCGGGGCGAGGTGATGGCAGCGGGGTGCCCGTCCAGTGCCATCCGGCCGCTGGTCAGCGGGTCCATGCCGAAAAGCGCCAGTGCCGCCTCGGTCCGCCCCGAGCCCAAAAGCCCGGCAAGGCCCACGATCTGACCCGCGCGGACCGTCAGGTCCAGATTGCGCAGGCGGTGGCCAGTCGACAGGCCCACGGCCTCGATCACCGGGCGGCCCTCGGTCTGGGCAGAGCCACTGCCGGCCAGCTCGGTCATGCCGGCGCGGCGAATATCCTCGGCGCTGCGGCCCAGCATGCCGGCGATCAGATCAAGCTTGGTCAGATCGGCCATGCGCGCGGTGCCGACGGTGCGGCCGTCGCGCAGGATGGTGGCGCCGTCGCAGATCTCGAACAGCTCGTCGAGGAAGTGGCTGATATAGATCACCGCCGTGCCCTGTGCCTTCAGCTGGCGGATGACGCCGAACAGCACTTCGACCTCGCGCTCATCCAGCGATGAGGTCGGCTCGTCCATGATCAGAAGCCGCGCATCCATCGAGGCCGCGCGCCCGATGGCCACCAGCTGCTGGATCGCGGTCGGATAGCTGCCAAGCGCGCGATGCGGGTCCAGATCGATGCCAAAGCGCGACAGCACATCGCGGGTGCGCGCCTCGGCCGCACGCCAGTCGATCATGCCAAGGCGGGTCTTGGGTTCATAGCCCAGGACGATATTCTCGATCACCGTGCGCTGCGGCACCAGTGTCAGTTCCTGATAGATGGTGGCGATCCCGGCCTCTTGCGCCTCGCGCGGGGATTTCAGGTCGATCTCGCGCCCCTGCCAGCGCACGGTGCCGCCATCGCGGCGATAGACCCCGGTCAGGATCTTGATCAGCGTCGATTTGCCGGCACCGTTCTGGCCGACCAGCGTATGGACTTCGCCCGGCTGGATCACCAGCGAGGCATCCGACAGCGCCGGAACGCCGCCAAAGGCCTTGGTAATCCCGGTCATCTGCAAAAGAGGATCGCTCATGTGCCTGCCGTAAGGATGCGGATGGTCGGATGACCGGGCCGATGCCGCAGTGATGCGCGGCGCCGGCCCGATGCTGCGATCAATAGGCCTCGCCGATATGCTCGGCGGCATTCTCCTTGGTGAAGATGCGATCCTCGACCTTGACCCAGGGCTCGATCTTTTCGCCGGCGGCGTATTTCTTCATCGTGTCGCAGGCCAGCGGCCCGAAGAAGGGCGAGCTTTCGACCGTGACGCCCATCTTGCCGTCGATGATCGCCTGAAGCGCATCGCGGGTCCCGTCGATCGAGACGACAGTCACATCCTCGCCCGGCTTGCGGCCGGCAGCTTCCAGCGCCTGAATGGCACCGATGGCCATTTCATCGTTATGGGCATAGACGACGTTCACATCCGCATGGGCCTGAAGCAGCGTCTCCATGACCTTGCGGCCCTCGTCGCGGGCGAAATCGCCCGAGCGGCTGGCGACGATGGAAAAGCGGGCATCCGCCGCGACGGCATCGTCAAAGCCCTTTTTGCGGTCATTGGCGGGCGAGGATCCGGTCGTGCCCTCAAGCTCGACGATAACGCCCTTGTCGCCCTTGAAGTTCTTGATCAGCCAGTCCGCCGCGCGGCCGCCCTGATCGATGAAATCCGAGCCAAGGAAGGACACATAATCGCGCCCGGCCTGCGCCACATTCGGATCGACCGAGCGGTCGACCAGGAAGGTCGGGATACCGGCCGCCTTGGCGCGCATGACGGCGGGGATCAGCGGGCTTTCCTCGCGGGGCGGCAGGAACAGCACGTCAATGCCTTGCGCGATCATGCTGTCGACATCGGCAACCTGTTTGGCGGCCGAGCCACCGGCATCGGTCAGCACCAGATCCCAGCCACAGGTCGCGGCAGTGTCCTGAAAGCTTTTGGTCTGGGCGATGCGCCAGGGGTTGTTGCTTTCGGTCTGGGCAAAGCCGACCTTGTATTTGTCCTTGACCGCCAGCGCCGGCAGGTCCTGCGCAAGCACCATTCCGGCCGGCAGCAACATCGACAGGGCGACCGCGCCCATCAGAATACGTCTTTTCATGTCTTCTCCTCCCAAAGAAGCGATCCTTTGCGGACCGCGTTGCCGTCGAGCCCCGATCAGGCCCAGTTGAGATACATGGTCTTCTTGCGCAGATAGCCGTCGAAGCCGTGTTTCCCGTCCTCTCCGCCCAGGCCCGACTGGCCCCAACCGGAATGGAACCCCTGCACCAATTCGCCATTGGCGCGGTTGCAGTAGATTTCGCCGAAATTCAGCCGCGCGGCGGCGGCCATCACCCGACGCTGGTCGCGGGTCCAGACATAGGCCGACAGCCCGAATTCGCTGTCATTGGCCAGCGCAAGCGCCTGATCGAACCCATCGACGGCCAGCGCGGCCACGACCGGGCCAAAAACCTCGTCGCGCATCACGGGCAGGTCATTGCTGTCGGTCCGCAGCACCGTCGGCGCCATCCAGTGACCGCGCGCAAAGGCCCCTACGCGCAGCGGCCCGCCGCGCAGCAGAACCTCGGCCCCGGCGGCGATCGAAGCAGCCGTCAGCGCCTCGACCTTCTCGACCTCGCCGCCGCTGACCTTCGGCCCAAGATCGGGATCGGTCAGGGGCATGCCGATGCTCAGCGCGGCGGCGCGGACGGTGAACTTGTCCATGAATTCGTCGGCAATGGCACGGTGCAGGTACATGCGCTCGTTGCAGGTGCAGATCTGGCCGCAATTGGTGAAACGCGCGATCACCGCCGCCTCAACCGCGCGGTCGATATCGGCATCCTCCATCACGATGAAGGGCGCCTTGCCGCCCAGCTCCAGCCGCAGGTTCTTGATCTGCGCCGCGCCCGCCGCATAGATCTCGCGCCCCGCGCGGGTCGAGCCGGTCATGGTGACCATATCCGCGCCCTCGACCAGCGCCCGGCCCAAGGTGCGCCCGTCGCCGGTCACGACGTTGAACAGCCCCGGCGGCAGACCCGCCTGTTCGGCCAGCGCCGCCAGCGCCAGCCCCGACAGCGGCGTGAATTCATGCGCCTTCAGGATGAAGGCATTGCCCGCGACCAGCGCCGGCCCAAGTTTGCGCGCGGCCAGCGCCAGCGGATAGTTCCAGGCGGTCAGCCCGACCACCACGCCATGCGGCAGGCGGCGGATCTGGATTTCCTCGTCCGGCGCATCGGCGGGCAGGATCTCGCCCTCGACCCGGCGGGCCTGTTCGGCGGCATAGCGCAGAAAGGTCTCGGTCGCGCCAACCTCGCCGCGCGCCTGCGCAAGCGGCTTGCCCTGTTCCATCACCACAATGCGGGCGAGCAGGTCAGCATTGTCGCGGACGGCATCGGCAATGGCATGAACCGCCCGGCCACGTTCGACCGCCGGACGCGCGGCCCAGCCCGGTTGCGCGCGGCGCGCCGCCGCCAGCGCCTCGGCGGCGGTGTCGGCGTCGCCGGCGGGGGTGATGGCGATGATGCTTTCATCGGCGGGGTTTTCGACCTGATGCCCCTCGGTCGCGGCCTTGCCCCAGCGGCCGCCGATCAACATCTGCGCGGCGACAGGCCGGCCTTCGGTCACGAGTTGAGTGAGTCCTTGCAGCACGAGCATCGCCTTATTTTGGTATGATCAAAACTTGAGGTGATTAACGACACGAATCGGACATTGGTCAAGAAAATTTTGAATTTTCGCCAAAGAACGTCGACATCACTAATTTTACGCGGACCAAAATATAGATATTGCCAAGTTATGGTATGTCATTATGATCGGACCAAACCCACCAATCGAGCCACCCATGACCACCCAGACAGCCCCCAGCAAACCCGCCGGCAGCCGTGCCGCCGATGCCGTGGTCAAGGTGATCGAATCGCGCATCGCGGCGGGCGAACTGCCCGATGGCGGCCCCCTGCCCCCGGAACGCGACCTGATCGAAACCTTCGGCGTCAGCCGCACCGTGGTCCGCGAGGCGGTGGCGACGCTGGCCAGTCGCGGCCTTGTCGAATGCAAGCCGCGCTTTCGCCCGGTGGTCCGCCGCCCCGGCTATGACGCGGCGCTTGCCGCCGCCAGCGGCGTCGTGGGCTTTCTGCTGGCGCAATCGGGCGGGGTCAAAAGCCTATACGACATCCGTATCCTGCTTGAGGCGGCGCTGGTGCGTCACGCGGCCAAGCACGCCCGAAAAGCGGATGTCGAGGCATTGAAGCTGGCGCTGGCCGCCAATGAAGCCGCGATCCCGGACAGCGAAAGCTTCTATCGCACCGACGTGGCCTTTCACGCCGTGCTTTACGAGATTCCGAAAAACCCGATCCTGCCGTCGATCCACAAGGCCTTTACCGGCTGGCTGGAACCGCATTGGGTCAAGATGGAGCGGTCGCCCGAACGCAACCGGGTGAACTTTCTGCGCCATTCCGACATTTATCACGCCATCCGCGACCGCGATCCCGATGGCGCCGAGGCCGCGTTGAACGCCCATCTGAATGCCGCATGGGAATATGTGCGGGGCACGTTCGACGACCTCTGATCACCCCGCCAGCCGATTGCCGCGAAGGAAAGGATCACCCATGGCGCGTGAGGAATTCGACCATATCGTCATCGGCGGCGGCTCGGCCGGCTGCGTGGCGGCGGGGCAGCTGGTGGCGCAAGGCGGCTGCCGGGTCCTGCTGCTTGAGGGCGGGCATTCCAACCGCCACCCGCTGCTGGACATGCCGCCGGGCATCTTCAAGATGATCAACGGCTCGAAATTCATGGAATATCACACAACCGTGCCGCAGCCGCATCTGAACGGCCGCGCCCATGACATTCCGCAAGGGAACGTGCTGGGCGGCGGATCGTCGGTCAATGCGCAGGTCTATATGCGCGGGCGCCCGTCGGATTACGACGCATGGGACGCCGAGCTGCGCGGTAATAACGATGGCGCCGACTGGTCATGGAAAGCCGTCCTGCCGCATTTCCGCGGGATGGAGGACAACAACCGCCTGTTGAACGAACATCACGGCGCGGGCGGTCAGATGAAGGTTTCGGACCCCGGCCATATCGACCAGATGTCGCGCTGGTTCGTGCAATCGGTGCAGGCCTTGGGCGAACCATTCAACCCCGATTTCAACGGCGCCTCGCAGCGGGGCGTGGGATTCTACCAGTTCATGAACCGGCATGGCCGGCGCTCATCGGCCGCCTATGCCTTTCTGTCGCCGATCGAGGGGGATCCGCGCCTGACCCTGCGCCTTGAGGCGCGGGCCGAGCGGATCCTGATCGAAAACGGCCGCGCCGTCGGTGTAGAATGGCGTGACAAGGCCGGCACGCTGCATGAAAGCTTTGCGCGCGGCGAGGTGATCTTGACCTCGGGCGCGCTGATCACGCCGAAATTGCTGATGCTGTCGGGGATCGGCCCGGCGGATCATCTGCGCGAACACGGCATTGAGGTTCTGGCCGATCTGCCGGGCGTCGGGCAGAACCTGATCGACCATCCCGAAGTGCCGATCATCGCCACCGCGAACGGCCCCTATGGCTATTTCAAGCAAGGCGTCGGCTGGCGGATGATCCGTAACGGGTTGCAATTCAAGCTGTTCGGCTCGGGTCCGATCCTGTCGGCGGGGGTCGAGGCCGGCGCCTTCGTCAACCCCGACGACCCTACGGCCGAGCCGACGATTCAGGCCTTTTGCGTGCCCATCGTCTATCTGGACCGCGACACGCGAAGCCTTGTCGAAGATACCTATGGCCTGACCGTGACCACGGTGGTCGTGAAGCCCCGGTCGCGGGGCGAGGTGCGGCTGCGCTCGGCCAATCCGGCCGACAAGCCGCTGGTCAGTCCGAACCTTCTGAAGGATCCGACCGATATGGCCGCGATGATCGCCGGGCAGCGGTTCTTTGTCCGTGCTTTCCAGACCGGGCCGCTGGCCGAACGCATCAAGCGGATCGCCATTCCCGACCCGGCGGCGCTGGACGATGCAACGCTGGCCCAGCATTGCCGCCGCTTTGTCAAAACCAATTATCATCCGGCCTCGACCGCGCGGATGGGGGCCGATGGCGACCCGATGGCGGTTCTGGACGCGCGGATGCGCGTGCGCGGGATCGAGGGACTGCGCGTCGCCGACATGTCCGCCGTTCCCGACATCAATGCCGGCAATACCAATGCGCCGGCGATGATGCTGGGCGACCGCTGCGCGGCATTCGTGCGCGGGGCGTGAGGGCACATACGCCCCTCGGGCATGCCGCATTCTCGCTCCACGCCCGCAGGGATGCACGCCGGTCACGTGGGGACATCCCAGCCCTCCAAGTCGCGTTCACGTCGCGGCGGGTCAAAACGCCCGCGTCAAACCCGGATCGCCGCCGCCTTTGCGGGCATGGGCATCGCCATGCTGTCAAAGTCGTGATGATCGAAAGCGCCGCCATCCTGACCGACATGTGCTATCAGACGCGGCGCAAGCTGGCGCGCGGCGTCCCATCGGTCGAGGTCTGAGGAATGAAACAACAACGCGCGGGTTTTGGCGGCGGCTGCCATTGGTGCACCGAGGCCGTGTTCCAGTCGCTTCGCGGCGTGCTTGAGGTTTCACAGGGCTTCATCGCCTCAGACGCGCCGCATGACAGCTTTTCCGAGGCGGTGGCGGTGACCTGGGATCCGGCCGTGATCGCCTTCGAGGATCTGATCGCGGTACATCTGGCCACCCATTCCAGCAGCTCGCGCCACAAGATGCGCGGCAAATATCGCAGCGCCGTCTATGTCCATGACACCGCCGATGGCGCGGATGCGCGCCGGATCATCGACGCGATCGCAGAACAGACGGATAGCAGCTTTGTGACCGAAATCCTGCCCTTTCGGGCCTTCAAGGCCTCGGACGCGCGGTTCAGGGACTATTACACCCGCAACCGCGAGGGGCCGTTTTGCGACGCCTATATCGAGCCGAAACTGGCCATGCTGCGACAGCGCTTCGCAGCCCTGCAAGCGGGGGCCGCGACCAAGGTGTGAGATGCCGTCCGGGGCGCGCCCCCGGAACGGCGGAGAACCAAAGCCCGCGGGAAAATCCCGATCCGCTTTGCGGCGGATCGGAAACGAGGGGTGGTCAAGCCCGCGACAACCGGCGCATCACGACCGGCGCCGGATCCGCCCCGCCGCAAACCGGATCGCACCGGGTCGGCATCGGCGGGCCGCAATGCGCTATCTGCACGGATGGCGCGACCGGACAGCTCCCGGCCGCGCCCCTTGGATCAGCCCTGCGCGCCGTGCGCCCAGGGGCCGTGCGGGGCGTCGCGGCCGTCCAGACGCTGAAAGCCATGCGCGCCGAAAAAGTCCCGCTGCGCCTGGATCATGTTCGCGGGCATGCGCGGCGTGCGCATGAGATCGAACCACGAGAGGCCCGCCGACAGCGCCGGCACGGCGATGCCCGCCTGAGTCGCGGCGATGACGGTCCGGCGCAGCGCGGGCTCATGCTTGCGCAGCATGCCGGTAAAGGGTTCGGCAAAGATCAGGTTCCCGTCCGGGGCCGCCTCAAGCGCGCTGGCCATGTCATTGAGCATGTCCGACCGGATGATGCAGCCCTCGCGCCAGATCCGGGCGATGGTGGCCATGGGCAGCGACCATGAAAACTGTTCGGCCGCCTTTGCCAGCATCTCGAAGCCCTGCGCATAGCACAGGATCTTGCCCGCGATCAGCGTGCCCTCGATCACCTCGCGATCCAGCGCGCCTGCGGCCAGCGGATGCGGCAATGCGCCAAAGACCCCGGCGCCCCGCGCGCGCGTATCGACCCGGGCCGAGATATTGCGCGCGGCCACCGCGGCCTCGATGACCGGGACCGGCACGCCCAGCTGCTGGGCCTCGATCGCGGTCCAGCGGCCGGTGCCCTTTTGGCCGGCAGCGTCAAGGATGGCGTCCAGCATCGGACCGCCAGAGATCGGATCCACCGCCCGCGCCACCTTGCCCGAAATCTCGACCAGATAGGATGCCAGCGTGCCCTTGTTCCAGGTCTCAAAGGTTTCGGCGACCTCCGCGGCATCCCAGCCCAGCCCGTCATGCATCAAGGCATAGGTTTCGGCGATCATCTGCATATCGGCATATTCGATACCGTTATGGACCATCTTGACGAAATGCCCGGCGCCCCCCTGCCCCATCAGCGCCGCGCAGGGCGTGCCCTTGTACTTGGCCGAAATCGCCTCGAGCATGGGGCCGACGCGCTGCCAATGCGCGGGCTCGCCCCCGGCCATGATCGAGGGGCCATGCCGCGCGCCCTCTTCCCCGCCGGATACGCCGATACCGATAAAGTCGAATTTCGCATCCCGCGCCCCGGCGGTGCGCCGCTCGGTATCGGTGAAATTGGCATTGCCGGCATCGATGATCAGATCCCCCTCGTCCAGCAGGGGCGCCAGCGCCTCGATCTGGGCATCGACCACGGGGCCGGCGGGCACCATCAGGATGATGGTGCGCGGACGCGTGATGGCCGCGACCAGATCCTGCAAGCTATGGGCCGGGGTCAGATGCGGGGCCAGATCGCCGGCCGAGGCGATGAATTCATCCGTGACCGTACCGGTCCGGTTGAAGACCGCGATGGGATAACCCTTTTCGGCAATGTTCAGCGCCAGCGCCGCCCCCATCGTGCCCAAGCCGATCAACCCGTAATTCACGCGATCCTGCATCATCCGTACTCCCGCTTTTCTGACTGGCCTCCCGGGCCGTGTTCCGGCGCTAACATGGGACATCCCCCGGCGGATGTCGATGCGCCGGGGGCAGATAATCGCCGCGTCAGCCGGCGCGATAGGTGCGCGTGGCCTCGGGGTCGGTCATGTCATGGGGCAACGCGGCCAGCGCGTCCCATGCCGCCTGCGGGATCGGCGCCGAGGCCCAGTCCAGCACCTGCTGGACGCGCTCGGGCTTGCTGACCCCCACGATGGTCGAGGTCACGCGCGGGTCGCGCATCGAAAACTGCAACGCCGCCGCCCCCGGCGCGATGCCATATTCGGCGCAGATCGCCTCGATCCGGCGGATGCCGGCAAGGGCCTCGTCGCTGGCTTCCTGATAGGTCAGGCGGGGCATGACGGCGCTGCCCTTGGCCAATACGCCGCCGGCGAAGGGCGCGGCGTTCAGGATTGCCATGCCCGCGCCATGGGCATAGTCGAACATCGCATCCGCCGAACGGTTGACCAGCGTCATGCGATTATGGCTGACCAGCGCGTCAAAGGGCCAGGCGCGCAGGATCGGAAACATCATGTCGATCCGGCCCATGGCCAGCCCGACCGCGCGGACCAGCCCCTCGGCCTTGAGCTTGAAAAGCTCTTCCAGCGCGCCGCCCTTGCCGGTGATCTCATTCAGATCGCGGGCATATTCGGGATCGTGCAGATGCAACAGATCCAGCCGGTCCAGCCCCAGCCGGGTCAGGCTTTCCTCGACCGAGCGGCGGACGCGGTCGGCGTCAAAACGCCCGCTGGTCATGTCGCGGTCCAGCTTGGTGGCCAGAACGAAGCCATCGGGCAGGCCGCCGCGTTCGCGGATGATGGCGCCGATGCGTTCCTCGCTGCGGCCAAAGCCGTAATTGTTCGAGGTGTCGAGCATGTTCACCGGGCCGTCCAGGATCGCGGTCACGGTGGCCCGGGCGCGATCCTCATCGACCGAATAGCCATAGGTGGCCGGCATGTCGCCCAGCCCCGAGGTTCCGAAACAGATGGGCGTGACCTTGAGCCCGGTCCCGCCGATGGGTCGTTTGTCCATGTTCCCCCCTAGATGCTGCCGCCTTCGACCATGAAATTCTGTGCCGTGCACATCGCCGCGTCGTCCGAGGCCAGAAACACCGCCATGCGCGCGACATAGACCGGCTCGATCATGTCCTTGAGGCATTGGCGGTCGCGATGCGCCTCCATCGCCTCGGGGGTCAGCCACAGCTCTTTCTGGCGTTCGGTCATGATCCAGCCGGGCACGACCGTGTTCACCCGGATGCGATACGGGCCAAGATCGCGCGCCATGTTGCGCGTCAGCCCGTGCACCGCCGCCTTGCTGGTCGCATAGGCCGGAAAGCCGCCCATGGGCATCATCCATGACAGCGACGCCATGTTCACGATCGACCCGCCGCCCGCCTCGATCATGTCGGGGGCGACGGCCTGAATGGCAAAGAACATGTGCCGGATATTGGTGGCGGCGCGCTCGTCCCAATATTCGGCCGTCACCTCGCGCCAGTCATGGCGGTCGTCGCGGGCGGCATTGTTGACCAGCACCTGTGCCGGGCCCAGCCGTTCCCTGAGCCGCGCGAAGGCGGCTTTCAGGGCCGCGATATCGCGCAGATCGCAGGGCTCGAACGCGATATCGCCGGGCGTGGCCGCGACCAGCGCCGTCGCCGCCCCGACATCAAGATCGACGAAACCGACACGGCACCCCTGGCCCGCGAATTCGCGCACCAGATCCGCCCCGATCCCCGAGGCGCCCCCGGTGATGAACACCGTCCGCCCCTTCAGGCTGGGATAAATTCCGAATTGCATCGCCATGTTCCGATCCTTCCCCCTCATCAGACCCGGTCCCTCGTCAGATCCGGTAAAATTCCGCCGCCGTGCCGGCAAAGACCGCCGCCCGGCCCGCATCCGACAGATGCGCGCACAGGCGCAGGGCCATGTCGTGCCAGTCCCGGTATTCGCAGCGCAGCCGCAGCACCGGCCAGTCCGACCCCCACATCACCCGTTCGGGACCAAAGGCCGCCAGAATATGATCGCTATAGGGCCGCAGCCCCGCCTCGTCGGGGGTCTGATCGGCCTCGGTCACAAGGCCCGAGAGCTTGCAGCGGGCATCGGTCCGCGCCGCCAGCCGCGCCATGCCCTCGGCCCAAAAGGCAAAGGTGGCCGGGTCGGCATCGCCAAGCCGCGGCTTCAACCCGTGATCCAGCACCGCGCGCATCCCCGGATAGCGTTCCAGCAGCACCAGAAAATTCGCCATATGGCGCGGAAAGCCAAGGCAATCAAAGCTCAGATCCAGATCGCAAATGGCACGGAACGCCCATTGCACATCCGCGCGCAGCATCCAGTCGTCATCGGCAATATCCTGAATCATCGGCCGGACGCCCCGGAATTTGGGGTGCCGCGCCAGCCGGCGCAGGGTCTCGATCTGTTGCGGATCCTCAAAGTCGATCCAGCCGATCACGGCGGCAACATGATCGGTCGCATCCGCGATGCCCAGAAGATAGTCGGTTTCCGCCACGCTGGGCGCGGCCTGCACAAGCACCGTGCGCCCGATCCCGGTCGCCGCCAGCCCCGGCGCCAGATCGGCGGGGCCATAGGTCCGGCTCAGCACCGGATCATCCGCCGGCATCCAGCCATAATCCCCGCGCGCGGGGTTCCAGAAATGGTGATGCGCGTCGATCCGTGTCATGGAAGCGCCCCGGAAAGCCCCCGGCGGGAATGCGGCCCCGCCCGGACAGGGCCAGCCTGCCCCAGCGCGCCCCGTATGGCAACCCGGTGTCCCCGCCGGCTGGGGATCAGGCAGGGATCACCGGATCCGCCCGGTCGCGGGCTAGTTGGTGGCGGCCAGCATCTCGCGCAGCTGGCTGGGGAAAAGTTGCAGGATCAGGGTTTCGGTCGCCGCCTTGCCGTCATGTTCGACATAGACGCGCAGGTCGATCGGCTCATCCTCATCCGGCGGCAGATCGGCGAAATCGATGTCAAAGATCGCCCGCCAGCCATCCTGTCCGACGACCGGATAGGCCGCCTCGCCGCCGACGCGCCCGCGCGAGGCGGTGACGACGGTGCGGATCGCGGGGCCGCGTTCGGCCCCTTCAAGGCCGGTCGCCTCGAAATCGCAGACCACCTTGACGGTGTCGGCGGGACGGGGCTGGCCGGGGATGCCCCCCTTGCCCAGCCGGACGGCGCGAAAGCGGGCGTTGATCGGCGGCTGCGGATTGTCGGCCAGCCAGCTCAGCCGATAATTCATCCGGTATTCGCGCCCCGCCGCCGCCGGATCGGCCGGGGTCCAGAAGGCGACGATATTGTCGAATGTCTCGTCATCGGTGGGCAATTCGATCAGGGTGACGGCGCCCGCCCCCCAATCCTCAAGCGGCTCGACCCAGGCCGAGGCACGGCGGTCATAGAAAACGCCGTCATCCTCATACTGGTCGAAATCGCGTTCGCGCTGCATCAGGCCGAACCCCTGCGGGCTGGGTGTGGCAAAGCTGTTGGCCATGACGCGGGGCGGATTGTTCAGCGGCCGCCAGATGCGTTCGCCGCCGCCGGTATGGATTTCCAGCCCGTCGCTGTCATGCACCTCGGGGCGCCAATCGGCGGCGACATGGCGGTCATGCTTGCCAAACCAGTACATCGAGGTCAGCGGCGCGATGCCCAGGCGTTCGACATCGCGGCGCAGAAAGATATCGGCGCTGATATCCTGAACGACGCCCTTGGCCGCGCCGTCCTGACGGCGCGAAACGATGCGGTACGCCCCGGTCGCGCGCGGGCTTTCCAGCAGCGCATAGGTGGTGATGGCCCCGTCGCCCGTCTGTTCCAGCCAGAACCGGGTAAAGCGGGGGAATTCCTCGGGGCCGTCGGCAATGGCGGTGTCCAGCGCAAGCCCCCGCGCCGACAGGCCGAACTGTCCCGAATAGCCCGAGGTCCGCCAATAGGACGCGCCCAGAAAGGCCAGCCAGTCGGCCGACTGGGCGGGATCCTGCACCGCGAAACCGGCGAAACCCTCGGTCTTGTTCAGCTGACGCGCGGGGCTGTCGGCGGGCATCGTGAAGAGATCGCGCGAAAACGGCACCTCGCGGGCCATGCCGTCCTCGACGACATAGACATGCACCGGCTCGGGGAAATAGCGGCCCGGAAAGAAGAACTGCACCGGATTGTCATCGCCATGCCCGGCCCAAAGCTTGCGTTCGGGGCGAAAGCGGATGCGACCATGGGCGTCATAGTCGATCTGATCCAGGATCGCCGCCTCGGGCTTGGCCATGGGGGTAAAGGTCTCATGCGCCAGCCCCTGCGCCGCCTCGCGCAGGCGCTCGAACGAAAACGGCTCGGCCGGCCCCAGCGCGATCCCCGAGGCGATGGCCTCGGCCTGCGCGCGCGCCATTTCGGGCAACAGAAAAAACGCCCCCAGGCCCAGAGACTGGGCGAGAACGGTGCGGCGGTCGGGTCGTTCGAGGGTCATGCGACTCTCCGGATGTCATTGCTTCTTTGCAAGTTTCTGTCGGGACGCGCGCCGCCGCAATTGCAAATCGGCACCCGGGCACGGGTTTGCTGATCCAAGATGCGATTTCCGGCATGGTCTCGCCGGCCAGACGGGTCGCCGCCGCCGGGATGCGGGCATCACCGCAACGGAAAGCGGGCGGTGGCACCCGGCCACCGCCCGCATCATATCCCGACCCGACCGGGCCGGATGATCGCTTCGCCGTTACAGCCGGCCAAAGCGCCCGGACTGGAAATCAGTGATCGCCTGCCGGATCTCGGCCTCGCTGTTCATCACAAAGGGGCCATAGGCCGCGACCGGCTCGTCGATCGGCTCACCGGCCAGAACCAGCAGCTTGGCGTCGCTCGCCGCCTCGACCACCACGGCCCCGCCTTCACGCGACAGCCGCGCGCTGGACGGCCCCGAAAGCCGGGTTTCCGCGTTCAGCACCACCTCGCCGCTCAGCACGACGACGATGGTGTTATAGCCCTCGGGCGGGGTCAGGGTGACGGTCTTGCCGGCATTCACCCGCAGATCCCACACATCCATCGGCGAAAAGGTCCGCGCGGGCCCCTTGGCGCCGTCGAATTCCCCCGCGATCACGCGCAGCCGGCCGGCCCCCTCGGGCAGTTCGACGGCCGGGATCTGCGCCGCCTCGATGCCCTGATAGCCGGGGGCGGCGGATTTGTCGCGCGCGGCAAGGTTCACCCAAAGCTGCACCATCTCGAAGCGGCCGCCACGGGCGGTAAAGTCGTGGCTGTGGAATTCCTTGTGCAAAATCCCCTCGCCGGCGGTCATCCACTGCACATCGCCTTCGCGGATCACGCCACCGCGCCCGGTGCTGTCGCCATGCTCGACCTCGCCCTCATAGACGATGGTCACCGTCTCGAACCCCTTGTGGGGATGAACATCGACACCGCGCGGCCGGGCCGCAGGGGCGAAATCATGCGGACCGCCATAGTCCAGCATCAGAAAGGGCGTGTTCTCATTCGTGCCCGACATATGTGAAAACAGCGAACGCACGGGAAAACCGTCGCCGACCCAATGGCCGCCGGGTGCATTCGAGGTGGAAAGGATCTTGCGCATCATGACCTCCGTCACAGCAGGTTTCTCAGACAGGGCGGACCCGCCGCCGTTGTCAGCAAGATGGGGGCGATCCCCGGGCGAACAAGGCGCCATGCGTTCGACACGACAGAACGCCGATTTCGACAAGCGCCACTTGCACAGAACAAATCCGCGGACATATCCTGATCCTGGAAACGCATCCGGCCGGCCCGGTTCCATGGCCGCCACAGAAAAGGACACCCGCGATGAACAAACCCAGGATCGGCGTCATCATCGGCTCGACCCGCGACACGCGGCTGGCCGACAAGCCCGCGCAATGGCTGATCGAACAGGCCCGGACGCGTCAGGACATGGAGTTCGAACTGGTCGATCTGCGCGATTACGACCTGCCGCTCTTCAACGAGGTGGCCTCGAATCTCTGGGTGCCGTCACAGGACCCCAATGTCATCCGCTGGCAGGAAAAGCTCGCCGAATTCGACGGCTATATCGTGGTGACCCCGGAATATAACCATTCGATCCCCGGCGTGCTCAAGAACGCGCTGGATCAGGCCTATCGGGAATGGAACCACAAGCCGCTGGCCGCGATGGGCTATGGCGGCGTGGGGGCGGCGCGCGCGATCGAGCATCTGCGCGGCATCGCGGTCGAGCTGATGATGGTGCCGCTGCGCAATGCCGTCCATCTGGGCGGGGGCGAGTTCTTCAAGATCAGCCCGCTGGGCCAGAACGGCCCCATGTCCGAGGTCGACGCCCTGTTGCGGCCGTCGCTGAACGCCATGCTGGACGAACTGGCATGGTGGGCGGATGCGACCAAGGCCGCCCGCGAACGAACCGCCTGACCGGCCGATCCATGGCGGCGATCCGCGCAGGCATCGCGGCGCCGCCCCGAACGGCGTTGTCGCGAAACGGCAAACGCGTCAGCCTGAACCAGACCTCACCAACCAGAGCGCAACGCCCCCATATCCACAAACGAGGCCCCGCATGAGCCAGATCACCATCACCAAAGAGGACGGCCCAAGGAATGGCCGCTATGTCGCCCGCATCGACGGCATCGATGCCGAGGGCGAGATCACCTTTACCCATCGCGGCCCCGGCGTGATCAGCGCCGACCATACCGGCGTGCCCGACGCCATGGCCGGCCAGGGCGTCGCCAAGGCGCTGCTGAATGACCTGCTCGAGGATGCGCGGCAATCCGGGTTCCGCATCATTCCCGTCTGTCCCTATGTGCGCGCGCAATATGCCCGCCACCCCGAATGGGCCGAGCTTTTCACCACCAAACCCGGCGAAGACCCCTGAACCACCCTGTCAGGAGAACAGATCATGGCAAAGACCCAACCCGAACCGATCCGCGACCCGAAAAGCGACCGGCTGCTGACGCCGGAAAACTGCGCGCTGGTGCTGATCGACTATCAGCCCGAACAATATCGCACCGTCACCTCGTCCTCGGTCGATGAAATCAACCTCAACGTCATCGCGCTGTGCAAGCTGGCGCGGGCCTATGACATCCCGGTCATCGTGTCGACCGTCGGCGTGGACATGGGCGTGAACACCGGCACGGCGGCCGAAATCATGGCCGAACTGCCCGGCGTCACGGAAATCGACCGCAGCGGCGTCAACGCCTGGGAGGACGAGGAATTCCGCAACGCCGTCGCCGCCACCGGGCGCAGGAACATCGTCATGGCGGGCCTCTGGACCGAGGTTTGCCTGACCTTCCCGACCATCGACATGCAGGCCGAGGGCTTTCACGTCTATCCGGTCGCCGATGCGGTGGGGGGTATCTCCCCGGTCGCCCATGACCGTGCCATCGAACGCATGCAGGCGGCGGGCGCGACCCCGATCACCGCGATCCAGTTCGGATCGGAACTGATGCGCAACTGGGCGCGCGACTCCTCGCAGAAATTCCGCGAGGTACTGAAATGGTACTTCCCCAAACGCTTCGCGCTTCTGAAAGAAGGCAAGATCTGATCGCCGCAATCCGCGCGGCGGCCCTGCAAAGGAAAGGGGCGCGAAACCCGCGCCCCTCTCTTTCATGCCCAAATATCCCACGGGGGTCCGGGGGTGTGAAACCCCCGGCTCTCCTCCGACACGTCGCCGCTCACTTCAGCCCGGGCGTGCCGTCGAACTTCTTCTCGAGCTGGTTCCAGACCTCGATATATTCCTCCTGCATCGGCGCCTCCTTGGCGGCGAATTCGGTCAGGTGCTGGGGAAAACGGGTCTCGAACATGAAGGACATGGTATTGTCCAGCTTTTCGGGACCCAGCTCGGCATTCGATGCCCCCTCAAAGGCCTGCCGGTCCGGGCCATGCGGCAACATCATGTTATGCAGGCTCATCCCGCCGGGAACGAAACCCTGCGGCTTGGCGTCATACTGGCCATAGATATTGCCCATCAGCTCGGACATGATGTTCTTGTGATACCATGGCGGGCGGAAGGTGTTTTCCGCCACCATCCAGCGTTCGCGGAACAGCACAAAGTCGATATTGGCCGTACCCGGCACCCCCGATGGCGCGGTCAGCACGGTAAAGATCGACGGATCGGGATGATCGAACAGGATCGCCCCGACCGGACAATAATTGCGCATGTCATATTTATAGGGCGTGTAATTGCCGTGCCATGCGACCACATCGAGCGGGCTTTGATCGATCCGGGTCTCGTGGAACTGACCGCACCATTTGATGGTCACGGTCGAGGGCACCTCGCGATCCTCAAAGGCCGCGACCGGGGCCTTGAAGTCGCGCGGATTGGCCATGCAATTGGCACCGATCGGGCCCCGACCGGGCAGCTCGAATTTCTGGCCATAGTTTTCGCAGACAAAGCCGCGCGCCGGCCCCTCCAGCAACTCGACCCGATAGACAAGGCCGCGCGGGATGATGGCGATTTCCTTGGGCTCGACATCCAGAATGCCCAGCTCGGTCGCGAAACGCAGCCGCCCCTCTTGCGGGACGACCAGCAATTCGCTGTCGGCGGAAAAGAAATAGGCGTCCTTCATCGACTCGGTGACCAGATAGATATGGCTGGCCATCCCGACCTGGGTGTTCACATCGCCCGCCGTGGTGATCGTGCGCATCCCGGTCAGCCAGGTCAGCTTTTCGCCCGAATGCGGCACCGGGTCCCAGCGATACTGGCCCAGGCTGGTCACATCGTCATTCACGTTCGGCGCCGATTTCCAATAGGGCAGCGCGATCTTGTGATAGCGGGCCGAATGTTTGACGCTGGGACGGATGCGATAGCACCAGGTGCGTTCCGGCGGATTGGCGGTGAATGCCGTGCCCGAAAGCTGTTCGCCATAAAGGCCGTAATTGCATTTCTGCGGGCTGTTCATGCCCTGCGGCAGCGCGCCGGGCAGCGCCTCGGTTTCAAAATCATTTCCGAAACCGGGCATATAGCCTTCATGCGTGCCGGTGGTGACGGTGGCGCGGATCATGCCGCGCGGAAGATCGTGGCTGGTCATTGGCGGAACCCCTCCCGGATTCGTTGCGTCTGCAATGAAAATATCGTTGCTATCGCAACAAAGTCAAGCCCCGGTTTGCACGTCCCGCCCGGGCGCCAGCAGCAATCGCGCGAAACGTTCGCGCAGCGGGTCAAGATGCGGATTGCCCTGGGTCACCGCCTCGAACAGCTCGGGCGCATCGGCGCCGACCATGTCCAATGCCTCGGCCAAAAGATCGAAACTGCGGGTGCGGATCAACGGATGCGGCCGGAAATCGGCCATCGCACGGGCCAAAAGATGGGTCAGCCCCTGGGTCAGCGCCGCGTGACGGTCATGCTCGTCGGGCGTGGTCACGATGACCCGAAGGCCCGCCACCCGGCGCAGAAATGCCGCGATCCTGCGCCAGCGCAAAGCCCCCGCCCCGTCCCGCACCGGGCACAGCACGACACGCCCCCCTGCCAGATCCCCGGGCATGCTTTGCGGCCCGAACATCGGATGCGTGCCCAGAATGCCGACATCCCCCGGAAGGATCCGCCGCATCAGATCGGCCGGCCCCTGCTTAACCGAACAGACATCCATCACCATCTGCCCCGGCCGCAGATGCGGCGCCAATGCGCAAAGACAATCGCCCAGCGCCGGCACCGGAACAGCCAGCACCACCAGATCGAAATCGCCCGCCTGCGCGACATCCGCCAAGGACAGGCCCAGCGCGCCCGCATCCGCGCGCGCCACGGGATCGGGGTCGCAGATGGCGACGCGCAGATGCGGGCGCAGATGCCGGGCGATCAGCCGGCCAAAAGCGCCGAAACCAAGGATCAGAACACGGGGAAAGACAGGTGACATGGCGATCTCTTTCACGGGGAAAAGGGGCCAGAGGTCGGGATGCCGGGAAATGCCGAACCGCTGGCGGGACAGCGGCGGCATGGGGAAACGCTCCGCTGCTAGGGCAGCGGATAATAGAGCGACGAAAGGGGGGCCGTGCGTTTCATGCCGGCGGGGCTAGCCCGGTTTCCCCTCCCCGTCAAGCATCGGGATCCCGCGCGCCGCCCCGATCCCGCGATGGCGGCAAGCCCGCCCCCGCCTTATATGCCCGCCAGAATGCGGTGCTGTCGGCATAGCCCAAAAGCCGCGCGATTTCGGCATTGGACAGCCGCGCCTCGCGCAGATGGGTCCGCGCCAGATGCAGCCGGCTGTCGCGCAGCATGTCGCGCAGCGATGTCCGCAAGCCCGTCAGCCGCCGTTGCAGCGTCCGCGTCGACAGGTTCAGCTCGGCCGCGATCAGGTCCAGCGTGACCGGCCTTTGCCCCAGATGCAGCGCGATCAGCCGCCGCACCCGCGCCAAAAGATCGCCATCGGCCTTGGGCCGGCGCAGATCGGCGACATGCCGGGTCAGAATGGCCATCAGCCCCTCATCCTCGGGGCGCTGGACGCGCTCGGCCGCCGCCAGATCAAAAATCAGCCGGTTGGCCGACTGACCGAATTGCGGCCGCACGCCCAGGATGCGGGTCAGAACCGCCGCATGATCGGGTTCGGCATGTTCCAGATGCGCCTCAAGCAGCCGCGCCGCCGGTCCAAAGGCCGCCTGCGCCAGCGCCAGCGTCGCGGCCAGCGAATATTCGCTGTCCTGCCGGCGCGGCCAGAGGTCGGGATCGTCGATCTGATAGCTCCAGACAAGGGCGCCGTCCTCGGGCTGGACCCGGATCGCGGTCTGGTCCTGCCATGAAATCAGGCTCATCGCCAACCGCTCCAGCCCGCGCCGCAGCGTCGACGAGGCATCGAACAACAGCCCCACCGGCCCCAGATCGGCGGGCCGAAAGCTGGTGCCCACGCCGGCGCAAAAGGCCGCATCCCCCGTCACCCCGGGTGTATCCTCAAGAAAGGCCAGATAACGGCGCAGCGGGATTTCGACATAGCGGTCGCTCAGCTGCGCCCGCGTCAGCGCATGGCGCGACAAGAGCGCGGCGGCGGAAATGCCGCGCCGCTCGATTTCGCGCAGCACCGGAGACAGCGACGAGACGCGAATCATCGGCACCGGCACATCCTGTCGCATTTCGGTCATGCTGGCCGTCCTCCCCCGTGCCGGATGGCGCATTCTATCGAATCAATGGCGCGCTTCGCAATTACGGCTGCGGCACAGCGTCGCATATAATTCGTTTCATATGAAATGAACTTCGGCGCAATGCCGCCCGCTGACAACAGCACCACCGCCAACCGCACGCCGCCAACAGCAGGGAACATCCACATGTCACGCACCCGATCCGGGGATGCCGCGCCCGCCGCAGGACTTGCCCGCAATTCCGTCGGCACCGCCCATATCGTCTTTTTCGTCGTCGCCGCCGCCGCGCCGCTGGCCTCGGTCGTGGGTGCCTCGCCCGCGGCCTTTGCCTTTGGCAATGGCGCCGGCGTGCCGGGGGTCTATCTTCTGGCGGGGCTGCTTTATCTGGTGTTTTCGGTGGGTTTCACCGCGATGAGCCGCGAAACCGGCACCACCGGCGGCTTTTACACCTATATCACCCGCGGGCTGGGCCGTCCGGCCGGGGTCGCGGCGGCCTCGGTCGCGCTTTTGACCTATAAGATGATCCAGCTGGCGGTCTATGCGCTCTTTGGCATCTTCGTGTCGGGGGCTTTGGCGGGGCTTGGGATCGCGGCGATGCCCTGGTGGCTGCCGATTCTGGCGGTGATGGCGGTGATCTGGGCCTGCGGGTCGCGCAACATCGTCTTTTCCGGCCGCCTTCTGGGCCTGTGCATGCTGGCCGAGATCGCCATTCTCTTCGCGCTGGACATCGGCATCCTGTTGCGCGGCGGCGGCCCCGAGGGGATCACCCTGACCTCATTCGCGCCGACGACGGTCTTTGCCCCGGGGCTGGGCGCGGCGCTGGTCT
Organism: Paracoccus mangrovi; assembly: GCF_042648425.1. Lineage (NCBI taxonomy): Bacteria > Pseudomonadati > Pseudomonadota > Alphaproteobacteria > Rhodobacterales > Paracoccaceae > Paracoccus > Paracoccus mangrovi. Next base: position 367,916 of record NZ_JBHRXJ010000002.1, on the reverse strand, counting down.
TTGTGGTCGGCTCTTTCATGGGCTTCGAGGCCACCGCCATCTTTGCCGAAGAGGCCGAAAATCCCCGCCGCACCATCCCCCGCGCCACCTATGTCGCGGTGGCGCTGATCGCCGGCTTCTATGCCTTTTCGACCTGGGCGATCACCCAATATTACGGCCCCGCACAGATCCAGACCCAGGCGCAGACCGGGCTTGAGACGCTGTTTTTCACCGCCGCCACCGATGTTCTGGGCGGCTGGTCGGTCACGGCGATGGAGCTTTTGCTGATCGTCAGCCTGTTTGCCTCGGCGCTGTCGTTTCACAACACCATCAACCGCTATTTCTTTGCGCTTGGCCGCGACGGGCTGTTGCCGCGCGGGCTGGGGCTGGTCCATGCGCGCCACGGCTCGCCCCATGTCGCGGGCCGCGCGCAAGCGCTGATCGCGGCCGGGCTTCTGGCGGTGGCGGTGATCGCGGGGATGGATCCCTATGCGGTTGTGTTTTCCTGGACCTCGGCCATCGCGGTCATAGGCATCCTGTCGGTGCAGATGCTGGTTTCGGTCGCGATCATCGCGCATTTCCGCCGGCATGGCGGCGATCTGGGCCTGTGGACACGGTTGATCGCGCCGGCGCTTGCGCTGGCGGGGCTGGGTGTCGGGCTTGGGCTGGTGATCGCCAACCTGCCGCTGCTGGCCGGATCGGACAGCCCGGTCGTCTGGGGTTTTCCGTGGCTGGTCATGGGCTTTGGCCTGATCGGCGCCGCCTATGCCATCTTTCTGCGTTCCCGCCGTCCCGCGCTTTATGCTGCGCTTGGGACCGCCATCACCGAGGTCTGACCCATGAGCCTGATCGACCCCAAGACCATGCGCCAACTCGACGCGCTGAACTATTACACCGCCACCCGCAAATACGACCTGTCTTTCCCCCGCCTGACCGAGGATCTCGAGGCAGATATCGTGGTCATCGGCGGTGGCTTTTCCGGGATCAACACCGCGCTGGAACTGGCCGAAAAGGGCATCACCAATATCGTGGTGCTTGAGGGGCGGCATCTTGGCTATGGCGGCACCGGCCGCAATGGCGGCCAGGTGATGGCCGGGATCGGCCATGACCTGAACGCGGTCAAGAAACATGTCGGCGAGGCCGGGCTGGAAACCCTGTTCAAGATCGCCAATCTGGGTGCCGGCATCATCCGCGACCGCGTGGCGAAATACGCCATCGACGCCGATTTCTGCCGTGGCTACGGCTATCTGGCCTATAACCGGCGGCAATTGGAGACGCTGCGCGGCTGGCGCGACGAGTTCCGTCAGGTCGCGCCCGACGAGGATATCGAGCTGTTGGAAGGTCCGGCGCTGCGCCAGATCATCGGCTCGGATGTCTATGCCGGCGGGTTGAAACATATGGGCGGCGGTCATGTCCATTCGCTGAACCTGCTGCTGGGCGAGGCGCAGGCCCTGACCGGGCTTGGCGCGCGCATCTATGAAAACTCGCCCGCCATCGCGGTCGAATACGGCGCCCGCATCACCGTGCGCACCAATGCCGGTTCGGTCCGCGCCCAAAAGCTGCTTTGGGCCTGCGACAGCTTTCTGAACCGGATGGAGCCCGCGATCGCGGCCAAGACGGTGAACACCTATGCCTTTCAGATCGCGACCGAGCCGCTGCCGGATGCGTTGATCGAACGCATCAGCCCGATCCGCGGCGCCTATTCCGACATCCGCCCGGTGATCGATTATTTCCGCGTCACCAATGAAAACCGGCTGCTTTACGGCTCGGCCACGCGGGCGCTGGACCATATCCCGCAGGATCTGGCGGGCTGGAACCGGGACCTGATGCTCAAGACCTTTCCCTATCTCAAGGATGTGCGCATCGACATGGCCTGGGGCGGGCCGATGGCCTGTTCGGCCAATCTGTTCCCGCAGATCGGCACCCTGCCTGATCGGGGCAATGCCTTTTACGTTCAGGGCTATTCCGGCTTTGGCGTCACGCCCAGCCATATCGTCTGCAAGGTGCTTGCCGAGGGCATGAGCGAAGGCTCGGCCCGCTATGACCTGATGGCGCGGATCCCGCATGTCTCGATCATCGGCACCGACCATGCGCGGGGGGCCATCACCTCGGCCGCGAAATGCTGGCACCAGCTTTCCGGCTATTTCAACGGCCGCCGCTGAATTTCACACCAAGGAGAAAACCATGATCACCAAGATCGACACCAAGATCCCCGAACTGGAAAGCTGGGGCAGCATCGCCAATCTGGGCTCGGAGGTGCTGGAGGGCGATGTGCAATGCATGGGCCATATGGTGCATGGCGCGCCCACGGACCCGGTTTCATGCGCGTTTTTCGGCGTGACGCGGGGCAAGTTCCGCATGACCTATCCCTTTGACGAACATGCGACCGTGGTCGAGGGCAGCGTGACCTTGACCGACGAAAGCACCGGCATCGCCCAGACCTATCACGTCGGCGACGGCTGGTTCGTGCGCAAGGGCACCCCGATCCTGTGGGAGGTCACGAGCGACCGTTTCGTCAAGAACTATCTTGCCGTGGCATGATCCGGCCCGCGGCCCGCGCCCCCTTGGGCCGGGCCGCAACCATTCGCAAAGGCCACCCCCATGCGCCAGACGCAGACGCCCCGCACCGATCACCGGTCAGCCCATGACCGCCGCCAACAGGTCGCTTGCGCGCGACAGGCCCAGCTTCTGATAGGCGCGCTGGCGATAGGTCAGGACGGTGCCGGTGCCAAGGCCCAGCTCTTGTCCGATGTCGCGCGCGGTGCGCCCGATCAGGGTACGGGCGCAGACCTGTCTTTCGCGCGGGGTCAACACGGCATGGGTTTCGGCCAGCCGGCGCTCGACCTCATCGAGCAGCGGCCTGCCGGCGGCCGGGCGCTGCAACAGCCGCGTCAGCCCGGTGATCGCCACCTGCGCCAGCGCGCCCAGCTGCGCCATGTCCGGCGCGGCCCGGCCACGCTGATAAAAGGTCACGACAAGACAATGCCCCGGTGCCTGCCAGCCGAAACAGATCTTTTCCGAAAAGCGCGGCCGTTCGAAACACAGCTTGCGATAGGGGCCAAGCTCGATCGCATCGGCGGGGATGCGACAAACGAAACCATGGCCCGGCGGCGTGGCCAACCGCGCCTGCACCGCCGGATCGCTGCGGTGAAAGCGGCGGGCATAGGCCTCGGCCCGCTCGGCCACATCGCCCAGATCGCTGGACGAGGCCAGCGTTTCGGGCGCGCCATCGGCAATGCGATAGGCGAAAAGTTCCTCGATGCCGGCCGCCGAATGCGCGGCCTTGAGCAGATGTTCGGAAAAGCTGGTCAGATCGCGCGCATCCAGCACCGCCGCCGCGCGATCCGGGTCGATCAGCCCCGCAGATACCATTCCGCCCCCCTTGGCCCCGCCCCCGATGGCCGCCCCAGATGGCCCCCACACGGCCGCCTGTCATCAGGTCTAACGACATACAGCATCAATTCGTTTCATTAGAAACGATTTAGAACCCATTTTAGCCGAAAAGCACCGGAGAAAGAACATGAGCAAACCCTTTGCCTCCTCGGCCGATACGAGCCAGAAAACCGATACGCTGGAGGTGCTTGCCGACGGCGTCTATGCGCTGACCGCCGAGGGCGATCCCAATGTCGGTGCCGTCGAGGGCGAGGATTTCGTCGTCGCCATCGAATCGCGGGCGACCCCCGCGGCCTCGCGCGACTGGCTCAGGATCCTGCGCGAACAGACCGACAAGCCGGTCCGCTATCTGATCCTGACCCATTACCACGCCGTGCGCGTGCTGGGCGCAAGCGCCTTTGACGCGGGCGACATCATCATGTCGGACGCCTCGCGCGATCTGGTGGCGGAACGCGGCGAACAGGATTGGAAAAGCGAATTCGGCCGCATGCCGCGTCTGGCCAAGAACGCCGAAGAGGTGCCCGGCCTGACCTGGCCCACCATCACCTTCGCCCGCGAATACGATATCGACCTGGGCGGCGATCGCGGCAAGCTTGAGCTGCGCTTTCTGGGGCGCGGGCATACCGGAGGCGATATTGCCGTCTGGCATGACAAGACCCGCACGCTTTATGCGGGTGACCTCGTCGAATCCAAGGCCGCGCTTTACACCGGCGACGCCTATCATTTCGACTGGGCCGGCAAGACGCTGGATAACGTCAAGGCCTACCGTTCCGAAAACCTGATCGGCGGGCGCGGTGCCGTTTCGCGCGGCGTTGCCGAAACCGATGCGGCGGTCGAACAGACGCGCAAGTTCCTGAACGGCATGATCGAACATACCGGCCGCGTCCACCGCGCCGGCGGCGACCTGAAGGCCGCGTTCGAGGCGACGCGCGACGCGCTGGCCCCGGAATTCGGCGCATGGCCGATCTTTGAGCATTGCCTGCCCTTTGACGTACAGCGGCTCTGGGACGAGTTCGACGGCATCGAACATCCCCGCATCTGGACGGCCGAACGCGACCGCGAGGTCTGGGCCAAATTGCAGGACTGATCCCGCGCAAAAGGGAGGAGGAGAAGATGGCAAACGTTACGGGCATCCCCGTTTACAAAGAGATCGGCGCAAGCCCCGCGCCGCAGGGCGCGCGCGATACGGCGCGCGTGGTGATCGTCGGCGCCGGTCCCGTGGGTCTGGCGATGGCGCTGGATCTGGGCCGGCGCGGGCATGCCGTGACGGTGCTGAACCGGCTGGATTTCGTCGCCCATTGTTCCAAGGCGATCTGCTTTTCCAAACGCTCGCTCGATATTCTGGACCGGCTGGGCGTCGGCGATCCGGCGGTGGACAAGGGCGTAACCTGGAATGTCGGCAAGGTGTTCTGGGGCGCGGGCGACGAGCCGGTCTATCAATTCGACATGCTGCCCCTGAAGGATCAGAAGCGCCCCGGCTTCATCAACATCCAGCAATATTATATCGAGGAATATCTGCTGGAAGGCTGTCAGGCGCTACCCAATATCGACATCCGCTGGGGCCACCGCGCCGATGCGGTGAAGCCGCTGTCGCAGGGCGCCGAACTGGCCGTTCAGACCGATCAGGGCGCCTATGTGCTGGCCGCCGAATGGGTGATCGCCTGCGACGGCGCGCGTTCGACCATGCGCGACAGGATGGGGCTGGATTTTGCCGGCCGCATTTTCGAGGATAATTTCCTGATCGCCGATATCCGCATGAAACACGAGATGCCGGCAGAGCGCTGGTTCTGGTTCGATCCGCCCTTCAACCCCGGGCGTTCGGCCCTGATGCACAAACAGCCCGACGATGTCTGGCGGCTGGATTTCCAGCTGGGCTGGGACATCGACCGCAAGGCCGCGACCCGGCCCGAAAATGTCGAACCCTTCATCCGCGCCATGCTGGGCGAAGGCGTCGAATTCAGCCGCGAATGGTATTCGGTCTATACGTTCCAATGCCGCCGGATGGAGCGTTTCGTCCATGGCCGGGTGGTCTTTGCCGGCGATGCGGCGCATCTGGTGTCGCCGTTTGGGGCGCGCGGCTGCAATGGCGGTTTCGCCGATATCGACAATCTGGGCTGGAAGCTGGATCTGGTCCTGCGCGGCCGGGCCGATGACAGTCTCATTGAGACCTATAACCACGAGGCCATCGTCACCGCCGATGAAAACATCCTGAATTCGACCCGTTCGACCGATTTCCTGACCCCGAAATCCACCGCGAGCCAGGCCTTGCGCGACGCGGTTCTGGAACTGGCGCGCGAACATGCCTTTGCCCGGCCCTTTGTCAATTCGGGGCGGCTTTCGACGGCGGTCGGCTATGGCGAAAGCCCGCTTTCGACCCCGGATGCGGATATGTGGCAGGGCGGCGTGGCCCCCGGCCAGCCGGTGCTTGACGCCCCCCATGACGGCGGCTGGCTTCTGGACCATCTGGGCGGGGATTTCGTGCTGCTGAGCCATGGCTGGCAGGGCAAGGCGCCCACCGGTCTGCGCCGGATCGAGGTCGCGGATGCGGCGGCCGCGCGTCTGGGCCTGCCTGCCGGCGCGGCCATGCTGGTGCGCCCCGATCAATATGTCGCCGCCCGCTGGCTGCGGCCCGACACCACCGGCATTGCCGCCGCCCAACATCGCGCCGAAGGAGGAAAATCATGTCTGCACTGAACCTTGCGCCGAATCTGACCGGCCATGACGATCTTTATGCCGAGCTGGTGCGCATGCATGACGGGCTGAGCGAGGCGGAATCCCTTGGGCTCTGGTCGCGCCTTGCGCTGGTGCTGATGAACCATATCGGCGAGCGCGAGGTGATCGCGCAGGCGATGGCCGTCGCCCGCGCCCGCTGATCCCGGATCAAAGAACAGGTAGGGAGGAAACGCCATGTTCGACCTGACCATCGGCGGCCAACAGGTCGCCACAACCGCCCGTTTCGCGGTGCGAAACCCCGCGACCGGCGCAATCGTCGGCGAGGCGCCGAATGCCTCGGCCGCCGATCTGGACCGCGCCGTCCGGGCCGCCCGCGACGCCCAGCCCGGCTGGGCCGCCCGGCCCGATGGCGAACGCGCGGCGGCCTGCGGCGCCGTCGCCGCCATCCTGACCGAACATGCCGAGGAACTGGCCCGGCTTTTGACCCAGGAACAGGGCAAGCCGCTGAACGGGCTTGGCTCACGCTGGGAACTGGGCGGCGCGGCAGCATGGGCGGGTCACACCGCCAGCCTGTCCCTGCCCCCCGAGATCATTCAGGATGACGAAGCCGGCCGCGTCCAGGGGATCCGCAAGCCCATCGGCGTCATCGGCTCGATCACGCCATGGAATTTCCCGGTGATGATCGCGATCTGGCACATCATGCCGGCGATCCGGGCCGGGAATGCGGTGGTGCTCAAGCCCTCGCCACTGACGCCGCTGGCGACGCTGCGCATGGTGGAGCTGGCCAATGCCGCGCTGCCCGCAGGGGTGCTGAACGTGGTGACCGGCGACGACCGCGACTTCAATATCGGCGCCGCGATGAGCGAACATGCCGGCATCGACAAGATCGTCTTTACCGGATCGACCGCGACCGGCCGGCATGTCATGCGCAGCGCGGCCGGCAATCTCAAGCGGCTGACACTGGAACTGGGGGGCAATGATGCCGGCATCGTGCTGCCCGACGCCGATCCCGCCGCCATTGCCGAGGGCCTGTTCTGGGGCGCGTTCATCAATAATGGCCAGACCTGCGCCGCGCTGAAGCGGCTTTACGTTCATGACGACATCCACGATGCGGTTTGCGAGGCGCTGGTCGCCTTTGCCGGCCGCATCCCGGTCGGCGACGGCATGGACGAGGCCAGCATCCTTGGCCCGGTCCAGAACCGGATGCAATTCGACAAGCTGGCCGCGCTGGTTTCGGACGCCGCCTCGCGCGGGCAGGTCCTGCTGGGCGGGCGTCCGGGGCCGGGCCTGTTCTTTCCGCCGACGATCATCGCCGGGCTGAAAAACGGCGATGCGCTGGTCGATCAGGAACAGTTCGGCCCCGCCCTGCCGGTGATCCGCTATCGCGATCTGGAGGCGGCGATCGCGGCCGCCAATGACAATCCGAACGGGCTGGGCGGATCGGTCTGGTCCACGAATATCGAGGCGGCGCGCAGCGTGGCACAGCGGCTGGAATGCGGCTCGGCCTGGATCAACAAGCACGGCGCGGTTCAGCCCAACGTACCCTTCGGGGGCGTCAAGCAATCCGGCTTTGGCGTACAATTCGCCGAGGCGGGGCTGCGCGAAAACACCACGCTTCAGGTCATCTTTGGCTGATCCCGCCGGATACCGCACGGTCCACCGCCCCGCCCCGCAATCCATCCGTGATCGCGCGGCGGGGCGGCACGAACCAAATCCGTCACGCCCCCGGCCGCGCAAATCGGATTCCGCGCAGATTCCGCTTGCCTCGCCGCACAGCCACAATTAACTGACGGGCGCCCGGAGGAGTGGCAGAGTGGTTTAATGCACCGGTCTTGAAAACCGACGTGGGGGTAACTCCACCGTGGGTTCGAATCCCACCTCCTCCGCCAACGCGACCGGCGTCGAACCTGCTCTGGGCGCCTGGGGGTTCCGTTCGGACCATTAACGAATTCTTGACTATGAGTGTTGAGTCCGGTGCGGTGCCGATAAGACCGATGATCGACGATTTCACCGTCTCAATCGGGCGAATGCCGTCATCGATCTCGACGGTTTCGATCCCGTGAAGGAAGGCTGCGGGCATAGGCGACATCTCCGAAAAGATTCGGGAGACCGTCGCTTAACTGGGGGATGAAATAGCCCTTGAAGGCTTTCGGGGGCGCGCCAGGTGCGTTCGCACTCTGCTCAGTCTGCCAGATGAATAAGCGGTTTGTCAAAACCGCCAGCTCAAGACAGAGTGCACTTCAAACGGCGCAACGAGCAGCAACAACCCAACGAGACGGCTTTCATGGCGAGTAAATCACCATTTCGAGTCACTATATCTGTAGACGGCACCGATCGCTCGCTGATGTCGCTTTCCCCTACGCACGAGGGGGGACTGATGGTGTCCGTAAAGTGCGCGGAAGTTTTTTTCGGTGACTCGCGGGGCGTCGCTGGAAGAAACCGGCTGGTTCGCCAACGCTACAACATCCATTCAAGCATCCACGATCCACGCGCGACCACGATAAAGAAAATCACGGAACTTGAAGGAGAGCCGCGCGTCGAGGGCTACATTCGTACGACGGCGATCAAGTCCAAGAACCTGTTTGCTCCACTGTACTTCAAGCTATCACCTGACCTTGCGTCTGACAGGTACAGTAGCTTCGAAACAGCCGGACGAAAGCACATTTCTCTCGGGGCCTACAATCCGCGGAACTTCACGCTTCTATACGCGGTATTTGTGGGAAAGCGGGATGCGCAATTTCTGGACAGTACCTTTCTATCCAAGAGCCTATCGTATCGCCTGCATGACATAGGGAAGTTCAGGCTGGTCTTCTTGTACTCGTTCTTGAATATCCCGTCTCATCACTCGGGACGCTCAATACATGCGGGAGTTCCGGCGAGGGATGCCGCCTCCGACACGATTCCACTCGTCGACATGGATATGGCGTTCCCCGCAATGGGCGTGGTCTGCCATGCACTCACGTCGTTTAAGTCATTGGCCGATTTCCACATCGACTATCTTTGTCGGACCGAGGGGCCTGAGTTGGAGAAAAGTTTTAGCGGTTACCCATTCGACTTTTTTCCGACTGGGTTGCTGGTACGTCCATAGCGCTTCTCATTTCTCTCGACCGCTTGCGCCTACCGCGGCTCGTTCAGCTAGTATTGGCAAATGCCCACCCAGTTGGCATGTCACAGATCTAGGTATGTCCTGACAGCCTGCTGAGCGAGGGTGCCGTCGATATTGCTGTTGGCGGTAGCGACATAGTCGTGTTTAACGAGCGCCTGTTTTCCAGCCTGCGCCATGCCCGCCAGTTGATCGCGCCATGGCGCGACGAGCAAAAATCACCACCGCCCGCACGCAAGCCCTGACGGGCTTACGCCGCAGGAGGTCCTCAACCGGTCAGAAAAGGACCAAACCCCAAACAGAACTGACTTCTGAACGACGACAAATCGACGAGAAGGTCAGGCAGGCCATCCACCCCGCCTCAGCCGGGTGACCTATTCCACCGTCACCGATTTCGCCAGATTGCGGGGCTGGTCCACATCGGTGCCCTTGGCCACCGCCGTGTGATAGGCCAGATACTGCATCGGCACCGCGTAAAGGATCGGCTGGAACAGCCCGCCGCCCGAGGGCATGCGCAGCGTCGCGCGCGCGCCGTGGCCGCCGGCCTCGATCCCCTCGGCATCCGAAATCAACAGCACCTGACCGTGCCGCGCCATGACCTCTTGCATGTTCGAGACGGTCTTGTCGAACAGCGCGTCACGCGGCGCCACCACGACCACTGGCACGTTCCGGTCGACCAGCGCGATGGGCCCGTGCTTCAGCTCACCCGAGGCATAGCCCTCGGCGTGGATATAGCTCAGTTCCTTGAGCTTCAGCGCCCCTTCCAGCGCGACGGGATAAAGCGCGCCCCGGCCCAGATAGAGGACGTCCTGCGCCTCGCTCAGCCAACCGGCCAGACGGCGGCATTCGTCGCTGATCCCCAGCGCCTGGTTCAGCAGGCCGGGCAGCGCCCGCAGATCGTCCAGATGCGCGCGCAGTTCCGCGTCCGTCAGCCGGCCGCGATCATGCGCGGCCTTTACGGCCAGCACCGCCAGCACCGCCAACTGGCAGGTGAAGGCCTTGGACGAGGCCACGCCCACCTCGATCCCGGCCAGCGTCGGCAGGGCGATATCGGCGTCCCGCGCAATGGCCGAGGTGCCCACGTTCACCACACCGATGGTTTTCGCCACCTTGTCGCGGGCATAATGCAGCGCCGCCAGCGTATCGGCGGTCTCGCCCGACTGGCTGACGAAAAGCGCCCAGCTTTTGGGCGACAGCGGCGGCTCGCGATAACGGAATTCCGAGGCCACATCCAGATCGCAGGGCAGCCCGGCAAGGCTTTCGAACCAGTAGCGCCCCACATAGGCCGCAAGCGAGGCGGTGCCGCAGCCAACCAGCGTCAGCCGGTCCACGTCGCGAAAATCCAGCGCCTCGGGCAGGACGATCCGGTCGCCCTTGATGTAATGGCTGAGCGCATCGCCCAGCACCACCGGCTGTTCGGCGATTTCCTTGGCCATGAAATGGCGATAGCCGCCCTTGTCGATCTGGGTCGCGCCGACGTCGATCTGGGCGATCTCGCGATTGGCAAGGCGGCCTTCGGCATCGAAAATCTCGGCGCCGCTGCGGCGGATGATCGCGTGGTCGCCATCCTCAAGATAGGTGATGCGGTCGGTGAACGGCGCCAGCGCCACCGCGTCCGAGCCGATGAACATCTCGCCCTCGCCATGGCCAAGGGCCAAGGGGCTGCCCTTGCGGGCGGCGATCATCAGGTCCGGCTCGCCCTCGAACAGAAAGGCCAGCGCGAAGGCGCCATGCAGGCGGCCCAGCGTCGCGCGCGCCGCCGCCACCGGGTCCATCCCCTGCGACATGTGCCAGGCGGTGAGCATCGCCACGGTTTCGGTATCGGTCTGGGATTCCGGTTGCAGGCCAAGGGCGATCACCTCGTCCCGCAATTCACGGAAATTCTCGATGATGCCGTTATGGACCACGGCGACCGGGCCGCGCCGATGGGGATGGGCGTTCTGTTCGGTCGCCGCGCCGTGGGTCGCCCAGCGGGTATGGCCAATGCCCGCATGACCGGTCAGCGGCTCATGGACCAGCCGGTCCGACAGGTTGATCAGCTTGCCCACCGCGCGGCGACGGTCAAGCTGGCCCGCGTCATCGACGGTGGCCACGCCCGCGCTGTCATAGCCGCGATATTCCAGCCGCTTCAGCGCCTCGACGAGCTGCGGCGAAACCTCATGCCCGCCCAGGATCCCGATGATGCCGCACATGTCCTAATTCCCCTTTTTCTGGCGCAGGGCCTGCATCAGCCGCGTGGCAAGGCCGGGCTTGGTCACCTGTTTGGCGCGCCCCAGCGCCAGCGCATCGTCGGGCACATCCACCGTGATCACCGAGCCCGAGCCGGTCATCGCCCGAGCCCCCACCCGCACCGGCGCCACCAGCATCGTGTCCGAGCCGATAAAGGCATGCGCGCCGATTTCGGTCCGGTGCTTGCCGACGCCGTCGTAATTGCAGGTGATGGTGCCGGCGCCGATATTCGTGGCCTCGCCGATATGGGCATCGCCCAGATAGGTCAGGTGGCCGACCTTGACGCCTTCGTCCAGCACCGAATTCTTGATCTCGACGAAATTGCCGACATGGACATCGCCGCCCAGTTCCGCGCCCGGCCGCAACCGTGCAAAGGGACCAACGGTCGCGCCGGCGCTGACATGACAGCCCTCAAGATGACAGAATGGCAGGATCTCGGCACCGCTTTCCACGGTCACGCCGGGGCCAAAGACCACGTTCTGGCCGATGACGGCATCGCGCCCGATGGCCGTGTCCAGCGCGAACCAGACCGTCGCCGGATCGGACAGGGTGACGCCATCTTCCAGCGCCTGCGCGCGGGCGCGGGCCTGAAACGCGGCCTCGGCCCCGGCCAGTTCGGCGCGGGTGTTGATGCCCAGCGTCTCGGCCTCGTCGCAGGTTACCACATCGACACGCCGCCCGGCGGCACGCGCCAGCCCCGGCAGATCGGTCAGGTAATATTCGCCCGCTGCATTGCGGTTGCCGATCCTGGGCAGGAATTCGCGCAAGGTCGCGGCATCGGCGGCCAGAACCCCGGAATTGACCAGCCGGATCGCGCGCGTGGCCTCATCCGCATCCTTGTATTCGACGATCCGCTCAAGCCCTTCGGGACCGGTGACAAGGCGGCCATAGCGCCCCGGATCGGCGGCCTCAAAGCCCAGCACAACCACATCCGAGGGATGCGCGGCCAGAACATCCAGCGTTTCAGCCCCGATAAAGGGGGTATCGCCGTAAAGCACGATCACGCGCCCCTCGAACCCCTCAAGCAGGGGCAGCGCCTGACGGACGGCATGGGCGGTGCCAAGCTGTTCTTCCTGAAGCGCGATGCGCACATCGGGATCCAGCTTTGCCAGCGCCTTTTCCACCAGATCGGCGCCATGACCGGCGACGACGATCACCTCTTCGGGGTCAAGGCTGCGGCCGGCGGCCAGCGCGTGACCGACAAGCGGCACACCGCCCAGACGGTGCAGCACCTTGGGCAGGTCCGATTGCATCCGGCTGCCTTGCCCGGCGGCCAGAACGATCAGTGCCACGGGTTTCTCGGTCATCTCGGCCTCTTGCCTGTTTCTTATCCCTGGCGGGCGTTCTACCTAGGGGGCGGCGGGGCGAAAAGCCCCCCGGCGTTCAAACATCTTGACGGAAGGTTACAGCGACATGGCGGACAGGCGCGCGGGCACGGTGGTTTTTGATCTGGATGGCACGCTTGCCGATACCTCGGCCGACCTGATCGCGGCGGCGAATGCCTGTTTTCAGGCACGCGAGCTGGGCGCGCTTCTGGATCCGGTGGCGGATGCGCTGATCGCCTTTCACGGCGGGCGCGCCATGCTGCGCGCGGGTTACGCGCGCCTGCCCGCCGACAGATTGCTGCCCCCCGGCGCCGAGGATGAGGATTATCCCCGCCTGCTGGATCACTATGCCGGCGCCATCGCCGTCCATACCCGGCTTTACCCAGGCACCGAGGCCGCGCTTGAGCGGCTTGCCGCCGATGGCCATATCCTTGCCGTCTGTACCAACAAGCCGGCGGCGTTGGCCGAGGTGCTGTTGCGGGAACTGGGCATCCGCGACCGCTTTGCCGCGATGATCGGGGCCGACACGCTGCCGGTCAGAAAGCCCGATCCCCGCCCCTATATCGCCGCCGTTCAGGACGCGGGCGGCGAGGTCACGCACTCGTTTCTGGTTGGCGATACCGATACCGACCGCAAGACGGCGCGCGCCGCCGGGGTGCGCGTCGCCCTTGTGGCGTTCGGCCCCGAGGGCGCGGGCCTGTCCCGGCTGTCCCCCGAGGCGATGCTGGACCATTATGACGACCTGCCGGCGCTTGCGGCCGACTGGCTGGGTCAATCGCGGCGGCAATAGCCTCGCGGGCCGGCCGGGCGGATCATGCCCTATTGAACCTTTTGCGAGCGCCAGGGTTCGGGCATGCTCTGCGGATCGCAGCGCCGCAGCTCGTCGACCTGCCCGGTCTTGCGCTTGATCTGCAAACCCTCTCCGCCGGGCATAACCAACATCGGCGTGGCAAGCACTATAGCCTTGCTCTTGGCATCGCCGGCCCTGAGGCAGCTCTGCTCGACCACAAAGGTCACAGCGCCAGCCCGGTTGATCCGCCGAAACTCGCATGTCGCGGCGATGGAGCTTACCCCCTTTGAGCTCACGGTCACCACTTGGTGCGGCTGCGGCTTGGCGCAATCCACGCCCTGTTCCAGGTAATGACCCGGCTTGAAACCGGGAAGACCCCCGGCATTCGCGCCCTGCGTCGTAACGAGAAAGCTTGCGGCAGACAGCGCGAAAGCTGCCCGGCAGATCAACAGATATATCGACGGTTCGTCTTCCTTTATCCAATATAATGACCGCTCATGGCCGCGACGCCGTCGGGAAAACCCCCCGGGACCGCATAGCTGTCAGCCGTCATGAAATTGGATTTATATAAAAAAAAGGGGCCTTGCGGCCCCATATGCGTCGCAGTGTCGCAGCTTACTCGGCCTCGTCCGCCGATTTGGCGTTGAGCAGGCCGTAATTCTGCGCGCCGATGGTGTCGTGCAGCTGAATCTGGGTCTCGAGAAAATCGATGTGACCTTCCTCATCGGCGATCAGATCCTCGAACAGCGCCTTGCTGACGTAATCGCCGACCTTTTCGCAATGATCGCGGGCCTCGATATACAGCGTGCGGGCATCGTGTTCGCCGGCAAGATCGGCTTCCAGCGTTTCCTTGATGTTCTGGCCGATGCGCAGCGGGTCCAGCTTTTGCAGATTCGGGTGCCCCTCAAGAAAGATGATTCGCTGGATCAGGCGATCCGCGTGGTTCATTTCCTCGATCGATTCGGCACGGGACTTGCTGGCGATCTTGCCATAGCCCCAGTCCTCTTGCAGGCGGTAATGCAGCCAGTACTGGCTGACAGCAGTCAGTTCAGACCGCAGAGCTGCGTTGAGATACTCGATGACTTTCGCGTCGCCCTTCATGGCTCACCTCTGTGCGATTGGCTTTGAGCCCCCGAAGTATCGGAGGAACAGCCAGATTATCGCATCCACGCATGGTGTCCAGAAACAAGGGCATGCACCCGCCACAATCGGCGCGCTTGCCCAGCGCGCGATAGATCTTGCCGGGGGTGATGATCGTCGCCGGATCCGAGGCCCGCATCCAGTCCACGGCGGCGCGGATGTCGTGATCCGAAATCTGGGTGCAGTGGCAGACGATCATGGTGCTATCTCCGGCTGGGTATTACTTAGCAATTCTATCGGACATGTAAAGCCCGAGTTTTTCACTTTGTGATTGGGCGCCGCTTGACGCCTGCCGGCCGCAGGGACAGAAGCCGGAATATGAAGCTTGACGATTTCGACTTTGACCTGCCCGAAGCCCTGATCGCGACGCGCCCAGCGCGGCCGCGTTCCTCGGCACGGCTGTTGCTGGCCCAGGGGGCGGCGACGCGCGATCTCAGCGTGCGCGACCTGCCCGATCTTTTGGGGCCGGGCGATCTTTTGGTGCTCAACGACACCAGGGTGATCCCGGCGCGGCTGACCGGGACGCGCACGCGCCAGACCCCGCAGGGCGAGGCGGTGGCCCGGATCGAAATCACGCTTCTGGAACCGGTGGCCGATGGCTGGCGCGCGCTGGCCAAACCGCTGCGCAAGTTGAAACCGGATGAAATCATTCGCTTTTCCGACGCGCTCTCGGCCCGTGTCGCGCGGATCGAAAATGCCGAGCTGGTTTTGAGTTTCGACGCCACGGGCGCGGCCTTTGACACCGCGCTGGCAGAGGTCGGGGCGATGCCCCTGCCCCCCTATATCGCCGCGCTGCGGGCGCCCGACGCCGCCGATCATCAGGATTATCAGACGGTCTGGGCCCGCAATTCCGGCGCCGTCGCCGCCCCCACCGCCAGCCTGCATTTCGACGAGGATTTGCTGGCACGGCTGACCGACCGGGGCGTGCGTTTTGCCCATGTGACCCTGCATGTGGGGGCCGGCACCTTCCTGCCGGTCAAGGTCGAGGACGTGACCACCCACAAGATGCATGGCGAATGGGGCGAGGTCACCCCCGAGGCCGCGCAGGCGATCAACGACACCCGCGCCGCCGGGGGCCGCGTGATCCCGGTCGGCACCACCGCGCTGCGGCTGATCGAATCGGCGGCCACCCCGGACGGGCGGGTCCAGCCTTTCGAAGGCGTTACCGAAATCTTCATCTATCCGGGCTATCGCTTTCGCGTGACCGATGCCCTGATGACCAATTTTCACCTGCCGAAATCGACGCTTTTGATGCTCGTCAGCGCGCTGATGGGACAGGAACGCGTCCGCGAACTCTATCGCCACGCGGTGGATTCGGGGTATCGGTTCTTCAGTTATGGCGACGCTTCGCTGCTGATTCCAAAGGGTTCGTGATGCTGACCGTGCTTCGCACCACCTGGCCGCTGCTTCTGGGCATCCTGCTTTTGATGGTCGGCAACGGCATGCAGGGCACGCTTCTGGGGATCCGGGGCAATATCGAGGGGATTTCCACCTCGCATATGTCGGTGGTCATGGCGGCCTATTTCGGCGGCTTCCTGTTGGGGTCGCGCGTGGTGCCGGGCATGATCCAGAAGGTCGGCCATGTGCGGGTCTTTGCCGCGCTTGGCTCGCTCATCTCGTCGCTCTTGATCCTTTATGCGGTGGCGCCGCACTGGATCGCATGGGCGGCGATGCGGTTTCTGATCGGGTTCTGCTTCTCGGGGGTCTATATCACCTCGGAAAGCTGGCTGAATGCCAGCACGACCAATGATTCGCGCGGTCAGGCGATGTCGGCCTATATGATCGTGCAGATGCTGGGCATCATCTCGGCGCAATTGCTGATGAATACGGCCGATCCGGCGGGATACCTGCTTTTCGTCATCCCCTCGGTGCTGGTCAGCCTGTCTTTCCTGCCGATCCTGCTGTCGACCCAGCCCGCACCGCAATTCACTACACTGAAACGGATGAGCTTCGGCAAGCTGTTTCGCGTCTCGCCGCTGGGCTGCGTCGGGATCTTTCTGATGGGCGGCGTGTTCTCGGCGCTCTTCGGGATGGCCTCGGTCTGGGGGTCGTCCAAGGGCCTGTCGGTGACCGAAATTTCCGCCTTTGTTGCCGCGATTTATACCGGCGGCCTTGTGCTGCAATACCCGATCGGCTGGCTTTCGGATCACAGCGACCGGCGGCTGATCGTGCTGGGGCTGGCCATTCTGGGCTTTGTCACCTGCCTTGCCACCTATCGGCTGGATCCGGGCATCTGGGGTCTGCTGGCGGCGGCGGCGCTGGTGGGCGGGGTCGCGAACCCGATCTATTCGCTGCTTCTGGCCTATACGAACGATTTTCTGGACGCATCCGACATGGCCGCCGCCTCGGCGGGGCTTTTGTTCATCAACGGCGTCGGCGCGATGACCGGCCCGCTGATCACCGGTTGGATGATGTCGGCCATCGGCCCGGACGGGTTCTGGATCTATATCGGCCTGCTGCTTGTCATGCTGGCGGCCTATACCGGCTGGCGCCGGACCCGTCGCCCCACCCCGACGCAGGATCAGAACTTTGCCGTCATCGCCCCCTCGGCCACCCCCGTCGCGGTCGAGGCCGCGCTGGAAAATGCCGGGGCCGAGGACGCGGGCAAGCCGGCCTGACCGCCAAAACAGCACGGACGGGCTTGCAGCCGCCCGCCGCCTTTGCGACCATCCCCGGGAATGCGGATGCATCAAGGGGGCGCCATGACCACGATTGCCACTGCCGATCAGGTGCTGCAGTTCTGGCTCGTCGATGTCGGCGAAAAGGGTTGGTATGACGGGAACGCAACGCTCGACGCCACCATCCGCGAACGTTTCCGCCCGACCTGGGACCGCGCCGCCGAACTGGCGCCCGCCTGGGCCGCGACGCCCCGGGGGGCCTTGGCGGCGCTGATCCTGACGGATCAGTTTCCGCGCAATATGTTCCGAAACGACCCGCGCGCCTTTGCCACCGATCCCCTCGCGCGCCAGATCGCCAATGCCGCCATCGCGGCGGGGTTCGACCAAGAGATCGCGCCCCCCGCGCGCCAGTTCTTCTATATGCCCTTCGAGCATTCCGAACATCTGGCCGATCAGAAACGCTGCATCGACCTGTTTCGCGAAAATATGCCCGGCGAAAGCCTGCAACATGCCGAAATGCACCACGACACGATCGCGAAATTCGGCCGCTTTCCCTGGCGCAACGACGCGCTGGGCCGCCCGGCCTCGGCGGCGGAAAACCGCGTGATGCAGGCCGGCGGCTACGGCGCGCTGATCTCGGGAAAGCTGTCGCTTGATGACCTCGCGTAAATGATTTAACGCTGAACTATCTTTGTGAAGAGGGGGAATTCCATGGCGCAATCCTTCGACATGGTGGTGATCGGTTCCGGCCCGGGCGGCTATGTTTGCGCTATCCGCGGCGCCCAGCTCGGCCTCAAGGTCGCCTGTATCGAACGTGAGCATCTGGGCGGCATCTGCCTGAACTGGGGCTGTATCCCGACCAAGGCGCTCTTGCGCTCGGCCGAGGTGTTCCACCTCATGCACCGCGCCAAGGAATTCGGGCTTTCGGTCGAAAAGGCCGGCTATGACCTCGATGCCGTGGTCCAGCGCTCGCGTGGCGTGGCCAAGCAACTGGCGGGCGGCGTCGGCCACCTGCTCAAGAAAAACAAGGTCACCGTCATCATGGGCGAGGCCACCCTGACCGCGCCCGGCAAGATCAGCGTCAAGACCGACAAGGGCACCGAGGAAGTCACCGCCAAGAACATCGTGCTGGCCACCGGCGCCCGCGCCCGCAACCTGCCGGGGCTGGAAGCCGATGGCGAACTGGTTTGGAATTACAAGCACGCGCTGGTCCCCTCGCGCATGCCGAAAAAACTGCTGGTCATCGGCTCGGGCGCCATCGGCATCGAATTCGCCAGCTTCTTCAACACGCTGGGCGCAGACACCACCGTGGTCGAGGTGATGGACCGGGTGCTGCCGGTCGAGGATGCCGAAATCTCGGCGCTCGCGAAAAAGCAATTCCTCAAGCAAGGCATGAAGATCATCGAAAAAGCGACGGTCAAACAGCTGGACCGCGCCCCCGATGGCAAGGGCGGCGGCAAGGTGACCGCCCATATCGAAAAAGACGGCAAGACCGAAACCCAGGAATTCGACACCGTGATCTCGGCCGTGGGCATTGTCGGCAATGTCGAAAACCTCGGCCTTGAAAAGCTGGGCGTGAAAATCGACCGCACCCATGTCGTGACCGACGAATATTGCCGCACGGGCGTCCCCGGTCTTTTCGCCATCGGCGATGTCGCGGGCGCGCCTTGGCTCGCCCACAAGGCCAGCCATGAGGGCGTGATGGTCGCCGAACTGATCGCCGGCCAGCACCCGCACCCGATCAAACCGAACTCGATCCCCGGCTGCACCTATTGCAACCCGCAGGTAGCCTCCGTCGGCCTGACCGAGGAAAAGGCCAAGGCCGCAGGCTACGAGGTCAAGGTCGGCCGCTTCCCCTTCATCGGCAATGGCAAGGCGATCGCGCTCGGCGAACCCGAGGGGCTGGTGAAAACCGTCTTCGACGCCAAGACCGGCGAACTTCTGGGCGCCCATATGGTCGGCGCCGAGGTGACCGAACTGATCCAGGGCTATGTCGTCGGCCGCACGCTGGAAACCACCGAGGCCGAGCTGATGGAAACGGTCTTCCCCCACCCCACGCTCAGCGAGATGATGCACGAGGCGACGCTCTCCGCCTACGGCCGCGCCATCCACTTCTAGCATCCGGACGACCGGCAATGAACAAAGGGGGGTCCAAAGCCCCCCTTCTTTCATGCCCAAATATCCCGCGGGGGTCCGGGGGCGCGAAGCCCCCGGCGGCGCTCAGGCCGAAACCGGCATCCGCGCCTCGATCATGCCGGCATACCAGCTGGCCCCGGCCGGAATCGCGTTGTCGTCAAAATCATAGGCGGGATGATGCAGCATGGCGGTGTCGCCATTGCCGACAAAGATATAGGCGCCGGGCCGCGTGTTCAGCATATAGCTGAAATCCTCGCCCGCCATCAGCGGCGCCATATCCAAGGCCACATCGCCGGCAACCTGGCGCGCGACATCCGCCGCAAAGCCGGTTTCCTGCGGGTGGTTCATGGTCACCGGATAGCCACGCTCATACTGCACCTCGGCCACGGCGCCAAAGGCTGCGGCGACATTCGTCGCAACCCGGGCGATCCCGGCCTCAAGCTGATCGCGCACCCCGGGGTCCAGACTGCGGGCGGTCCCCTTCAGCTTCACCACCTGCGGGATCACATTATGCGCCGTCGAATCGGTCTCGATCACACAGACCGACACCACCCCGCTTTGCAGCGGATCGACATTGCGCGACACGATGGATTGCAGGGCGACGATGATCTGCGCCGAAACAAGCACCGTATCCACGGCCTCATGCGGCTTGGCGGCATGACCGCCCTTGCCGGTGACCACGATGTCGAACTGGTCGGCCGCGGCCATCATCGCGCCTTCGCGAATGGCGAAACTGCCCGTCGGATAGCCGGGCATATTGTGCATGCCATAGAATTCCTGAATGCCCCAACGCTCGGCCAGCCCGTCCTCGATCATCGCCAGACCGCCGCCACCCCCCTCTTCCGCAGGCTGAAAGATGACCACGGCGGTGCCGTCGAAATTCCGCGTCTCGGCCAGGTATTTCGCCGCCCCCAACAGCATCGCGGTATGGCCGTCGTGACCACAGGCATGCATGGCCCCCGGCACCGTCGAGGCATATTCCGCCCCCGTCAGCTCGCGGATCGGCAGGGCGTCCATATCGGCGCGCAGCCCGATCACCCGGCCCCGGCTGTCCGCGCGGCCCTTGATGACACCGACAACCCCGGTGCGCCCGATGCCTTCGGTGACCTCATCCACGCCAAAGGCGCGCAAAAGCTCTGCGACCTTTCCGGCGGTGCGATGCACCTCATATTGCAATTCGGGATGCTGGTGGAAATCCCGTCGCCAGGCGGTGATTTCCGGCAGCAATTCGGCAAAGCGGTTCTTGACGGGCATGTGTTTCTCCTTCGCGGGCAGGTTACGCCTTTCAGCCCGCGTCGCAAGGGTGGGCGGTTGCCGCATCCCCGCGCCTCTGACCCGATGGGCGCGGCGCGGGGCTCAGCCCTCGGGCGGATAGAAACGCAACAGCCGGTCCACGGCCCGCGCAGAGCGCAGCGCGATCTGCGCCGGGTCCGGGGGCGTGATCTGCCCGGTCACGCAACGGATCTGAAGATCGCCGATCAACAGGGCCAGCCAAAGCTCGGTCAGTTCGGTGGCAATCGCATCATCGCCAGCCGGGCCACCAGCTTCGTCACCGGCCAGATCACCGGCCGCATCACCCGGATCGGCATCGCCAAGGGGCAATCGGCCCCGCATTCTGGGCGCAAGCCGCGTGCCCAGATGCCCGGCGGCCAAAGCTTCGGCGACGATTTCGATCAACAGCGGCAGGACCGCGCTGCGCCCCGCCTCGGCCAGCACCGGCCCAAGCTGGCCCGTCCGATCCGCCGCCGCCGCCCGGTTCAGCGCAATCGCCCGGTCACTGAGAATGGCGCCCAAAAGCACCGGCCCGGCCCGTTCCAGCGCCGCAAGGCCCCGATGCCCCTCGGCGCGGGCGCGCGCGATCTGTTCGACGATCAGTCTGGCATTACGGGTGATCAGCGCGCGGTAAAGCCCGGTCTTGTCTCCATACCAACGGTAAAGCGTCTCGTTCGAGGCATGCGCCGCCTGGGCGATCGCCTGCATACCCGTTCCTGCAAATCCCCGCTCTTCGAGCAGCCGATAGGCGGCGGCCTCGATCTCCTCTTCGCGGATATCACGCTTGCTGCGAGCCATCTTGTGCCTCTTGCTTGCATTTTTCCGTAACGAATGTTACGGGACGCGACGTCAGCAATCAGTTACGAGTATATTTGGTCTTAATAATTTCTTGGTTTTGTACGAGTCCCCACGGCGTTACCGACTCATTGCTTGTATTTTGTCGCATTTGCTGACCAACGCAATCTTTGGCTCATTTCCACGCCTGAGTCTGATCAACGAGATGGGGACTCGCGACCAGGAGCCAGGGTTGAACCGTCCCGCCCATGGTCGGGTCGCCGGATCACCGTCCGCAATTTCGCCCCCCGCAATCTTGTCCCCTGTCGCGCGCGGCAGGCGTGGACCCTATCCATGCGTCACCGGATCGATCAGCACCAGATGCCCCGGCGCCACCTCGCGATAGACCGAGGGCGGCGCGACATGATCCGAGGGATGGATCGGTGAGGGGATCGGCCGAAAGCGCAGGTCCTCGGTGATCTTTTTCAGGCGCGGATCGGCCACCGGCACCGCCGACATCAGCTGCCGGGTATAGCTGTGCTGCGGGGTCTCGAACACCTGCCGGCGGCTGCCGATTTCAACGATCCGGCCCAGATACATCACCGCGACCTGATGGCTGATGCGTTCGACCACGGCCATGTCATGGCTGATGAACAGGATCGAGATACCCAATTCGCGCTGCAATTCCATCAACAGGTTCAGCACCTGCGCCTGAACCGACACATCCAGCGCCGAAACCGCCTCATCGGCGACGATCAGCCGCGGGTTCAGCGCCAGCGCGCGGGCAATGGCGATGCGCTGGCGCTGGCCGCCCGACATTTCATGCGGATAGCGGCGCATGAAGCTGCGCGGCAGCTCGACCCGGTCAAAAAGCGCGGCGATGCGGTCGCGGCGTTCGTCGCGATTGCCGATGCCGTAATTCAGCATCGGCTCCTCGATCTGGTCGAAAAGCCGCATCTGCGGATCCAGACTGGCAAAGGGATCCTGAAAGATCATCTGCATGTCGCGCCGCGCCCGGCGCAATTCGCCCGGCGCCATCGCGATCACGTCCTGTCCCGCAAGCCGCACCTCGCCCGAAGTCGGCTCGACCAGCCGCAGGACCGACCGCCCCGCCGTGGTCTTGCCCGAGCCGCTTTCGCCCACCAGCGACAGGGTTTCGCCGGCATTCAGGGTGAAGGTCACATCCTCGACCGCATGGACCTGTGCCACGGTGCGGCGCAAAAGCCCGCCCTTGACCGGGAAACGGGTGCACAGATGGCGCACCTCGAGCAGGGGTTCGGGCGCGCGGGCGGGCGCGGCTTCGGGCGGGGCGGCGGCGGCGCTGCGCAACAGGCGCATGGGCTCGGGCGCGTCGCGGCCGGTCATCTCGCCCAGACGCGGCACGGCGGCCAAAAGCGCCTTGGTGTAATCCTGTTGCGGGTTTTCGAATATTTCGGTGACCGGCCCCTCTTCGACCTTGTTGCCGCGATACATGACCACGACGCGGTCGGCCATCTGGGCCACCACCGCCATGTCATGGGTGATGAACAGCACCGCCATGCCGGTTTCGCGCTTGAGCCGGTTGATCAGGGCCAGGATCTCGGCCTGGATGGTCACATCTAACGCGGTCGTGGGTTCGTCACAGATCAGCAGACGCGGCTGACAGGCCATGGCCATGGCGATGACCACGCGCTGACGCATGCCCCCCGACAGCTCATGCGGATATTGTTTCAGCCGCCGCTCGGGCTCGGGGATGCGCACCTCGCGCAAAAGCTCAAGCGCGCGGGCCCGGGCCTCGGCGCGGGTCATGTCGCGATGGGTGATCAGCCCCTCGGCCAGCTGATCGCCGATGGTAAAGACCGGGTTCAGCGCGGTCATCGGTTCCTGAAAGATCATCGCGATCTCATTGCCGCGAATGTCGCGCATGCTGCGGCCATCCTGCGTGACGATGTCGATGCGGTCGCCATCCTCGCGCTGAAACAGCAGTTTCCCCTGCGCGATTTCGCCGCCGCCGAATTCGACCAGCCGCATCAGCGACAGCGAACTGACCGATTTGCCCGAACCGGATTCCCCCACCACGCAGACGCATTCGCCCGGCGCGATGTCGAATGTCAGATCGTTCACCCCGGTCACCCGGCCTTCGCGGGTCTGAAACTCGACCCGCAGATTTTGGATCGAAACCAGTGGCTTGGTATCCAGCATGCCCATTCCCCGATGCGACGCCCCGCCCGTCAGGCTAATCCCGCGCCGCCAGATTGCAACCGCTAAGCGTTGTGAAGTTGTTTCTTGCAATTCAGCCGCAAACCGTCTGAAACTCACGCCCATCACCAAGGCGTGAACGCCCAAAGGCAAACGAAAGAGAGGGCCTGGGCCAGGTGGCGCATGCGGCCCGCCAACAGCAACGATCACGAAACCGGTTCAACAGGAGATAGCGATGAAACTGAAAACGCTGATGATGGGTGCGGCCGCGACGGCGGTCATGGCGCCCGCGGCTTTCGCCGAACGCGGCGCGGACGGACAGGTCAATATCATCATGTGGCAGGCGCCCTCGACGATGAACATGTATCTGTCGGGCGGCACCAAGGACATCATCGCCGCCAGCATGACGCTTGAGCCGCTGGCCCGTTTCACCCCCGAGGGCAAGGTCGTGCCGTGGCTCGCGGCCGAGGTGCCCACGGCCGAGAATGGCGGCATTTCCGAGGATCTGCGTTCCGTCACCTGGAAGCTGAAGCCCGGCGTGAAATGGTCCGATGGCACGCCGCTGACCTCGGCCGATGTGGTCTTCACCGCCAATTACTGCATGGACCCCAAGGGCGGCTGCGCGCAGCTGGCCAAGTTCGAGGGCGTCGAAAGCGTCGAGGCGGTGGACGATCTGACCGTCAAGGTGAACTTCACCACCCCGCGCCCGGATCCGTTTTCGGCCTTTGTCGGCGGCCAGTCGCCGATCATCCAGAAAGCCCAGTTCGAGAAATGCATCGGCGAGGCCGCGCCGACCTGTACCGAACAGAATTTCAACCCGATCGGCACCGGCCCCTTCCGGGTGGTCGAATTCCGCACCAATGACGTCATCCGCTTCGAGGCCAATCCCGAATATCGCGACCCGGCCAAGCCCGCCTTCGCCACATTGGTGATGAAGGGCGGCGGCGATCCGGCGGCGGCGGCGCGTTCGGTGCTTGAGACTGGCGAATACGACTACGCCTGGAACACGCAGCTGGCCCCCGACGTGCTGGCGGGCATGGAGGCCGCCGGCAAGGGCAAGGTGTCGGCCGCCTTTGGCAGTCTGGTCGAGCGGCTGCATGTCAACATGACCGATCCGTCCTCGAGCCTGCCCGAGGGGGAACGTTCGACACTGAAGCACCCGCATCCGATCCTGTCGGACGTGAATGTGCGCAAGGCGCTTTCCATGGCCATCGACCGTCAGCTGCTGACCGAGGTCGGCTATGGCATCGCCGGCAAGCCCACCTGCAATATCGTGCCCGCGCCCGAGGCCTGGGCCTCGGACAATACCGAATGCCTGACCCAGGACATCGAGGGCGCCAAAAAGCTTTTGGACGAGGCCGGTTGGGTGCCGGGCGGCGACGGCATCCGCGAAAAGGACGGCAAGCGGCTGAAGCTGGTGTTCCAGACCTCGGTCAACGCGGTGCGGCAGGACTTTCAGGCGCTGATCAAGCAGTGGTGGCAGGAAATCGGCGTCGAGACCGAGCTGAAGGTGATCGACGCCTCGGTCTATTTCGGCGGGGATGCCGGCTCGCCGGACACGTTCCAGAAATTCTATGCCGATATCGAAATGTACGCGAACTTCTTTGAAGGCGCGAACCCCGAACCCTCGCTGGCCAAGAACATCTGTTCGCAATCGCCCGGCCCCGACAACCAGTGGCAGGGCGAAAACACCAGCCGCTATTGCGACCCGGCCTTTGACGCCCATGTCAAGGAACTCAGCGGCATCATCGACCCGGCCAAGCGCGCCGAGCTGGGCCGGACCATGAACGACATGCTCACCAAGGACAGCAATGCGATCATCCCGCTGGTCTATCGCGGGACGGCCTCGGCCCATGCCAATACGCTGGGCGGTGTCGCGCTGAACGCATGGGACACCGAAATCTGGAACGTCGCCGACTGGTTCCGGGTCAAGCAATAACCACGATTCCGCGGCCGGCCCGGCATGGGCCGGCCCCAGCATCATAGGACAGACATGAAATTCGGACATATCGCGCCGGCATTGGCGCTTGCTGTCGCAACCTCGCCCGCCCTTGCCGAACGTGGCGGGGACGGCGATCTGCGTGTGCTTTACTGGCAGGCGCCGACCGTCCTGAACCCCTATATCTCGACCGGGGCCAAGGATGTGGACCCGGCCTCGATGGTGATCGAGCCGCTTGCGCTGGTGGCCGATGACGGCAGCCTGATCCCGGTCCTGGCCGCCGAGATCCCCAGCCTGGAAAATGGCGGCATCGCCCAGGATTACATGTCCGTCACCTGGAAGCTGAAGCCGGGGCTGGTCTGGTCGGACGGCACACCGGTCACCGCCGAGGATGTGAAATTCACCGCCGCATATTGCATGCACCCGGAATTCGGCTGTTCGGTCCTGTCGGAATTCGCCGGCATTGCCTCGGTCGAGGCGCTGGACGCCCAGACGGTGCGGCTGAATTTCGACGCGCCGCGCTATGCGCCACTGCAAGCCTTTGTCGGCGGGCGCACGCCCATCCTGCAACAGGCGCAATTCTCCGCCTGTCTGGGTCCGGCCGGCGTCAGCTGCACAGCACAGAATTTCGGCCCCATCGGCACCGGCCCCTATCGCGTCACCGATTTCAAATCCGGCGATGTCGCCCAGTTCGAAATCAATCCGAACTATCGCGACCCGGCCAAGCCGGCCTTTGACCGCGTCATCGTCAAGGGTGGCGGCGACGCCATGGCCGCCGCGCGCGCGGTGCTGGAAAGCGCGGAATACGATTTCGCCTGGAACCTGCAATTGCCCCCCGAATCCGTCGCGGCGATGGAGGCCAAGGGCAAGGGCCGCGTCGTCGCCAGTTTCGGCAGCATGGTCGAACGGATCGACCTGAACCAAAGCGACGCCTCGCCCAACCTGCCCGAGGGCCTGCGTTCGACGCTGGCCAATCCGCATCCGTTTCTGACCGATCCGGCGGTGCGGCGGGCGCTTTCCATGGCCATCGACCGCCAGATCATCGCCGAACTGGCCTATGGCCCCGCCGGGCGGGCGACCTGCACCATTCTGCCGGTGCCGGCGGCCGTCGCTCCGACCGGGCCCTGTGCCGCACAGGATATTGCCGGCGCGCGCGCCCTTCTGGATCAGGCCGGGTGGGTGCCCGGGGCCGATGGCATCCGGCAAAAGAACGGTGTCCGGCTTTCGATGCTGTTTCAGACCTCGGTCAACGCCGTCAGGCAGGACGAACAGGCGCTGGTCAAGCAATGGTGGCAGGAAATCGGCGTCGAGACCGAGTTGAAGGCGGTCGAGCCGTCATCCTTTTTCGGCTCGGATCCCGGCAACCCGGACACGCGACAGAAATTCTATGCCGATGCCGAAATGTATACCGATGCCTATTATTTGCCCGATCCGGCATCCTTTCTGAACGAATTCACCTGCGCACGCATCCCCTCGCCCGATACGCAATGGCAGGGCAAGAACACGCCGCGTTTTTGCGACGCAGCCTATGACGAAACCATCCGCCAACTGCATCAAAGCATCACGCCCGCCGTGCGCCAGCAATTGTCGCGAGAACTGGACGCCCGCCTCACCGCCGATGGCAACTATACCCTGCCACTGATCCATCGCGGCATGGTGTCGGCGCATGTGAACACGCTGAACGGCGTCCTTCCAAATGGCTGGGAGGGGCAGTTGTGGAACGTCGCCGACTGGAGCCGCGCAAAATGATCCCGACGGAGGAGCCATGCTGACCTTCGCGCTGCGCCGGCTGCTGCTGGCGATCCCGACGCTGCTGTTCATCTCGCTGGTGATCTTTTTGCTGCTTGAGGCATCGCCGGGCGATCCCTTGGGCGAGGTGCCGCTGACCGTGCCGCCCGAGGTCAAGGAACGCATGCGCGAGGCCCTTGGCCTGGGCCAGGCCTGGTACATCCGCTATGTTCTTTGGCTAAAACAGTTTTTCTGGGTCGAGCCGCTTTACTGGTTCGACCAGATCTTTGGCACCTCGTTCAGCGAGGGGATGCAGCGCATAATCAGCTATCAGTCGCGTCAGCCGGTATTCGACGTCATCGCCGAACGCCTGCCGCAGACCCTGACCGTGGTCGGCATGTCCTATCTTTTGGGGGTGCTGATCGCGATCCCGATCGGCATCGTCTCGGCCTATCGGCAATACAGCTGGTTCGACCAGCTGGGGACATTCGTGTCGATGGTGGGGTTTTCGCTGCCGACATTCTTTACCGGGGTCGTGTTCATCATCATCTTCGGGATCAAGCTGCAATGGTTCCCGTCCATCTATGACACCACGCATCGGGTCACGGATTGGGACAGCTTTGTCGTGCAGGTGCGACAGATGGCGATGCCGGTGACCGTGCTCGCGCTCTATAACGCCGCGCAGATCAGCCGCTTCATGCGGGCCTCGATGCTGGACAACCTGCGTCAGGATTACGTCCGCACCGCCCGCGCCAAGGGCCTGTCGGAACGGGTGGTGGTGCTGAAACATGTGCTGCGCAATTCGCTGATCCCGGTGGTGACGGTGATCGCGCTCGGGCTTCCTGTGGTGTTTGGCGGCGCGCTGATCACCGAACAGGTCTTTAAGGTGAACGGGATCGGCCAGCTGCTGATCCTCGCCATTCATGCCAATGACATTCCCATGGTGATGACGCTGACCTTCATCTTTGCCATTCTGATCGTAAGTTTCACCCTGATCGCCGATCTGCTTTACGGCGTGCTGGATCCGAGGATCCGCTATGACTGATCCGCGCGAGAGTGAAATCACGGCGGCGGACTTGCAGATCGCCGAAACCGCCGTCAACGCCGCCCTGCCCGGCGCCGAGGCCCTGCCCCCCGATCAGCCGGTCGAGCCGGGCGCGCCCGCGCGCAGCCAGTGGCGCGATGTCTGGCATCAGTTCCGCAGCCATCGCGGCGCCATGGTGGCGCTGGTGGTGTTTGTGGGCATCATCCTGTTTGTCAGCGTCGGGCCGTGGCTGTGGACCATCGACCCGACCTATGTCGATTACCGCGCCCGCAATCAGGGCTTTACCGCCGCCCATCCGCTGGGCACCGACCAGCTGGGCCGCGATATTCTGGCGCGGATGATGACCGGGGGGCGGGTCTCGATCGCGGTCGGGCTGGTCGCGATGTCGATCGCGTTGACGCTGGGCAGCCTGATCGGGGTTCTGTCGGGTTATTTCCGGCGGTTGGACGCGCCGCTGATGCGGTTGACCGAGCTGTTTCTGGCGCTGCCGCTGCTGCCCTTGCTGTTGCTGATGGTGACGCTGTTTCGCGAGCCGCTCAGTCAATCGCTGGGCCCGGCGGGGGGGATATTCCTGTTGATCGTCGGGGCCATCGGGGTGACCTCGTGGATGCAGACGGCGCGGATCGTGCGAGGCGATGTGCTGGGCCTGAAAGAGCGCGAATTCATTCTGGCCGCGAAATCCATCGGCACGCCGGCGCCGCGGATGATCCTGCGCCATGTGCTGCCCAATGTGATCTCGCCGATCATGGTGGCGGCGACGCTGGGGATCGCGACCGCGATCATCACCGAAAGCGCGCTGTCATTCCTGGGTCTGGGGTTCCCGCCGGATTTCCCGACCTGGGGGCGGCTGCTTTACGATGCGGTCGATCAGATGCAGATGTATCCGTGGCGGGTCATCCTTCCCGGGGCGTTCATTTCGCTTACCGTGTTGTCGGTGAATTATATCGGCGACGGGCTGCGGGACGCGATGGATCCCCGCATTCGCGGGCGGTGATTGCGGCGCCGCCGCATGGATATTTGAGTGAAGAAGAAATCAGGCGCCTTGCCCAAGGCTTCGGGCAAGAAGCCCCAGCTGCGCGCGCGGCAGGATCAGCAGCATCGGCCCCCGCATCTCGATGCTGACCGGGCCGGTGGCGGCGTTTGAGGTGCCGACGCGGCCCGCGGGGGCGAAATCCAGCCCCTCGATCGGCCAGCGCAGGCCCGTTGCCCGACCCGAGGCCAGGCCCATCGGAAACAGCGAGAGCCGCGTGCCCGGCGCCAGATCCAGCGCGATCCGGGGCGGGCAAAGCGTGACGATATCCTGATCGGCGATCAGGATGCAGGGCGGGCCGATCCCCCGCGCCAGCGTATTCAGCGCCGCGAGGAAATGGTCCTGGCGCGCGCCGCAAAAGCCGATGGCCAGAACCAGCGGCGCGTCGATGCGCGACAGGCATTTTTCGAAATCGGTGCTGTCCTGTTCGGCGATGCGATGCAGGTTTTCGGGCGGGATCGCGGCGCGGGCTTGTGGTGAAATACTGTCGAAATCGCCCCAGACCGCTTGCGGCACCAAACCGTTCGCCAGCGCCGCATCGGCGCCTCCATCCGCCGCCGCCAGCACCGGCGCCAGCGCCAGCGCCGCGTCAAGATCGGCGCGCGGCACCGGCGCGCCGCCGATCAGGGTGACCGGCTGGCGACTTGCCAGCCGCGTCATTCGGCCTTGCCGATGCCGGAGAACACCTTGCGGAAAGGCAGGATCCAGATGATCCCAAGCCCGACATAGACCACGAATTCAAGGATCAGCGGCATCCGCCCCCAGAGATCGTAGATCAGGTTGGTCACGAACCATGCCGCGATCAGGTAGAGCGGCAGGCCCAGCAAAAGGATCACCAAGGCCCAGCGCTTGCGGGTTTTCAGATCCATGGTCAATCCGCGAAGGGGTCGGTGACCAGAATCGTGTCGTCGCGTTCGGGCGAGGTCGACAGCAGCGCGACGGGGCACTGGATCAACTCCTCGATGCGGCGGACATATTTGATCGCCTCGGCCGGAAGGTCGGCCCAGCTGCGCGCGCCGGCGGTCGATTCCTGCCAGCCCGGCATTTCCTCATAGATCGGGGTCACCTTGGCCTGAAGGGCGGCGGCGGTGGGCAGGTGATCGTATTGCACGCCGTCGATTTCATAGCCGACGCAGATTTTCAGCGTCTTGAACCCGTCCAACACGTCCAGCTTGGTCAGCGCGATGCCGTTCACGCCGGAAATCGCGCAGGTCTGGCGCACCAGCACCGCGTCGAACCAGCCGCAGCGGCGCTTGCGGCCGGTGACGGTGCCGAATTCGTGGCCGCGTTCGCCCAGGCGCTGGCCGTCCTCGTCAAAGAGCTCGCTGGGGAACGGGCCTTCGCCGACACGGGTCGTATAGGCCTTGACGATGCCAAGGACGAAGCCGATCGCGGACGGGCCCATGCCGGTCCCGGTCGCGGCCATGCCCGACATGGTGGTCGAGCTGGTGACATAGGGATAGGTGCCGAAGTCGATATCGAGCAGGCTGCCCTGTGCCCCCTCGAACAGGATGCGTTTTCCGGCCTTGCGGTAATCGTTCATCACCTTCCAGACCGGCTGGGCGTATTGCAGCAGCTTCGGCGCGATTTCCAGCAGCTTGGCGCGCAGCTCGTCGCGGTCGATGGGGGCGGCGCCCAGGCCCTGACGCAGGGCGTCGTGATGCGCAAGCAGGCGGTCAAGGCGCGAATCCAGCGTCTCGGCATCGCCCAGATCGGCGACGCGGATGCTGCGGCGGCCGACCTTATCCTCGTAAGCGGGGCCGATGCCGCGCCCGGTCGTGCCGATTTTCGAGGCACCGGCCGCCTCTTCGCGCAGCTTGTCCAGATCCTGATGCAGCGGCAGGATCAGCGGCGTGTTTTCCGCGATCATCAGGTTTTCGGGCGAAATGGCGACGCCCTGCCCGGCCAGCTTGTCGATTTCGGAAAACAGCGCCCAGGGGTCCAGCACGACACCATTGCCGATGACCGCCATCTTGCCCTTGCGCACGATCCCCGAGGGCAAAAGCGACAGCTTATAAACCTGATTGCCGATGACCAGCGTATGGCCGGCGTTATGGCCGCCCTGAAAGCGCGCGATCACATCGGCGCGTTCGCTGAGCCAGTCAACGATCTTGCCCTTGCCTTCGTCGCCCCATTGCGCGCCGACGACCACCACATTGGCCATGTTGGTTTCCCTTCTGCGGTCATGAATGCCGGGATCGGGTATAATCACCAACGCCGTCAGGGAAAAGCGCAATCCTGTCCGCGCGATTTTCGGGCAACCGCCCAAAATCGAGGCAGATCGACAAGCCCGCCCGCAAAACCGCCGCCTTTGCTTGCAGCCGGTCGCCGGCTTTGCCGATGCTTCGGGCAAAGAGGCCATTCATGTTCGATCAGCCCGATCAAAGCCATCACGCCATTTTGCCCCGCGCCCGGGGTCAGATCCGCGCGGGATTCGCATGGCGGGACGGCGCGACGCGGCTGGAGCGGCTTTATCAGGCGGGCAGCGCCAAGGCGATGCTGCCGCCCGCGCCGGGATGCGAGATGGTGCTTCTGAACACCTCGGGCGGGTTGACCGGCGGCGACCGGATGCAGATCGCGGTCGCGCAGGATCCGGGCACGCGGCTGACCGTGACCACCCAGACGGCCGAGCGCGCCTATCGCTCGACCGGCGGGCAGGCACAGGTTTCGGCGCGGTTTTCGGTCGCGACGGGGGCGCATCTGGACCTTTTGCCGCAGGAAACGATCCTTTTCGACCGCGCCGCGCTTTGGCGCGACCAAGAGGTGGCGCTGATCGGGGATGCGACCTGTCTTTGGGTCGAAACGCTTGTGCTGGGCCGCGCCGCGATGGGCGAGGTGCTGACCCGGCTGGAACTGCGCGACCGCCGCCGGATCACCCGCGACGGGCGGCCGGTCTTTGTCGAGAACCTCTATCTGGACGATGGCGCATTGGCGGGTCGCGACAGCCCGGCCACCCTGGCCGGCGCAAGGGCGCTGGCCACGCTGGTCATGGTCGCGCCCGACGCCGCCGACCGGCTGGACTGCGCGCGCGCCGCGCTTGGGTGCGACGGCGCGGCCAGCGCCTTTGACGGCAAGCTGGTGGCGCGGCTGATGGCGGGTGATGGCTGGCCGCTGCGGCAGGCGCTGATGCGGCTGATCGGGGCCATCCGCCCCGGCCCCCTGCCCCGGGTCTGGCAAATCTGAAATCATGAGGATGCGATGAACCTGACCCCCCGCGAAAAGGACAAGCTTCTGGTCAGCCTTGCCGCCATGGTGGCGCGCGGGCGGCTGGCGCGCGGCACGCCCCTGAACCACCCCGAGGCCATCGCACTGATTTCCGATTTCGTCGTCGAGGGCGCCCGCGACGGCCACAGCGTCGCCGAGCTGATGGAGGCCGGCGCCCATGTCATCACCCGCGAGCAATGCATGCCCGGCATCCCCGAAATGATCCATTCCGTGCAGGTCGAGGCCACATTCCCGGACGGCACCAAGCTGGTCACCGTCCATAACCCCATCCGCTGAAAGGTCGCCATGAAACGTCTGATCCCGCTTTTCCTGATCCCCAACGCCGCCCTTGCCCATCCCGGCCATGACATTGCGCCCACGCCCGAGGGGCTGCATCACGCCGCCAGCCATGCCGACCATCTTGGCGTCATTCTGGGCGCGGCGGCGGGGGCGCTGGTGCTGCTGACGCTGGTCATCGCGATCCGTCATCGCCGCAGGGGTCGGGCATGATCCCGGGCGAGGTCTTTCCGGCGGCGGGCGACATCACGCTGAACGCCGATTGCCCGGCGATCACGCTGATGGTGGCCAATACCGGCGACCGCCCGGTTCAGGTGGGCAGCCATTATCATTTCGCCGAGACCAATCCCGGGCTGGAATTCGACCGCGCCGCCGCGCGCGGCATGCGTCTGGACATCGCCGCCGGCACCGCGATCCGGTTCGAACCCGGCCAGATGCGCGAAGTGCGCCTGATCCCCTATCGCGGGGCGCGAAAAGTCTTTGGCTTCAACAGCCACGTCATGGGAGCATTGGACTGACCGGGACGGTCCCGGTCCGTCAAGAGAGACCTGAACATGTGCAATGCCTGCCTGATCGAAAGCGTCAAATCCTCAATGCTGAGCCGCCGCCAGATATTCGCCGGGGCCGCGGCCTCGGGCGCCGCCGCCGTCGCCATGGCTGCGATGGGCGCGCAGCCCGCCCTGGCGCAGGCGCGGGGCAAGGTTCTGGACCTGACTCATGTGCTGGACGAAAAATTTCCCACCTTCGACGGCGCCCCCGGCATCGCCTATGAAGAGGCGGTGAATTTCGACAAGAACGGTTATCAGCTGTGGAAGCTGACGATATTCGAACATTCCGGCACCCATATCGACGCACCGCTGCATTTCTCGCGCGATGGCGCCTCGGTCGCGGAACTGAAACCCGAATCGCTGATCTGTCCGCTTTGCGTCATCGACATCACCGCCAAGGCACGCGACGACGCCAATGCCACGCTTGACGCCGCCGATATCGAGGCCTGGATCCGCGCCAATGGCGACATACCCGCAGGCGCCTGTGTCGCGATGAATTCGGGCTGGGGCGCCAAGGTCGGAACGCCCGAATTCCGCAACACGCCCGACGGCAATTTCGCCTTTCCGGGCTTCGCCAAATCCGCGACCGACCTGTTGGCGGGGATGAATGTCGCGGCCATCGCCAGCGATACCTTGTCGCTGGACCCCGGCAATTCGGCCGATTTCGCGGTGCATCATTCCTGGCTGCCCGGCGGGCGATACGGCATCGAAAATCTGGCCAATATCGAGCAGCTGCCGGCCACGGGGGCCACGATCTTTGTCGGCGCGCCCAAGCATGCGCGCGGCACCGGCGGCCCGGCTCGCGTCATGGCGGTGATCTGATGGCCACCGTTTCCCTGTTGTCGGATCAGGACGCGCCCGCCGAATCCCGGGCGGTGTTCGACGCGATCCGCGCCGCCCGAGGCACCGATTATGTCAACAATTTCTGGCGCGCGCTGGCCCATGATCCGGCGCTTTTGCGGGCGACCTGGGACCGGCTTTCGACGGTCATGGCGCCCGGCGCGCTGGATCCTCTGGTCAAGGAACTGATCTATCTGGCGGTCTCGACCGCGAATGGATGCAGCTATTGCATCCATTCGCATACGGCGGCGGCGCGGGCCAAGGGCATGACCCCCGACCAGCATGCCGAGCTTCTGGCCGTGATCGCCATGGCCAGCCAGACCAATGCGCTTGCCACCGCCCTGCAAGTCCCGACCGATCCCCGCTTTCTGGAGGACTGACCGAATGCCCCTGACCCTGCCGCGCGCCGAATATGCCCAGATGTACGGTCCCACCACCGGCGACCGTGTCCGGCTGGGCGATACCGAGATCATCATCGAGGTGGAACGCGACCTGACCACCTATGGCGAAGAGGTGAAATTCGGCGGCGGCAAGGTCATCCGCGACGGCATGGGGCAAAGCCAGATCAGCCGCGCGGGCGGCGCCATGGACACGGTGATCACCAACGCCCTGATCCTTGACCATACCGGCATCTACAAGGCCGATATCGGGCTGCGGGATGGCCGCATCCATGGCATCGGCAAGGCCGGCAACCCGGATACCCAGCCCGGTGTCACCCTGATCATCGGGCCGGGCACCGAAATCATCGCCAGCGAAGGTCGCATCGTCACCGCAGGCGGCATGGATGCGCATATCCATTTCATCTGTCCCCAACAGGTCGAACACGCCATCGCCTCGGGCATCACCACCATGCTGGGCGGCGGCACTGGGCCCGCGCATGGCACATTGGCCACCACCTGCACGCCGGGGCCGTGGCATATCGGGCGCATGCTGATGGCCATGGATGCGATGCCGGTCAACATGCTGATCTCGGCCAAGGGGAACGCCTCGCGTCCCGAGGCGCTGGAGGAACAGGTCCGCGCCGGAGCCGCCACCCTGAAACTGCATGAGGATTGGGGCACGACACCGGCCGCCATCGATTGCTGCCTGTCGGTCGCCGACGCCATGGATGTGCAGGTGACGATCCATACCGACACGCTGAACGAATCCGGCTTCGTCGAGAATACGCTAGCCGCGATCAAGGGCCGCACCATCCACGCCTTTCACACCGAAGGCGCGGGCGGCGGCCATGCCCCCGATATCATCAAGCTGGTCGGCGCGGGGTATGTCATCCCCAGCTCGACGAACCCCACCCGCCCCTTTACCGTCAACACGGTCGAGGAACATCTGGACATGCTGATGGTGTGCCATCACCTCGACAACCGCGTCCCCGAAGATGTGGCCTTTGCCGAAAGCCGCATCCGCCGCGAAACCATCGCCGCCGAGGATATCCTGCATGACATGGGCGCGTTTTCGGTGATTTCCTCGGACAGTCAGGCCATGGGCCGGGTCGGCGAGGTCATCACCCGCACCTGGCAGACCGCCCACAAGATGAAGGTCCAGCGCGGCCGGCTGGCGGATGAAAGCGGCGCCAACGACAATCTGCGCGCCCGGCGCTATGTCGCGAAATACACTATCAACCCCGCCATCGCCCATGGCATCGGCCATGAAATCGGCAGCATCGAGCCGGGCAAGCGCGCCGATCTGGTGATCTGGGATCCCGCCATGTTCGGCGCCAAGCCCGAAATGGTGCTGGTGGGCGGCATGATTTCCTGGGCGCAGATGGGCGATCCCAACGGCTCGATCCCCGTTCAGCCCGCGCATATGCAGGCGATGTGGGGGGCGATCGGGCGGGCACGCCATGCCTCGGGGGTGACGTTCCTGTCGCAGGCGGGGCTGGATGCCGGGGCGGGCGCGGGTCTGTTGAAATCGGCGGTCGCGGTGCGCGGCACGCGCGGCATCGGCAAGGCCGACATGCGGCTCAACGATGCCACCCCCCTGATCGAGGTCGATCCCGAAACCTATGAGGTGCGCGCGAATGGTGAATTGCTGGCCTGTGAACCGGCCGGCGAACTGCCCTTGGCGCAACGATATTTTCTTTACTGACCCGGCGCGACGCCGCCCTTGCAATGCTGCATTGCAGAAAGATCTATGGAAATGACAGCCCGAGTGACCTATTTCATCGCCTATGGGAGGAAACCGTTCGCCAAAACCGAAAGGGTTTCCAATGGCAATCCACAGCACCGACCTCTCGCCGACGCTGCGCGACCGTCTCGATCTTTTCTTCGCGCGGATCGGCCAGGGCATGAACGCCTATCTGGAATCGCGCACGCGCAGCCAACAGATCGCCGCGCTCGAGGCCAAGTCCGACGCC
The DNA here is from genome assembly GCF_042648425.1 of Paracoccus mangrovi. Lineage (NCBI taxonomy): Bacteria > Pseudomonadati > Pseudomonadota > Alphaproteobacteria > Rhodobacterales > Paracoccaceae > Paracoccus > Paracoccus mangrovi. The sequence goes on along the minus strand of NZ_JBHRXJ010000002.1, from coordinate 331,322 downwards.
GAACTGGCGCAACTGGGCATCACGCGCGACCGCATCGTGCATTACGTCTTTCGCGATCTGATCTGGGCCTGATCGCCCGGCAGGCGGGGGCGCGGCCATGATGTCTGCGCCCCCGAACGCCGCCGAAGCCCTGCCGCGCGCGACCCGCGTGCTGCGCGCCACCCCCGCCGCCGATCACGTCACCCTGGATTACGAAGGCCGCTTTCTACGCCGCAAGCGGCTGGTCACGCGCGCCGGTCTGGCCTTTCTGGCCGATCTGGCCGAAACCGTCAGTCTGGATCCCGGCGATGCGCTGGGGCTGACGGATGGACGGGTGATCGGCATCGCCGCAGCACTTGAACCCTGTCTGCGCGTCACCGGGGCATTGCCGCGTCTGGCATGGCATATCGGCAACCGCCACACCCCCTGCCAGATCGCCGCCGACCACCTGCTGATCCGCGCCGATCATGTGCTGGAGGGGATGCTGCGCGGTCTTGGCGCGGGCGTCACGCCCACCATGGCCGCCTTTGCCCCCGAGGGAGGCGCCTATGGTCACGGCCGGACCATGGGCCACGATCACGGTCATTTCGACGGATGAGCGCGACGGACCGCCTGTCGCTGATCCAATGGCTGTCGCCGGGCTTTCCGACCGGCGGCTTTGCCTATTCACATGGTTTGGAACAGGCGATGGCGGACGGTCTGCGCGACCCCGAGGCGGTGGCCGATTGGGTGTCGCATGTGCTTGCCCGGGGCGGTGGCTGGACGGATGCGGTGATCCTGTCGCTGGTTCTGCGGGGCGAGGATGCGGATGAGCTGGCCGATCTGGCCCGTGCCATGGCGGGTTCGGCCGAAAGGCTGATCGAAACCATGGATCAGGGACGCGCCTTCGCGGCCACCGTCGCGGCGCTGACGGGGCGGGACATGCCGCCCCGGCCGCTGCCGGTCGCGGTCGGCGTGGCGGCGCACGGCCTTGCGCTTTCGCCGGATGAGGTCATCGCCCATTACCTGCATGCCTTTGCCGCCAATCTGGTATCGGCCGCGATGCGTTTTCTGCCGCTGGGACAGGTGCGGGGGCAGACGCTTCTGGCCGGGTTGCATGGCGCGATTGCGCAAAGCGCGGCCCGGGCCGCCGAGGCGGATCGCGCGGCGCTTGGGACCGGTTGCGCCGGCGCCGATCTGGCGGCGATGCGGCATGAAACGCTTGAGACAAGGATTTTTCGGACATGAAACATAACGGCCCCCTGCGCGTCGGCATCGGCGGTCCCGTCGGCGCCGGCAAGACCACCCTGACCGAACAGCTGGCCCGGGCGCTGGCCCCGCGCCTGTCCATGGCGGTGATCACCAATGACATCTATACCCGCGAGGATGCCGAGGCGTTGATGCGCGCGCAGGTCCTGCCCAGCGACCGGATCCGTGGCGTCGAAACCGGCGGTTGCCCCCATACCGCCATCCGCGAGGATGCCAGCATCAATCTGGCCGCCGTGGCCGATCTGCGTGCGGCCCACCCGGATCTGGACCTGATCCTGATCGAATCCGGGGGCGACAATCTGGCCGCGACCTTCAGCCCCGAGCTGGCGGATCTGAGCATCTATGTCATCGACACCGCCGCCGGGCAGGACATTCCGCGCAAGCGCGGGCCGGGCTTGACCCGTTCCGACCTGCTGGTGGTGAACAAGACCGATCTTGCCCCCCATGTCGGCGTCGATGCCGCGCTTCTGGAACGGGATGCCCGCGCGGCGCGCGGAACCCGGCCCTTGGTCATGGCGCAGTTGCGGCACGGGACGGGGGTGGCCGAGATTGTCGATTTCCTGATCCGCGAAGGTGGGTTGGTCTTATCCGAGCCGGCCTGAACTGGCCGCGACCGCGACCGCGCGCCGCGTTTCGACATTGGATATTTGAGTGAAGAAGAAAGAGGGGGCGTCTTGTCCGTGGGCGATCGGGCGGGCGTTCTGGTCAGGCGGCCGCGCGGGCCGCATCGGGCAGAAAGGGCTGCTGGCTGACCCTGTCCCCTTCGAAGATGCAGAAACTTTGTGGCGGCACCTCGAGCCAGTCGGTTTCATCCTGTTCAAGGGGCTCTGAGACCACGGCGCGACCGCCGCGCCGATCCGACCAGCGATGATAGAGCGTCGGCGCCTGTTCGTCGCTGGCATAGCGCAGCGCATAAAGCCTGTGCCCGTCCGAAAAAGCCGCCGTCAGCCGCACATAGGGGGCGATGCCGCGTTGCCGGGCGAGGATTTCGAATTTCGCGGTGGCCCGCGCCATGGCCCCGGCGGGATCCTGATCCAGACCCTCGGCCAAAGCCATCAGGAACAGCACCTCGCTATCGGTCGCGCCCCTGCGATGGGGATAGTATTCGTCGGCGATCAGCGCCTCGGCATGGCGGCGATAGCCGTCATAACCGCCGAACTGGCCGTTATGCATAAAGCTCCATTTGCCGACGGCGAAGGGATGGCAATTGTTACGGCTGGTCGCGGTGCCGGTCGAAGCCCGCACATGGGCCAGAAAAAGATGCGATTTCAGTGTCGCGGTCAGGCTTTTGAGATTGCAGTCCGACCATGCTGGCATGATGTCGCGGTAAAGTCCCGGCTCGGCCCGTTCACCATACCAGGCCATACCGAAACCATCGGCATTGACCGGCGTGTGGCAGCGCGTCGCGCCATGGCTTTGACGCACCAGCGAATGGCCCGGAAGGCTTATCACATCCTCAAGAAAGATCGGACTGCCGATATAGGCTGCCCAGCGACACATGCCTGCCCCCGTTTGGTGCGTTTTCCATGACTTAACACGGAAAGCTTAACAATTCATCCCCTGCTTTCAGACAGGGTTTTCCTCGACGATCACAAGATCGCGCTCGGCCGCACCTTTGGCATGTTCAAGCGCCGCCTGATACCCGGCCGAGTTGTAACAGGCGACCGCATCCTCGACGCTGGGAAAGCGCGCCACCACGTTACGGGCGCGCGCGTTGCCCTCGAGTTGCACATAGCGCGTGGCGCGGGCCAGAAAGACCCCGCCATGCGCGGCGATGACCGGGCCGGCCAGCGCCGCATAGCGGCCATAGGCATCGGCATCGGTGACGGTCACATGGGCGATCCAAAGCGCGCTCATCACTTGGCCCCGATCAGGGTTTCGATGGCGGTGATGGCGGCATCGGCCGCAGCCAGGCTGGGCGCGCCGCCCTGTGCGCGGTCGGGCCGGCCGCCGCCGCCCTTGCCGCCCAGCGCCGCGGTCGCGGCCTGGACCAGTTCGACGGCGGTGACGCGACCGGTCAGATCGGGCGTGACGCCGGCCGCCACCGTGGCCTTGCCATCCGCCTCGGCCAGGACAACCACGGCCCCCGAGCCAAGGCGCTGTTTCATTTCCTCGACCAGCGGGGCCAGATCCTTGCCCGAAACGCCGTCGACCCGGCGCGCGATCAGCTTGATGCCGTTGATTTCCTTGGGCGCGTCATCGCTGCCGCCCGCACCCATGGCGATTTGGCGTTTCAGGACCGCGACCTCGGCGGCAAGGGCCTTGCGCTCATCGGCCAGCGCGCGGACCTTGTTGACCACATCGCCCGACTGCGCCTTGAGGATGCCGGCGATTTCGCCCAGCTCGCCGTCGACGCGGCGCAGCTCAGCCATCGCCGCCTGTCCGGTCAGCGCCTCGATCCGCCGGATGCCGGCGGCCGAGGCGGTTTCGGTGGTCAGCGCGAACATGCCGATATCGCCGGTGCGGCCGACATGGGTGCCCCCGCACAGTTCCAGCGAATAGGTCTGTCCATTCGTGCCCTTGCCCGAACCGTCCAGCGTACCCATCGAGACCACGCGCACCTCGTCGCCGTATTTTTCGCCAAACAGCGCCTGCGCGCCAAGGGCGCGGGCGTCGTCGGGGGTCATGATCCGGGTTTCGACCGGGGTGTTCTGGCGGATGAACTCGTTCACCTCGGCCTCGACCCGGGCCAGTTCCTCGGGCGACATCGCCTTGGAATGGCTGAAATCGAAACGCAGCCGGTCATGCGCGTTCAACGAGCCGCGCTGCGCGACATGTTCGCCCAGCGTGCGGCGCAGCGCCTCGTGCAAGAGATGGGTGGCCGAGTGGTTGGCACGGATCGCGGTGCGGCGGTCGTGCTCGACAGACAGCTGCGCGCCCTGTCCCCGGGCAATGGTGCCCAGCGTGACCTCGGCCACATGGATGAACAGGCCACCCGACTTGCGGGTGTCGGTCACGCGCGCGGCGCCGGTTTCGGTCTTGATCAGACCGGTATCGCCGACCTGACCGCCGGATTCGGCGTAAAACGGGGTCTGGTTGACGATGATCTGAACCTGCTGGCCCTCGCCGGCCTGTTCGACGGCGGCGCCGTCCTGGACCAGCGCCAGGATCGCGCCCTCGCTTTCCTCGGTGTCGTAACCCAGGAATTCGGTTGCGCCATGCTGTTCGGCCAGATCGAACCAGATCGCCGCATCCTTGGTTTCGCCCGAACCCGACCACGCCGCGCGCGCCTTGGCCTTTTGTTCGGCCATGGCGGCGTCGAAACCGGCGGTATCGACCGCGCGGCCCTGTTCGCGCAGCGCATCCTGCGTCAGGTCAAGCGGGAAGCCATAGGTGTCATAAAGCTTGAACGCCGCCTCACCAGGAAGGTTCGCGCCTTCGGGCAGGCGGGAAAGCTCGTCGTCCAGCAGCCGCAGACCGCGGTCCAGCGTCTGCTTGAAGCGGGTTTCCTCAAGTTTCAGGGTTTCCTCGATCAGCGGCTGGGCGCGGCCCAGTTCGGGATAGGCCTCGCCCATCTGGCGCACCAGCGCCGGGACAAGCCGGAACATCACCGGATCCTTGGCGCCCAGCATATGCGCGTGGCGCATGGCGCGGCGCATGATGCGGCGCAGGACGTAACCGCGCCCCTCGTTCGAGGGCATGACCCCGTCCGCGATCAGGAAGCTGGTGGATCGCAGGTGGTCGGCGATGACGCGGTGATGGACCTTGCCCGGGCCGTCCGGGTCGCTCGAGGTCGCATGGGCCGAGGCCTCGATCAGCGCGCGCATCAGATCGGTGTCGTAATTGTCGTGCTTGCCCTGCAAGAGCGCGCCGATCCGTTCCAGCCCCATGCCGGTGTCGATGGATTGCGCGGCCAGATCGCGCATGCTGCCATCCTCGAACTGCTCGAATTGCATGAAAACGAGGTTCCAGATCTCGATGAAGCGGTCGCCATCCTCATCGGCGCTGCCGGGCGGGCCGCCCCAGATCTTGTCGCCGTGATCGTAAAAGATCTCAGTGCAGGGGCCACAGGGGCCGGTCGGACCCATGCGCCAGAAATTGTCATCCGTCGGAATGCGGATGATGCGGTCGTCCGAAAAGCCTGCGACCTTTTTCCAAAGCTCGGCCGCCTCGTCATCGGTGTGATAGACGGTGACCAGGAGCTTGTCCTTGGGGATGCCGAAATCCTTGGTCAGAAGTTCCCAGGCAAAGGGGATGGCGTTCGATTTGAAGTAATCGCCAAAGCTGAAATTCCCCAGCATTTCAAAGAAAGTGTGGTGGCGCGCGGTATAGCCGACATTGTCTAGATCGTTGTGCTTGCCGCCCGCGCGCACGCATTTCTGCGCGGTGGTCGCACGCTTGTAGTCGCGCGTCTCAAGCCCGGTGAACAGGTTCTTGAACTGCACCATGCCGGAATTGGCGAACATCAGCGTGGGATCGTTGCGCGGCACCAGCGGGCTGGAGGCGACCTTGCGGTGACCGTTCCGTTCAAAGAAATCAAGGAAGGTCGAGCGGATTTCGTTCAGACTGGGCATGATCGGGCCTCGGCTAGGCGTAAGGACGGGCAGAAACGGGGAATAACAGCGCAGGCGCGCCGCGACAAGCGTCAGGATCAGCGCGCGGTGCCGTCAAGAAAGCTGTCACCGATCACGATCGAATCCTCGGCCCGGAACACGGCCTGTGCGCGGCGCCCTTCGCCACCCTGCGGGCTATAGATCAACAGGCCGTCGCGGATTTCATAGGTGCCGCCATCCTCGTCGCCATGGCCAAGCGCATAGCCGCCGCCGCTGTCGAAATTGCCAAAGGCGCCGCCGGAACTGCTGCCGCTATAGCGTCCGTCGGGGTAAAAGGTTGTCTGGCTTGAGGATGAGACACCCCCGGACATCCCGCTATTGGGCATGAAACCGCTATAAAATGCCGAAGAAATGCTGCCGTCCAGCCGGACACCATCGGCAAGCGGCGTCACCTGATAAAGATCATAACCCCAGACCGACAGCGCCTCACCATCGCGTTTCAAGACCTCGGACCGGCCATCATTGAAAAGCAACAGGATGCCATCGCTTTTTTCGGTATAATTGCCCCAATCGGTCAACAGCGCCTTGTCCAGCGCGGCGCGGTCGGGGGTGGCGGTGCCCTGCGGTGGCGTACCCTCATAGAAGGTGCCATCGGGCCAGAACATAATGCGTTTGAAACTGGTTTCCATGCGCATCATCATGTCCATCCCCATGGTGGTATCCATGCGCGATCCCCACCACAGGCCGTTCATCCCGCCCGGCATCGGCGCCGGCAAAAGCGACGGCGCGCCCTCGGACCGAAAGCGCAGCAGTGACAGCCAGGGCAGATAGGTGCCGGTCATCACCTTCAGATTGTCCTCGACCAGATCGGGGTCGCTGGCATAGGCGCGAAAACCGGTCAGCGCAAATTCCCGACCGGCGCGGATGGCGATCAGAAACTGGGTTTCCGAGCCGTCGCTCATGACCATCATCGCGGCTTCGCGTGTGCCCAGGGTGCTGGGCTCGGCCGGGGTCAGAATGTCGAACCCCTCGCGATCATCCTCATCTATAAAGGCGAAACGGTTCTGGGTCAGCCAATCGGTCAGGCTGCCCCGGGCGGTTCCGCCCGGACCGACCAGAATGCGACAGAACTCGCAGCGATCATCGGGCAGTTCCGACAGCATCGCGGCATAACCGTCGCCGCCCGGATCGGACCAGCCCGGCACGGTCGGATAGATGACATTGCCAAATTGACGCAATTCGGCCCGTGCCGGCGCGGCGGCCAGGCCGGCCGCCAGCATCAGCGAAAGAACAACAGATACGCGCAACCCACACCCCCTTGGACAGGCCAAGGCATGGGGACGCGCCTCAGTCCTCGGTCAGCGTATCATCATCTTCCGAGGCGCCGAAATCCAGCCCATGACTGGCGCGGATCTTGTCCTCGATCGAATAGGCGATTTCGGGGTTGTCGCGCAAGAATTGCTTGGCGTTTTCACGCCCTTGGCCGATGCGCTCGTCGCCATAGGAATACCAGGAACCCGATTTGTCGACGACACCGGCCTTTACGCCCAGGTCGATCAACTCGCCGGTCTTGGAAATCCCCTCGCCATACATGATGTCGAATTCGACCTGGCGGAAGGGCGGCGCGACCTTGTTCTTGACCACCTTGACCTTGGTCGAGTTGCCGACAACCTCGTCGCGATCCTTGATCGAACCGATGCGGCGGATGTCCAGACGCACCGAAGCATAGAATTTCAGCGCGTTCCCGCCCGAGGTGGTTTCGGGATTGCCGAACATCACGCCGATCTTCATGCGGATCTGGTTGATAAAGATGACCATGCAATTGCTGCGGCCGATGCTGGCGGTCAGCTTGCGCATCGCCTGGCTCATGAGGCGGGCCTGGGCGCCGACCTGCGCGTCGCCCATATCGCCCTCGATCTCGGATTTCGGGGTCAGCGCCGCGACCGAGTCGACCACGACCACGCTGACCGCGCCCGAACGCACCAGCGTATCGACGATTTCCAGCGCCTGTTCGCCGGTATCGGGCTGGCTGATCAGCAGCTCATCCAGATTGACGCCCAGCTTGCGGGCATAGAGCGGATCCAGCGCGTGTTCGGCATCGACAAAGGCGCAAACGCCGCCCTTTTTCTGTTCCTCGGCCACAACATGCAGGGTCAGCGTCGTCTTGCCCGAGCTTTCGGGACCGTAAATCTCGATGATGCGGCCCTTGGGCAGACCACCGATGCCCAGCGCGATGTCCAGGCCCAGCGAACCGGTCGAGGTCGCCTCGATCTCGGCCACGGGGTTTTCGCCCCCCAGCTTCATGATCGAACCCTTGCCGAACTGCCGTTCGATCTGTGCCAACGCGCTGTCCAGCGCCTTTTGCTTATCCGCGGATTTCTTGTCGCTCATCTCGAAAAGTGTTGCCCCTGCCATGCCGTCCTCATGTTTATTTCACACCCCGACCGCCGGGGCAATCTATGCCCACCCGCGATTTGTTCACGAGTTGTTCCTATTTGAACCCGTTCCCGCGTTTTTGCAAGCACTGGTTAACACGCCGCAACCGATGCCCTGATCGCTACACTGCCGCGAAATGGTTAAGGAACGGTTTACACGCGGCGGATGCATCATTATCCCGCACATCTGTCCGTTGGTCGTTCATGGTTTGCAGATGCTGATATTCTGGGAAAGCCGGCTGGTGTTTCTGGCCACCCCCAAGGCGGGATCGACCGCCGTCGAGGCCGCGCTCGAGGGGCTTGCCAATGTCGCGGTCCAACGTCCCGCCGCGTTGAAACACGCCGATCTGCGCACCTATCGCCAGCATATCGAGCCATGGCTGCATTCGGTGACCGGGGACCGTTTCACCACCGTCGCCCTGATGCGCGAGCCGGTTGGCTGGCTGCGCAGCTGGTATCGCTTTCGCCTGCGCGACGATGACGAGGATCCCGAACATCCGATGACAGGGATCACTTTTGCCGAATTCGCCGACGCCTATGCCCGCCCGGATGGCAAGGACGTCGCACATGTGGGCACGCAATCGGCCTTTCTGACCCATGGGCAGGATCGCGTCGATCGCATCTTCCGCTATGAGGATATCGAGACCTTCACCCATTACCTAGAAGATCAGCTGGATTGCGCGATCAGCCTGCCCCGGATCAACGTCCCGCCCGCCGTGGACGTCACCTTGACCCCGGAACAGGAAACCCGGTTGCGCGAGGTCATGGCCGGCGATTTCACGCTCTATCGCGGGTTATAGCGGCGCCACGCATCGCGGCATGACGCCGGGCAAGGACGTGCTGCGGCTAAAGCTGCTGATCCGTCTTGGGCCCTGCGCAAACGGCTAACCCGTGGCCCGACCGCCCCGTCACGCCGGACCCGCTCCCTCCACAGAACAGGCCGTCATTCGACAACCGCCGCCGTGCTATGCTCAAACTCAAGCTGTTTGCTGACCATCGCCGTCAGATCCGACAGTGAGAAAGGCTTGGCGAGGAAAGTCGCGCCCGGAACCGGTGCATGCCCCTCGGCAAAGATATCCTCGGCATAGCCGGACATGAAAATGACCCGGGTCTCTGGCCGGGCTTGCAGGGCATTACGCACCCAGGTCGGACCATCCATGCCGGGCATCACCACATCCGTCACGAACACATCGACGGAAAGCTCCGGATCGGACAGAAGTGACAGCGCCTCTTCGCCACAGGCAGCCTCAAGCACGTTGAAACCCTGTAGCTTCAGGGCGCGGCTGGCAAAGGCGCGAACGGGTGCTTCATCCTCGACCAAAAGAACCGTGCCCTCCACATCGCGGCGCGCCCGAACCGCAACCTCGGGGGTGACAGCCTCAACCTCGGCATCCTGAGTTTTATCATGCGCCGGAAAGAAGAGCGAAAAGCAGCTTCCTTGTCCGGGCACGCTGTCACTGAAAATATAGCCCCCGGTCTGTTTGACGATGCCATATGCGGTCGAAAGCCCGAGTCCTGTCCCCTCACCCGTGCGTTTGGTCGTAAAAAAGGGTTCAAAAATCTTCGCCAGATCGTCGGGTGCGATGCCGCAACCCTGATCGCGCACCTGCACGCGGACATAATCACCAGCCGGCAGCATGGCGCGGCCGAATTCCGTGCCTGCTTCAAAGCGTACATTGTCGGTGACGATGGTAATATCGCCACCCTGCGACATGGCATCGCGCGCGTTGACCACCAGGTTCATGATTACCTGTTCCAACTGTCGCCGGTCAGCACGGATCATGCGCAGCGCCGGATCATGATCAAAGGTCAAGGCGATCCGCTCTCCGACCAGACGATTCAGCAGGTGGGTCAGATCCGACAAGGTGTCGCGCAGGTCCATGATCTGCGGCTTGAGCGTCTGCTTGCGCGAAAAGGCCAGCAGCTGTCGCACCAGCGCCGCCGCACGATTCGCGTTCTGGCTGATCTGATCCAGATCCGCATAGTCGGGATCGGCCTTGTCATGGCGCAGCATCAACAGGTCGCAATGGCCGGTAATCGCCGTCAACAGGTTGTTAAAATCATGCGCGATCCCGCCGGCAAGCTGGCCGATGGCCTGCATTTTCTGGCTTTGAACGAACTGCGCCTCAAGCGTTTTGAGGGCACTGGCGTCCGAGAGAACCGCCGTGACATATTCATCCTTGCCACGCGACAGGCTGATCTGGACAAAGCGTTGGGGGCCATCGCATTTCAGATGCAACACCTCAGAGCCGCCAACAGTCCGGCCGGCACTGACATCCGAAACCCAATCGCCCAACTCGCGCCCCAGCCCATCCAGCAACTGCGATAGCGGCTGCCCCGCAGCCGCCTTGGCACCCAGCAATTCCCGCGCCGAATGATTGGCCCGCACGATCATCGCCGAAGGCGTCAGCAAAAGCAGCGAAACCGGCAGATCATCGAAATCGTCCGCATGCTGCTGCATTTCCGGCGGCACTACGGGCAAGACCGCCTCTTGCGCGTCGATGCGCCAGATCTGCACGGAGGCGCCCGCCTCTCGCACCACCTGAAAATGCCCGGCCCAGCCCAGATCGACCCCAAAGCGGCCATTGCGCGCCAAGGCGATACCGACATCCTGCCAAAGCCGTTGTGGATCGGCATGACGCTGGCCCATAATTTCCTGAATCTGGCGGCCGATCAGGTCTCCGATCGTTTCCAGCGTCCCGGCGTTCTGAGCCAGAATCAGACCATCGGGGCCGACAGCCAGCGCCGGCCCATGATGGGCAAGTATCTGTGGCATGGCCTGCCCAAGTTCGCGCCGGACAATAAGCCCCTTGATGACGTGGCGCGCCGATATCGCCCCACCCAACAGATACCAAGCCATGCTGGCAGCCCCGGCCGCCAACAGGAACGCGCCCCCCTCCATATCGTGGGGGCGCAACGCCAACCACAGCGCACCCACGACCATCGGCAGCGCCAGAAGCGGCACCAGCAGTTGCGCCGTACGCAAAATCTCCGCCCGTTCCGAGATCATCAGCCCTCCAGCGATCAGCCTTTTACGGTCGGAGTAACGCATGGCGGTTAATGTCCGGTTAACGGCGTCGCAGCTGGCCGAGATAGAACCCGTCCGAGGCTGTCAGAGGTGTGAAAAGTTCTTCATCGATCAACGTAAAATCAGGCGAATCCTTCAGAAACTTCGCGATCTGTTCCTGATTTTCGCATCGCAAAAGGGAACAGGTCATATAGGCCAGCATACCGCCCGGCGCGACGTGCCGCGCCGCTTCCTGCAAGATCCGGGCCTGCAACGCGGTTACATCAGAGAGATCATCGGGCATCAGCCGCCATTTGGCGTCGGGCGTACGCCGCCAGGTGCCACTACCCGAACACGGGACATCGGCCACGACCAGATCGAAGCTACCCAACACCCGGCCCGGGGGTACCAGATCAATCCGCGCGCCCGCCCGTGCGGCCCGCGCAGGCAGATCGACCATCCGCTTTGCATCGGCATCATGCACGGTGATCGGCCCCAGACCGCGCGCAGCCAGCGCCAGCGCCTTGCCACCGCCACCGGCGCAATAGTCCAGGAGACTGCCGCGATCCGGGAGCATCTCGCAGGCCCATTGCGGCGACAGGTCCTGCAATTCGACAAGCCCGTCGCGATAAGCGGTCGATGTGGCGATACGACGTGCACCGGCCTGCACGCAAAGCGCCGAGCCAAGCGCCGGATGCGGCTGTGCATCAATTCCGTCCCGGGCCAATGCCTGCAAAGCCTCGGCCGGTTCCGCACGCAAGTGATTCACCCGCAGCCAGACCGGCGCCCGTTCGCGCATGGCCAGCGCCACCGTCTCGGCCGCATCGCCAAGCGATGCCTGCCATTGCGGCCAGATCCATTCCGGCAAATCGCGCCGCCCGACCGGGGCGGAAATCGCGCCAGCCGCCAATTCTTCGGTCGAAAGCGCGGCAGGGGCATGGTGCAGACCGGTAAACAGGCTCGCCGGATCCTGCCCCGTGTCGCGGCACATCCCCAGCATAAGCCCCCGACCGGTCAAGCCTCCCCCCAGATTCGCACGGGAATAGAGCCGGCGCAGGCTGTCAAAGACCAGATCGCGAATCGCCGCCCGATCACCCGAGCCCGCGAACCGGCTGGCGCGCGACCAGCGCAAAAGCGCGGCCTCGGCGGCGGTACCGGCAAGAATGCTGTCCAGAATGGTGATGGCTGCGGAAATCCGGGCGGCTGGCGTCATCTGATCGGCGCCCCCCGGGCACAAATGATTATAAAATCCTCCTTCAAAAAGGCTGCGTTGCCCGATTTGTCAATCCTGTGTCGGGGGCGGCTCTGGGGCGCCCCAAAGCGAGGGGCCGCCCCTCCCCGTGATTGGCGTGGCGGCGCGCATCGCGACAAGCGGCCTTGCTGCTGCGACAATCGGCGATTGCCCCGAGGCCAGCACAGCGAGCGATCCCGGACGCCCCGTCACCGGACTGCCCAGTGGGGCGCCCAACAGCATCACCCGTTCCCGGACACGCTTGCGCTGTCCGGAATCGATTGCGGCAAAGCTGTTATAGGTCTCGGGCGAGCCGGTCATGCCCTGAAAACCGTGCTGGTTATAGAGGTCGCGCAAAGTATCGAAACGCGCCAGATAGCGTTGCGCATAAACCTGTGTCCGCGAATGAAAGGCCCCCGCCGCCTGACGCCAGTCACCCAGTTCGGAATAAAGCTGGGCGACGAAACGCGCGGCATAGCGGGCATTTTCCAGCGGATCGAACATCTGCGCCACGGACGAGAAGTTTTCGCCATGCCAGCGATAGTTCAGCTGGAAGCAGCCGATATCGATATTGGTGCGCCCCTGTGCCACGCGATCCTCGGCAAAGGCAATGGCACTGGCGGGTTCCTCGAACCAGGTCCCCTCTCCCTCGGCATTCGCGCTCCAGGCCCAGGGCCGGACGACGCCATCCAGCCGGCGCCCGGTTTCCGTCAAGGTCAGAGCCCCGAGAATGTCGACAGGAACCCCGGTTTCCATCGCAGCCTGTTGCGCCGCCCATTCGCAGATCTCAGCCGGGGGCAGCGCCTTGGCCGGCCACACCGCCCATAGCAGGGCAAGCAGTGCCCAAACCCCCAGAACCGTCCCACGGAACCGCATATCTTTCCCGACCGCATCCACCGGTCCGTCCTAACAGCATGCCGTAAAGATTCGGTTAGCCGCAAAAGCCCCACGACCGTGCCGATCCCCTTGCGGCGGCCAATGCACATTTCGTATGTTGATGATGCAAGCGCCCAACCCGGCGGGAATTGTCGATGCCTGAGATTGTTTCGAACCCCTGACCACAGCGGATTTTTCGCGGTGGTCGAGAACAGCAGCTGCAAACGCCCATGCGTTTTTGCGGCCAAGTTGTCATGGTTCAACATCAGGCCAATACATGAATATCTCAAAGGAAGAACAACGTGTTCTGCACGTTCTGGCCCAGGGTGGCCAAATTCGGCACAAACGGGGGCCGAACGGCCGTATCATTGCCGCCGATTGCCTTACGCATGACGGCGCGCTTTTGATGGACTGCACGCTACAGATCGTCATCAAGCTGCGGCGCAAGCGGCTGATCGAGTCGCATGCATCAAGCCCGTACCGAATCTCGGTCACGGGGCGGCGCGCGGTCAGGTCCCAGGCCGACAACCGAACATTGCGGTGACGGCAGGATCCGGCGGCCTCCGCCGGATCAACAAGCCTGTATGACTTTGTATCGAACCAGCCCCGGGCGACCCGTTAACACCGCACAGCCATGTCGCAGGAAAGCCGAATCCGGCCGGATCGGTAACGGGATGGCGGCACGGTATTCTCGCGGCATCCACTTGTCCCGTCATGCCCCCTCAATGGTCCGAGAGGTGACGCGGTTTCGACCCAAGCGCTTGCTTTCATATAGCAATTTATCAGCATGCTCGATCCAGAACGACACCGGCAGGCCCGGCCCACAACGCCGGCTGACCACGCCCCCGCTTATGGTTACGACATCGGCCACGCGCGAGCCGGCATGAGGAATGGCAAGCGCCTGAAACTCTTGCAATATCTGTTCGGCAACTTGCAGGGCGCCGGCCGGATCCGCACCGGGCAGGACACAGGCGAATTCCTCGCCACCATAGCGCATGCAGCGGTCACCATCGCGCCGCATCGCGGCATTCAGTCGGCTGGCCACCTGTACAAGACATTGATCCCCGGCAGGGTGTCCATACATGTCATTGTATTGTTTGAAGAAATCAATATCCACCAGAATGACCGATAACCAGCCGTTCAATGGCATCAAACGGGCGACCTCGTTCTGAAGCAGGTTTTCCAGCATGCGCCGATTGCCCAATCCGGTCAGCGGGTCGATCAGCGCCAGATTGGCCAGCCGGTCGCGCATCTGCTTAAGGTCGATGTGATTGCTGACCCGCCGACGCAGCGCGACCGGCTGAACCGGTTTTGTCACATAGTCGATGGCGCCCGCCGCAAGGCCCCGCACCTCATCCTCGACGGCATCAAGCCCGGTCGTGAAGATCACCGGCACATCTGCAAGGTCGGGATCCTGCTTGATCCGGCGGCAGGTTTCATATCCGTCGAGGCCCGGCATGACCACGTCCAGGAGGATCAGGTCGGGCATCGCTTTTCGGGCGATATCGATCGCCTGCTCGCCCGAGCGCGCAAAGATGATCTCATAATCCTCTTCCAGCACGGCGGCGATCAGCTCGATATTGGCAATCTCGTCATCGACGACCATGATGACCGGCTTGTCACTCATGCGGACTGATCCCTTCGCAAATCGCTGAGCGCCTCATAGCGCGCATCCAGAAGCGCCAATGCCTCATCATAATCGAGCCGCATGATCGCCTCACTGATCGGATCGGCATCGCGTTCGCCAGGGCTCATCCCCAGAGTTTCGGCAAAGCTGGCAAAACCATGCCGCGCAGACAGGCTTTGTCGGCAAATCTGTTCGCGCAGCGCCGCGCGCGCATTGGCTGTGGCGGCCGAAGCGAAATCGACGACCTGCCCCGTAACCGGCGGTTCGGGTGCGGGCGTTACCTCGACCGGGACGACATCGCGCCGGTCCAGACGCGCCCCGGCGGCCACGGCCAGCCGGACGGCGGCGGCAAGACGCGGAATCAACCCGGCACGGTCATCGGTCGCGCCGGCTTGCAGCCGATCCTCAAGCGTGCGAGCCAAAGCCGCGATTTCGGCCAGTTCCAGCGATGCGGCAACGCCCTTGAGCGTATGGACAAGGCGCCCCGCCTCATCCTTGGCGCCCGACGCCAAGAGCACCGAAAGCCGTTCCGCAACATCCGCATAGTTTTCGCAAAAGCTCAGGATCAGCCGGCGCAGCACCGCCTCTTTGCCGTTCACCCGCACCAGCGCGGCAGGGATATCATAGGGCGGCAAATCATGCGGCAACAATTCGGTCGCGACACCGGCCACGGACCCCGCAGGTCCCGGCCGGACCTCACGCCGCATCACCGGATGGAGCCAGCGTTCAAGAACCTGCAACAACACCACCGGATCAATCGGTTTGGCGACATGATCGCACATGCCCGCATCAAGACAGCGCTGCCGGTCCTCTTCATAGGCATGCGCGGTCATGGCGATGATCGGCAACCGCTCGGCGGACCATGTCCGACGGATCTGGCAGGTCGCCTCGACCCCGTCCATTTCGGGCATCTGCACATCCATCAGAACCGCGGCATAACTGTCGCCATGCAGCGCGATCCGTTCACAGGCGATGCGCCCGTTTTCGGCATGATCGACGACAAGCCCGGCATCGCCCAGCAATTCGCAGGCGATTTCGCGATTGATTTCATTGTCTTCGACCAACAGCACACGCTGACCGTGCAGCGCGGCCGGAAGCTGTGGCACATGCACGGCACCGTTTTCGACAACCGGCGGCGCGATGCCTTCGGCCAGCCGCACGGGAAAGAGCTCATTGAGGGTGGTGCAAAGCTTTCCCGCATCAATAGGTTTGCTCAGGAAGGCACCGATATTCTGGCCGGCGCCATGCTGAATGCATTCGTCGATGTCATAGGCGCTCATCATCACCGTGACCGGCTGTGTCGTGATCCCGGGATGGGCGCGCAGCCGGGCCAGGGTTTCGAACCCGTCGACCACCGGCATCTTCCAATCCAGCATCAGCAGGTCATAGGGACGCCCCTCGGCCGTGGCCGCCAGCATCATCTCGACCACCTTTTCGCCCGAGCTGGCCAGATCGGCCAGCATGTCCCAGCGGGCAAAGATTTCCTGAATGATCTGGCGCGCTGCGGGATTGTCGTCGACGATCAGCACCCGCAGCCGCTTTTGCACCGCATCCGGGCGCGGCAGGGCCCGGCGCGGATTCTGGGCAATCTTCATCCGCACCATAAAGGAAAAGGTGCTGCCCTGTCCGGGCGTGCTTTCCGCCTTGATCCAGCCCCCCATCTGTTCGACGATCTGGCGACAGATGGCCAGACCCAGCCCGGTGCCGCCAAAACGCCGGGTGGTCGAGGCATCGGCCTGGGCGAAGGAATTGAACAGCAGCGCCTGTTGTTCCGGCGTCATGCCGATCCCGGTATCCTCGACCTTGCAGCGGATACAGGCCATGCCGTTGCCGATATCGACCATTTCGGCGGTCAGCACGACCCGCCCCTCGGGCGTGAACTTGATCGCGTTGCTGAGCAGGTTCAGGATCACCTGATTAAAGCGCATGTCGTCGCCGATCAGCGCGGCGGGAATATTGCGGTCGACCCGCACCTCGAGCCACAGGCCCTTGGCATGGGCGGTTTCCGAAACCATCTGCAACTGGCTTTCGATGGCCGCGCGGGGATCGAATTCGCGCAGATCGAATTCCAGCTTGCCGGCCTCGATCTTGGAAAAATCCAGCAGGTCGTTGATCAGCCGCAAAAGCGAAACCCCGGCCGAATTGATCTTGGCGACCTGATCCATCTGGCGCGGCTCAAGCGCGGCGCGTTGCAACAGATGCGAAAACCCGAGG
This sequence comes from Paracoccus mangrovi, assembly GCF_042648425.1. Taxonomy (NCBI): domain Bacteria; kingdom Pseudomonadati; phylum Pseudomonadota; class Alphaproteobacteria; order Rhodobacterales; family Paracoccaceae; genus Paracoccus; species Paracoccus mangrovi. The sequence goes on along the minus strand of NZ_JBHRXJ010000002.1, from coordinate 314,212 downwards.
ATCGCGTTGATCGGTGTGCGGATTTCATGGCTGATATTGGCCAGAAAGATGCTTTTGGCGCGGCTGGCGGTTTCGGCTTCAAGGGTGCGCTCCTCAAGCGCGTCGCTTTTGCGCACCAGCTCATTGCTGAGCCGGCCCATGCGGCGAAAGGTCCGCTGCACCTTGTCGACGACCCAAAGCAGAACCGCCGTCTGAAAGGCGACGATCACAGCATGCAAGAGCACCCGCGCGATATCGCCTTCGCTGGGAAAGACCGCGGAGGGCAGAAGATACAGCAGCACCAGATGATGCAGCGCCGTAAGATTCGCGCCCAGGATCAGCGCCCTGCGGTCGAACCATGCGATATTCAGCGCCAGCACGGCAAAGAAATACATGTGCACGTCCATCTGCCAGGGATGGCCGGTGAACAGCAAAAGCAGCAGCGCCGGCTCGCCGATCAGGGCGACGGTCGCGATATTGCGTGTCATCGGCGCGATCGGCGCGTTCCGGCGGGCGATCTGATAGGTCAGCGCCAGAAAGGCGGCCGCCAGCACGGCCGTGCTGACCGACATCGCCTTGTTCCAAAGCGCAGCCAGCCCCATCACCGGCACATGCGCCCAAAGCAGCCATACCAAAAGGACGCTGTATCCCGTCCGCAGCCTGTCCAGCTCGACCTTCATCGCCGTCCTCCGTCCCTTGGGGTGAAACAACCCAATGCGCGTGGCGCGGGCAGCACGATCCAGGCGCCCTGCTTGCGCAGCATCCCGGCAAAGCCGGGCTGGTCGCTCATCGCGACCGCGACCGGGGACAGGTTGCCAAAGCCCGCCACCCCGCCGCCCGCGCGCCAGACAAGGTCCGCGACCTGTTCGCGCCCCTGCCAGGGGGCGGCGATGACCAGATACTGTCCCGTCGAAGGCCCCGCCGACAGCGAGGCCAGGACCAGCCCGATCAATCCCAGCAACGCAAGGATCCCGGCGGGCAGCATGTCCCGGACCCGGAAAACCGTGTCGTCATTGTCGTCGCCATCGACCGGATTGCCGTGCCAGCCCGTCATTTATACCCTGTGTTCGCGCAAAGGCGGATCGCCGCCTTCCCCCTTTCTAATGACGATATGCGCATGAAAGGTTAGCGAACCAGTTCTATCCGGCCGCGTTTTTATTAGGGTTTGATCTATTTTCACGGCTTTTGCCGGCCCGGTCCGGCATGGCTGCGCGCCCGCCGGCCTCCTGAACCGGGGGGATAGGGAAATCGGGCTTGGGTCCACGGAAACCGGGGCTCTGGACCTGTGACGGCCATGGGCGAGGCCGCAATCCTTGTGACGGGCGGCGGGATGCGAACCGTCCGAAACCATCCACAGGACCAGCGGGGCCAGCTTCGATGACGACGATCATCTATTCAGCCAGCAAGATCATCACCATGAATCCGCAATGCCCGACGGCCAGCCATGTCGCGGTCAGCGACGGCCATATTCTGGGCGTTGGCACGCTGGACGAACTGGCGCGCTGGGGCGAATACCGGCTGGACGAACGTTTTGCCAACAAGGTGCTGATGCCCGGCTTTGTCGAGGGGCATGCCCATTCCGGCGCCGGTTCCGTCTGGGACGGCGCCTATCTGGGCTGGTTCGATCAGACCGATCCCGATGGCAAGGTCTGGCCGGGGCTGAAATCCGTCGAGGCCGTTCTTGATCGCCTGCGCGAGGCCGTCGCGGCACAGCCCGGCGACGCCACGGTGGTCGGCTGGGGGCTGGATCCGATCTATATGGAAAATGTGCGGATCACCCGGCTTGATCTTGACCGCGCCGCGGCGGACCGTCCCATCGTGATCATGCATGCCTCGGGTCACATCATGAACATGAACAGCGCGGCGCTTGCCATGGCCGGGCTGATGAAACCGGGCATCAATCATTCCGGCATCCCGCTGGGCGATGACGGCCTGCCCATGGGCGAATTGCGCAGCCCCGAAATCATGCGCCCGGCCGGCGCCAAGGTCGGCTTCGACAACCGCATGATCGAAGGCAGCGATGCCGGCCTGCGCGCATTCGCCCGGCTTTGCGTCCGGGCCGGGGTGACGACCTCGACCGATCTGGCGCGGTCGCTGGACGATGCGGCAGTGGACACAATGCTAAGCACCACCGGGGACAAGGATTTTCCGCTTTGCCTCGTGCCGTTTCGCATCATGCTGGGCATGACGCCCCGCGAGCTGGTCGAGTTCGTGGCCCGGCACAAGCCGCGTTCGACCCCGCGCTGCGATCTGGGGCGGATCAAGGTCATCTCGGACGGCTCGATCCAGGGCTTTACCGCGCGGCTTTTGTGGCCGGGCTATCTGAACGGCGCGCCCAACGGCATGTGGTATGTCACCCCCGAACAGCTGGCCGAAATCTATGAGCGCGCCTTGCAGGCCGGGATTCAGGTCCACACCCATACCAATGGCGACGAGGCGACCGAGCTTGCCATCGAGACGCTGGACGCGGCGTTGAAAAAAGAGCCCCGGCGCGATCACCGCTTTACGCTTCAGCATTGCCAGCTGGCGCGGCCGGCACAGTTCCGGCGCATGGCGCGACTGGGCATGTGCGTGAACCTGTTTGCCAATCATCACTATTATTGGGGCGATGAACATTACCGCTATACCGTCGGCCCCGACCGTGCCCTGCGCATGAATGCCTGTCGCACGGCGCTGGACCTTGGCGTACCGATGACGGTCCATTCCGACGCGCCGGTCACGCCTCTTGGGCCGCTTTTCACCGCATGGTGCGCGGTCAACCGCCTGACCGCCTCGGGGCGGGTTCAGGGCGAGGCCGAGCGCATTTCCGTCGCCGAGGCGCTGCATGCGATCACGCTGGGCGCGGCCTTCACGCTGGGCATGGATCACCTGATCGGCTCGATCGAGATCGGCAAGCGCGCCGATTTCGCCGTGCTTGACACCGATCCGACCGCCGTCGATCCCGCCGCGTTGAAGGATGTTGCGGTCTGGGGCACGGTCCAGGGCGGACGCGTCTTTGACGCGGCCACGATATGAGCCGGGCCGCCATTCCGGTCACGGTCATCGGCGGCTATCTGGGCGCCGGCAAGACCACGCTGGTGAACCATCTCTTGCGCCATTCCGGGCTGCGGCTGGCGGTGCTGGTCAACGAGTTCGGCGAATTGCCCATCGATCACGACCTGATCGAGGCCGAGGGCGACACCCTGATCTCGATCGCGGGGGGATGCGTGTGCTGCGCCATCGGCGACGATCTGGGTGCGGCGCTGTTGCGGGTGCAGGACATGTCGCCGCCGCCCGATCACATCCTGATCGAATCCTCGGGCGTGGCGATCCCGGGCGCGATCCTTGCCGCGCTGATCTTTGCCGAGGGGTTGCGCCATGACGGGATCGTGGTTCTGGCCGATGCGGCACGGATCCGCCAGACCGCCGCCAACCGCTATCTGGCCGACACCGTCGAACGGCAGTTGCGCGACGCCGATATCGTCGTGCTGAACAAGGTCGATCTGGTGGATGAGGCGGGACTGGCCGAAACCCGCCGCTGGCTGCATGAACGGGTGCCGGGCGCGCGCATCGTCCCCGCCACCCATGGCGATGCGCCCGTGGCGGCCCTGCTGGGCGCGCTGCCGGTGCCGCGACGGGGCCACCACCGCATCGCCGGCCATGCCGAGGGGCTGTTTGCCAGCTGCGTCCTGCGCCCCGAGGGGCCGGTCGATGCCGCCGATCTGGCGCGGCGGCTGGCGCAACCGGACCTGGGCCTTATGCGCGCCAAGGGGTTCTTGCGCGACCGGACCGGGGGCTGGGTGCTGATCCAGATCGTGGGCGAGCGCTGGTCGGTCGAGCCGGTCACGGACGCGCCACATCCGGGCATCGTCTGCATCGGCCTGCGCGAGGGGTTCGACGCCGGGGCCTTGACCCGGCTTTTGGGCGAGGCCGCCTGAACCGCAAGGACCACGGAACCCGGCATGAACGGCCGCCCGCAAACTTTGCGGGCGGCCGCGTCTTTCAGGCGGCGCGGGCCAGTTCGGCAATGGGCGGTACAAGCTTTCCGGCATGGTGACAGGCGACGCTATGGCCATCGGCCATCTCGCGCAGCGCGGGCTTTTCGGTATGGCATTCTTCGCTGGCGAACTGGCAGCGCCCGGCAAAGCGGCATCCCGGCGGCGGGTTCAGCGGGTTCGGCGGATCGCCCTTCAACAGCGGGCGGAACGCCAGCGATCCCTTTTCCCGCTCGGGCGACAGGGCCGCCGTCATCAGCGACCAGGTATAGGGATGCATGGCCCCCGAAAACAGCCGCCGGGCCGGCGCGCGTTCGACAAACTCGCCCAGATACATCACCCCGATCTCGTCACAGATATATTGCACCACCGCCAGATCATGCGAAATAAAGACATAGGACAGGCCCAGATCGCGCTGCAACTCCTTGAGAAGGTTCAGGATCTGCGCCTGAATCGCCACATCCAGCGCCGAAACCGGCTCGTCGCAGACGATCAGTTCCGGCTTTGAGGCCAGCGCGCGCGCAATGCACAGCCTTTGCCGCTGACCGCCGGAAAACTGATGCGGGAAAAGCTTGCCGGCGGTGCGGTGCAGGCCCACGGTCGCCAGCATGTCCTCGGCCACGGCATTGCGCCCGCTGGCCGGCCCCATATTCAGCAGGTCCAGCGGCTCACGGATCGCCGCCCGCGCCTTTTTGCGCGGATTGAGCGATGAGAACGGGTCCTGAAACACCATCTGGAACCGATGGCGCGCGGCGCGCAGATCGCCGCCCGCCAGCGTCGAAAGCGGCAGATCGCCAAGGCTGATCCGGCCTTCGGTGACATGGACAAGCCGCATGATCGCCTGGGCCACGGTCGATTTGCCCGAACCGCTTTCGCCCACGATGCCAAAGGTCGTGCCCCGGCGCAGGGTGAAATCCAGCCCATCGACCGCGCGCACCGCAAGCCGTTCACCACTGGCCGCACGGCCGACATCGAACCAGACCTTGAGACCTTCGACTTTCAACAGGATATCGTCATTCATGCGGGGACCTCGACGGTGGGTTTCCAGCAGGCGGCGACATGGGTCGCGGCCAGCGTGCTTTCGGGCGGCGGGGTTTCGCGACAGGTTTCATCGGCCCGCCGACAGCGCGGCGCGAAACGACAGCCGGCCGGCATCCTGCCCAGTTCGGGGACCATTCCGGGCACCTCGACCAGCGCCGGCGCGGCGGCAAAGGCCGTGCGCCCCAGTTGCAGCCGCGGCGTACAGGCCAAAAGCCCCCGCGTATAAGGATGGGCGGGCTGGTGCAGGATCTGTTCGGCCGGGCCGGATTCGATCCGCTTTCCGGCATAGAACACCGCAACATCATCGGCCATTTCCGCCACCGCGCCCAGATCGTGGGTGATCAGCATGATCGCGGTGCCGGTGCGTTCCTGCAATTCGCGCATCAACGCAAAGATCTGCGCCTGCACGGTCACGTCCAGCGCCGTGGTCGGCTCATCGGCGATGATCAGGCGCGGCTTGCAGGCCAGCGCCATCGCGATCATTACCCGCTGGCGCATGCCGCCCGAAAATTCGTGCGGATAGGCGTCCAGCCGCGATTCCGCCGCCGGGATCTGAACCGCGCGCATCATGTCCAGCGCGCGGGCGGCGGCCTCGGCACGGGTCACGTTCTGATGCTGGCGCACCGCCTCGGCGATCTGGTCGCCGACGGTAAAGACCGGGTTCAGCGAGGTCATCGGTTCCTGAAAGATCATCGAGATGTCATTGCCGCGCAGCGCGCGGATGCGCGCCTCGGGCTGGCGGGCGATGTCCTCGCCGTCCAGCAGGATCTGGCCCGAGGTGATCTCGAATCCCGGCGGCAAAAGCCGCATGATGGCCAGCGCCGTCATGGATTTGCCGCAGCCGCTTTCGCCGACCACGCCCAAGGTGGTGCCGCGCCGGATCGCAAGCGATACATCATCCAGCACGCGGATACGGCGATCCTTGTCGCGCATCTCGACCGACAGGTTGCGAAGTTCCAGAAAGGGGGCATCCTTGGCCATCAGCGTTTCCTTTGCCGGGGGTTGAGCGCGTCATTGATCCCGTCGCCGATCAGGCTGATCGCAAGAACCGTCAGAAAGATGGCAAATCCGGGCGCCGCGACCGTCCACCAGGCGTCCAGCAGATAGTTCTTGTTCTGGCCGATGATCAGACCCCAGCTCATCCGATTGGCATCGCCCAGGCCCAGAAAGCTGAGCCCCGCCTCGAACAGGATCGCTGATCCGGTGGTCAGCGCCGCCGCCACGATCACCGGCGGAAGCGCCGCCGGAAGGATGACCCGGGACATCAGATAGCTGTCGCGCGCCCCGGCGACCCGCGCCGCCTTGACGTAATCAAGGCCGCGGATGCGCATGAACTCGGCCCGGGTCAGGCGCGCGATCTGGGTCCAGCCGACAATGCCGATGGCAAAGATGATCGTTCCCAGCGTGGGCGAAAAGATCGTCACCAGCACCATCGCCAGCAACAGCGATGGCAGCACCTGAAAGAACTCGGTGATCTTCATCAGGATCGCATCGGCCCGGCCACCGAAATAGCCCGAAAGCGAGCCGACGATAAGGCCGATGACCACCGTCAGCGCGGCGGCGGATGCCCCGACCAACAGCGTGACCCGCCCCCCGATCAGCACCCCGGCCAGAATGTCGCGGCCGATATAGTCGGTGCCCAGCGGCGTCCCCTCGCCCGGCGCCGAGAGCGGCGCCCAGACCATGGAATAGGGATCGACCCCATAGATCCCCGGCCCCAACAGCGTCGCCAGCAGGATCATCAGCATCAGACCCAGCCCGATCCCCGCCGAGCGGTTGCGCAGAAAGATCAGCATCGCCTCGCGCCAGGGGCGGTCGGGTTTGGCGATCGGCGGCTCTTCCAAAAGGGTCGGGGCCGGATGTTCCAGAATATCTGCCTGTTTCATGTTCTGGCCTTTCTCATCCGCGGGTCGATGCGGCGATAGGCAAGGTCGGTCAGAGCGTTCGCGATCAGCACCAGCATCGAGGAAAACAGCAATATCCCCAGCAATGTCGGATAATCCCGCCGCAGGATGGAATCGTAGGCCAGCCGCCCCAGACCCGGCCAGTTGAACACCGTCTCGACCAGAACCGCGCCGGCGAAAAGCTGGCCGAATTGCAGGCCGACCATGGTGACGATGGGGATCAGCGCATTGCGCAGCGCGTGTTTCCAGACCACCCGCCCCTCGGACACGCCCTTGGCGCGGGCGGTGCGGATATAGTCCTGTCCCAAGGCCTCGATCATCGAGGTCCGGGCCAGCCGGCTGTAATAGGCGACATAGATCAGGCCCAGCGTCGTCGCCGGCAGCACGAGGTGGTGCAGGATGTCCAGATACCAGGCAAAGCCATCGGGTTTGCGCATCGACTGCATCCCCGCCACCGGAAAGACCGGCCAGATCGAGGCGAACAGGATCAACAGCATCATCCCGATCCAGAACACCGGCGCCGAAAAGCCCACCAGCGAAAAGATCGTCACCAGATGGCTGCCGATCCCGTCGGGCCGGCGCGCCGAGATGGTGCCGGCGACGGTGCCGGCAAGCACCGCCACCACCAACGCCGTCAGCACCAGAAGGATGGTCGCCGGAAGCCGCTGCAACAGCAGCTCCAGAACCGGGCTGGAATAATAGAAGGAATATCCCAGATCCCCGGTCACCACCTTGCCGATATAGATGCCCAGCTGCACCAATAGCGGCTTGTCCAGACCGTATTGCTCGCGCAGCCTGGCGATCAGCTCTTCTGACGCGCCGCCCATCTCGCCCACGATCACCTCGACCGGATCGCCCGGCGAAAAATGGATGAGCAGGAAGTTCAGCACCACCACCGCCAGGATCAGGCCCAGGCCCGACAGCAACGGCGATATGATCGAGGTCAGTCTTTGCATCCCGCGCCCCCCTTTCCCCGGCTGATCGAACCTATTCCCATTTCATTTCATCCATCGGCGCGACCGCGCCCCAGATGCCGTCGGGAACGCCGGCAAGGCCCTTTTTGTAGACCGTCTTGTAGGGGATGACGTTCATGTAATAGATCGGCACCTCGTCGACGACGATCTTCTGGAACTCGGCATAAAGGGCCTTGCGCTTTTCAAGGTCCATTTCCTGTCCCGCCAGCGCCAGCAGCTCATCGACACGGGGATTGCTGTATTGCTGGGTATTGGACCAGATCACGCCCTTGCGGATGTTCGAGCTGAGATAGGTGCGGTTCACCCCGATGACCGGATCGCCCCAGTTATAGACATGATCGATGGTCACGTCGAAATCGTGATTGCCGACGCGCTGTGACCAGGTCGGAAAGTCGGGCGAGACGCGCAGTTCAAGATCGATCCCGACCTTGCGCAGCTGGGTTTTCATGTATTCCAGCAGGTTGCGGCCCATCTCTTCGTCGACATTCTCGCTGTCGGCGGTCAGCTTGAAGCGCAGCCCGTCGGCGCCCACGGGATAGCCCGCCTCGTCCAGCAGGGCGTTGGCCTTGTCCAGGTCCAGCTCGTATTTCTCGACATCGTCGGTGGCAAAGGGCGATGTCGGCACGATCGGGCCATAATCGGGCGTGACCTGCCCCTGCAACAGCACATCGACGATGAAATTGCGGTCGATGGAATAGGCGATGGCCTTGCGGACCTGAACCTTGTCGAGGGGCGCCTTGCCGGTGTTGAACGCAAGCCAGTTGAGCGCGCCAAGCGCCTGCGCCAAATCGCCGTTGACGATCAGATCCTCATCCTCGGACAGCCGCTTGAGGTCGCGCGGCGAGCTTACGAAATTGACCACATCCACATCGCCCCGCTCGGCCGCAAGCACCAGCGCATTGCTGTCGGGAAAGATCTGGACAAAGATCTCATCCATGTAGGGGCGACCCTCGATGAAGAAATCTTCATTCTTTTCAAGTTTGTAATATTCCCCCTGCTTATATTCCACCAGCTTGAAGGGACCGGCGCCGATGGGCTTAAGGTTGGCCGGATTTTCCTGAATATTGCCTTCGCCATAGATGTGCTTGGGCAGGATCGGCATCAGCGTCGGCGACATCGCCAAAAGCAGCGCCGGATGGGGGTGTTCCAGATTGATCACCGCCGTATAGGGATCGGGCGTGTCGACCGAGACGACGGGGGCCAGCATGCCCTTGAAGGGATGATTGGCCTTGATCGTCTCGATCGAGAATTTCACATCCTCCGATGTCAGCGGCGTGCCGTCATGGAATTTGACGTCCTTGCGCAGATTCAGGGTCACGGTCAGCCCGTCATCGGAAACCTTCCAGCTTTCGGCGACATAGGGTTCCGGCTCCCAGCTTTTCGAATAGCGCACGGGCGAGGCAAAGATGCTCGACGAGGGCATGAAGGTATAGACGCCCGACTGGATCGCGCCGTTGAAATGGCGCGGCACGCCGGCCTGGCCCACGACCACGCTTTTCTCGTCCGCGATCAGGGGCATGGGGGTCATGGCCGCAAGGCCGAGCGTGGCGACAAGGATCTTCCAATGTTTCATCTCTCTCTCCTGCTGGGTTCTCCGGTTACGGTCCGGGGTCACGGCCTTGCGGCATCGTTCCCGCGTTTTTGATCGTCGCATGCCGGTCGGCAAAGCGGGGCGCTTGCCGTCGAAACGGATCGGGGCGGGTTCAGGGATCGGACCGGGGCAATGTCTTGCACGGACAACTGTGCGGCATCATGTCGCCAGCCATAGGACCAGAGACACGGATTGCTTGGCACCAGCGAAGAGGTGGCGGGATCGTCGGCGGGCCTTGCGGCGCCCGCGGGTCACCTAGCCGGCGACGGGTTCGCGCCGCATGGCCGCGACCGCCTTGGCGATTTCGGCGATGCCCGGCTCGATCAGTTGCCAGTCGATGGCGCTCAGCCCAAGGCGAAAGAACCGACCGGCCATTTCCGGGGCGACAAAGGGATCGCCCGCCTCGACCAGCACGCCGCGTTCCGCCGCCGCCGCGATCAGCCGGCGCGCATCCACCTGGGGCGGGCAACGGACCCAAAGGCTGGACCCGCCGACGCTGTGGCTGACGGCAAAGCCGGGCATATGCCGGTCCATCGCCCGCCGCGCCGCCCGCCAGCGATAGGACAGCGTCTGCCGCACCAGACGCACGGTGCTGTCATAATGGCCATTGGCCAGCAAAAGCGCGGCCGTGCGCTGATTGTTCAGGGGAGCGCTGCGATGCATCAGCCGGCGCATGGCGCGCGCCTCGGCGATCAGTTCGGCACCGCCGACGATATAGCCGATGCGCACCCCCGGGGCGAGCACCTTGGACATGGTGCCGACGTAAAGCACCCGCCCCGAACGGTCGATGGATTTCAGCGCGGGCGGCGTCTGTTCGGAGCGGATCTCGCCTTCGTAATCATCCTCGATGATCAGGAAATCCTCGCGATCCGCCAGCTCAAGCAGCTTTTCACGGCGGTCGTCGCGCAGGCTGACCATGGTCGGGCAATGATGCGCGGGGGTGACACAGACAAGGGTCGTCTTGCGCAAGACGGCTTCGGCCCGGGCATCAAGCACCAGTCCGCGGTCGTCCACCGCAAGGCGCTGGATAAAGGCGCGGCGGGCGTCAAAGATATTGCGCGCATCGGGATAGCCCGGATCCTCGACCCCGACCGCATCGCCCGCCCGCAGCAAAAGCTGGCTCAGCAGGAATATCCCGTGCTGCGAGCCAAGCGTGATCATCACCTCGTCCCGGCGCGCAAAGATGCCCCGCTGTGGCAGGACATGGCGGCAGAGCATCTCGACCAGCATCGGATCGTCATCCAGCGCGCGATCCGCCGCCCAGAAATCGATCGCCGAAAGCGCCAGCGCCTCACGCGAACAGGCGCGCCATTGCTCGACGGGAAAGAGCGTCCGGTCGACCTGACCATAGACAAAGGGATAGCGGTATTCCTGCCAGTCGGCGACCTTGCGGATGCCCCGCATCTGCGAGGGGCGCGCCTTCAGATGCTGGCGCCAGCACAGCCTGCGGCCCTGTGTCGGGGCCGGATCGGACTGGCGCTCGGGGGCGGGTTCGGGCGCCGGAACAAGGTCCACCGTTCCGACGAAATAGCCCATGCGCTCGCGCGCCTCGAGAAACCCGTCCGAGACCAGCGCGTCATAGGCCGCCGTCACCGTATTGCGGCCGACGCCCAGGCTTGAGGCAAGTTCGCGCGTCGCCGGCATCTTTTGCCCGGCCTGCAATTTCCCCACCAGGATCGCATCCACCAGCGATTGCCGGATCCAAACCTGCAAAGGCGTTCCGGGTGAGCGGACGGCAAAAAGCGCATTGTCAAGCATGTTGAAAAGCGACCGTGGCGGTGCGTTACCCCATTACGAACGGGCCTTATGCCCCAAAAGTAAAGCTTTTTGTTGCGATTGCGCGCGCCGCTTCGTCATTTTGCCCGGATTTCCGGTCGATAACGACGGATGCGGCACCCGGATCCGGGCACCAGATCCGGGCACTGGGACGCGGCACCCGGATGCGACGGGCCGGATGCGACAGGACCGGCCGGCGGCACGGCCCGTTTCGCGCATCACAAAAGCGCGCGGCAAATACCGGGATGATGGGGGTGCCGGTCTGGCCCGGCGATCCGAACGGGTGCGGCGCGTCACAGGACCGCCGCACCCGATGTCATTCAGGCGATCACCTAGCCAAGCCGGTAGTTCGGGCTTTCGCGGGTGATCTGCACGTCATGGACGTGGCTTTCCTTGAGCCCGGCCCCGGTGATGCGCACGAATTCGCAGCCATTGCGCATCTCGGCCACGGTGGCATTGCCGGTATAGCCCATCGCGGCGCGCAGGCCGCCGACCAGCTGGTGGATCACCGTGCCGGCGGGGCCTTTATAGGGCACCTGCCCCTCGATCCCTTCGGGGACCAGCTTGTCGGTCGCGGCGTCCTTCTGGAAATAGCGGTCGGCCGAGCCGCGCGCCATGGCGCCAAGGCTGCCCATGCCGCGATAGGATTTGAAGCTGCGCCCCTGATAGAGGATCACCTCGCCCGGCGACTCGTCGGTGCCGGCGATGGCGCTGCCGACCATGGCGCAGCTGGCGCCGGCCGCGATGGCCTTGGCGAAATCGCCCGAGAACTTGATGCCGCCATCGGCGATGACCGGAATGTCCCCGGCGCCACGCACCGCATCCATGATCGCGGTCAGCTGCGGCACGCCCACGCCCGCCACGATCCGCGTCGTGCAGATCGATCCGGGGCCGATCCCGACCTTGATCGCATCCGCACCGGCCTCGACCAGCGCGCGGGCGGCCTCGGCGGTGGCGACGTTGCCCGCGACGACCTGCACCTGATTGGAATGCGCCTTGATGCGGGAAACCGCGCGGGCGACGCCTTCGGAATGGCCATGCGCGGTATCGATCACGACCAGATCGACGCCCGCCTCGACCAGCGCAAGGCTGCGCTCATAGCCCTCATCGCCCACGGTCGATGCGGCGGCGACGCGCAGCCGGCCCAGCTCGTCCTTGCAGGCCAAGGGGTTCAGGACCGAAAGCTCGGTATCCTTGAGCGTCAGAAGCCCGGTCAGCCGCCCTTCGGCATTGGTGACCAACAGCTTTTCGATGCGCCGCGCCTTCATCAGGCCGATCGCCTCGGCACGGTCGGCGGGTTCGCGCAGGATCGCCAGATTCTCGGCGGTCATGATCGCCCGGACCGGCATGCGGTCGTCGCTGGCGAAACGCATGTCACGGTTGGTGATGATGCCGACCACGCGGCCATTGGCGTCGACGACCGGAAAGCCGGTGACGTTATAGCGCGCCTGCAACGCGCGGGCATCGCCCACGGTCTGGTCGGCGGTCAGGGTGATCGGGTCATAGACGATGCCCGATTCAAAGCGTTTCACGCGCCGGACCTCGTCAGCCTGTTGCTCGGCGGTCAGGTTGCGGTGGATCACGCCGATGCCGCCGGCCTGCGCCATGGCAATCGCCATGCGGCTTTCGGTGACGGTATCCATCGCGCTGGAGAGCAGCGGGATGTTCATCCGGATCTGCTTGGTGACATGGGTCGTCACATCGGCGGTCGAGGGCATCACCGAGGACGCCGCGGGAACCAGAAGAACATCGTCGAAGGTCAAAGCCTCACGAATCTGCATGGGAGCATCCTTGTCAGGGGTTCGTTTGGCAGTTTCCCCTTTCACGAGGCGGCGGGAATGTCCAGCCCGTCAGGCGATGGCGGCGTTGGTTTTGACCGCAAGCCGCCCCTGCGCCCAGCTTTTCCAGACCAGAAACAGGATCGGCACCACCACAAGGCTGGCCACGACCAGAAGCATGCGCGCCGGCCCCGCCCAGCCCGGCGCGGTATAGGACATTGCCAGCCACAGCCCCGCGCTTGCCGCAAGCGGGAATGTGAACGCGCTCCAGAACGGGGAAAACCCGGCCTCGGTCAGCCAGCGCACGCGCAACACGATTGCCGCCAGCACCGGCACCAGCGCCCAGGCGAAACCGGCCGCCACCCCGTGCCAGCCCAGCGCCGCGGCACTTGCGCCCAGCATCGCCACCGGGGCCACATGGATCACCAGCAACGGCCGCAGCGGCGCGGGGATGTCTTCGCGCCATGCCTGACGCAGGCTCAGCGCCCAGATCAGTACCGCCGCCGCCGCCATCGGCCACCACAGCGCCGCCGCAAATCCGGTCCAGCCAAAGCCCGCCGCCGCCTGTACCGCGACGATGGGGCCAACGAAATTCAGTTGCCAGGCGGGCGTGACGCGCCCCTGTCCCGGCACACTGAGCAGCACCGGGATCAGCACCGCCCAAAAGATCAGATGCGCGCCCAGCCCCAGGATAAGCAGGATCCGGGCGGCCGACGGCGCAAAGGGTCCCAATATCTGGGCCGCGGCATAGATGCAGACCAGCGCCGCACCGACCCCGGCCCGCCCCGGCAGGATGCGCAGCTCTTCGGCCAGAACGGCGGGGCGGCGGGCCAGCTTGGCGCCATAGGCCAGCGTGGCAAAGGCCCAGGCGGCCATCGCGCCCCCCGCCAGCATCCCCGGCAGCGCATCCGGCAAACCGAATCGCTGTGCCGCCAGCCGCCAGGCCAAAGCCAGTCCGAGAATCCCCAGAAGCGGGGGGAAAATGGCCGGCGGGACACGGCGCCAAAGCCCGGGTGCGGCGGTTCGAACGGGGGCAAAACGCATGATGGGACTCCTTGACGCATGGTCATATCGTTGCTGATGCGACACGCCAGCGTTTTATGCCGTGGCAGAACGTCGCGTCATCCTATCAACATGATTGACGCAACCATGGCGCGTATCCCACGCTGAACAAAGTGGTTCGCATCATGCAGATCACCAGGGAGGGGAACAATGAAGAATATCTGCTACAGTGTCGGGATCGTCCTTGCCGGGGCTGCACCGGCGCTTGCCGGCGGGATCGAACGCGCGCCGCAATCGCTGGCCCCGCTGTTCGAGAATGGGAACTATGCCGAAATCAGCTTTGGGGGCGTCAATCCCAAGATCGAGGGCACCGATATCGCCGGTTTCGCAACGGGCGATGTGGCGCAGGGCTATGGGTTCTTTGGGCTGGCCTATAAGCATCAGTTCAACGACAACCTCTCGGGCGCATTGATCATCGAGCAGCCGTTCGGGGCCGACATTCTTTATCCGATGAAGCCAGCCCCCCTGCCCGATTACGACGTTCTGGACGGTACCCGGGTCGAGGTGAATTCGACCACCTATACCGCCCTGCTGCGTTACAAGTTCGAGAACAATTTCTCGGTCCATGGCGGGATCCGCGGCTCGCGCGCCGATGGCCATGTGCGCCTGCAAGGAGCGGGCTATCAGAGTACCTCGGGCTATGACCTGAAGCTGGACGGCGCCTGGGGTATAGGCTGGGTCGCAGGTATCGCCTATGAGGTGCCCGATATCGCGGCGCGTATCTCATTGACCTATAACTCGCCCATCGATCATGACTTTGACATGAAGGAAACCGGCGGTCGCCTGGGTAGTACCGTCTTGAGTGACGAGTATACCGTCAAGACGCCGCGCAGCTGGACGCTGGAAGGTCAGACAGGGATCGCCAAGGACACGTTGCTGTTCGGCTCGATTCGCTGGGTGAAATGGTCCGAGTTCCGGGTCGACAACTTCGTGTTCCCGATCGCACTGCCCAATGGCGGGCGGGTCGAGCTTGTCGAGCTGGATGACACCACCACTTACACGATCGGTGTCGGGCGCAAGTTCACCGACAACTGGTCCGGCTCGGTCTCGTT
Source organism: Paracoccus mangrovi (assembly GCF_042648425.1). Lineage (NCBI taxonomy): Bacteria > Pseudomonadati > Pseudomonadota > Alphaproteobacteria > Rhodobacterales > Paracoccaceae > Paracoccus > Paracoccus mangrovi. Next base: position 299,081 of record NZ_JBHRXJ010000002.1, on the reverse strand, counting down.
CACCTATGAGCCGGAACAGGATGACCTGATCTCGCCGCTGGCGCCGGCCAATGGCCGCAAGGGCGTGACGGTCGCCGCAATCTATACGATGGACAACATCAAGATCTCGACCGGGATCAACTATACCAAGCTGGGCGGTCCCGATCTGGGCGTCGGCCAAAGCGGCAACAAGACCAAGGTCGCCGAAATGGATGACGGCGAACTTTGGGGGGTTGGCGTCAGGATCGGCTATTCGTTCTGATCCGGCGGCGCGGTCGCGAAATGACAAGGCCCCGGTTCAGCCGGGGCCTTTCGTTTTTCAGCACCTGCGCCGGTGGCGCCGCCGCATGGATATTTGAATGAAGAAGAAAGTCAGGGCGTCAGCGCCCGGACCAGGGCGGTGAAATCCTCGCCGCGTTTTTCGAAATTCGGGTATTGGTCAAAGCTGGCGGCAGCGGGGGCAAGCAGGACGGTTTCGCCGGGCTGTGCCTCGGCCGCGGCGCGGGCGACGGCCTGCTGCATGGTTTCGGCGATCTCATAGGGGGTCTGGCCGATTTGCAGCGCGAAGTCGCGGGCGGAATGGCCGATGAAATAGGCTTTGACGACCTGGCCCAGATAGGGCGCAAGGGCCTCGATGCCGCCATCCTTGCCCATGCCGCCGGCGATCCAGCGGATGCGCTGGAACGCCGTCAGCGCCTTGGCGGCGGCGTCGACATTGGTGGCCTTGCTGTCATTGACCCAGCGCACGCCGTTGATTTCCGCCACCGTCTGGCTGCGATGCGGCAGGCCCTTGAAGCTGTGAAAGGCGCGCTCGATCTCGCGGGGGGCAAGGCCGAGGCTGCGGGTCGCGGCATAGGCGGCGCAGGCGTTCTGGTGATTATGTTCGCCCGGAAGGCCCGTCACCTCGCGCAGGTCCAGCGATGCGACCTGCCGGCCCTTGCGGTATTCCGCCAGAAACCCCTTGCGGGCAAAGACCGACCAGCCAAAGCCTTCGAGCTTTTGCCCCGACGAGACCCGGATCACCCGGTCGTCGGTCGGGCCCATGGCCAGTTGATCGGCGAGATAGCGGCCCTCGATTTCATCGACGCCGATGATGGCGCGGTCGGGGCCGCCCTCGGCGAAAAGCCGGCGCTTGGCAGCGAAATAGCCGCCCGGGCCGCCATGGCGGTCCAGATGGTCGGGCGAAAGATTGGTGAAGACGGCGATGTCTGGGGTCAGCGCGCGGGCCAGATCGGTCTGGTAGCTGGAGAGTTCCAGCACCACCACCTCACCGTCATGGGCGGGGTCGAGCGACAGGACCCCGGTGCCGATATTGCCGCCGATCTGGGTCGGGCGGCCGCATTCCTTGAGGATGTGATGGATCAGCGCCGTGGTCGTCGATTTGCCGTTCGAGCCGGTGATGGCGATCACGCGCGGGGTGGTGTCGAACATCTCCCAGTCGCGGGTGGCGAAGCTGCGAAAGAAGAGCCCGATATCGTTGTCGACCGGGATGCCCAGATCATAGGCTTTTGCGATGACCGGGTGGGGTTTGGGGTAAAGATGCGGGATGCCGGGGCTGGTGATCAGCGCCGAGATGCCAGTCCAGTTCGTGTCGCGCGTCAGGTCAAGGACAGTCATGCCGTCGGCCTCTGCCTGTTCGCGGGTATCGGCACCGTCATCCCAGACGACAACGGTCGCGCCGCCCTCGGTCAGGGCGGCGGCGGTGGCGCGGCCGGAACGGCCAAGGCCGAGCACCGCGATGGTCTGGTTTTCGACGCCTTGGACGGGGATCATGGTTATTCCTTGGTTTGTGGGCAACGCCGGGGGCGCTTCGCCCCCCGGACCCCCAGAGGATATTTCGGCATGAAAGAATGCGCGAGAGGGATCAGCGCAGCTTGAGCGTCGCGAGGCCGATCAGCGCCAGGATCAGCGCGATGATCCAGAAGCGGATGACGATCTGGGCCTCGCCCCAGCCCTTTTTCTCGAAATGGTGGTGGATCGGCGCCATCAGGAACACCCGCCGGCCGGTGCGCTTGAAGTAGAGCACCTGAATGATGACCGACAGCGCCTCGACCACGAAAAGCCCGCCGACGATGGCCAGCACGATTTCATGCTTGGTAACCACCGCGATGGCCCCCAGCGCGCCGCCAAGGGCAAGGCTGCCGGTATCGCCCATGAACACCGCCGCGGGCGGGGCGTTGTACCAGAGGAATCCCAAGCCCCCGCCGATCAGCGCGGCGACGAAAACCGCCAGCTCGCCGGTGCCGGGGACGAAATGCACGCCCAGATAATTGGCGAAATTGGCATTGCCGACCGCATAGGCGATCACCGCGAAACTGGCGGCGGCGATCATCACCGGCATGATCGCCAGCCCGTCCAGCCCGTCGGTCAGGTTCACCGCATTGGCCGCGCCAAGGATCACGATCACCGAAAACGGCACGAAGAAGATGCCCAGATTGATCAGCGTATCCTTGAGGAAAGGCAGCGCGAGTTGATTGCTCAGCGCATCGGGATGCATCAGCGTGGCCGCGATCCCCGCACCCGCCGCGATGCAAAGCCCGATCAAAAGCCGGATCCGTCCCGAAAGGCCGGCATGATGCTGTTTGGTTACCTTGGCATAGTCATCGGCGAAACCAATGGCCGCAAAGCCCATGGTCACCAGGAGCACGATCCAGACATAGCCATTGTCCAGCCGCGCCCAGAGCAGGGTCCCGACCAGCAGCCCGGCCAGGATCAGAAGCCCGCCCATGGTGGGCGTTCCGGCCTTGGAAAAGTGGTTCTGGGGGCCGTCATCGCGGATCGGCTGGCCCTTTTTCTGTTTGCGGCGCAGCAGGTCGATCAGCGGCCGGCCGAACATGAAACCAAAGATCAGCGCGGTAAAGAACGCCCCGCCGGCGCGAAAGGTGATATAGCGGAACAGGTTGAAGAAATCCCCGCCATCCGACAGGTTGGTCAGCCAGTAGAGCATTAATCGGTCCTTTCGCCAGGCGAGCGGCCATGCCGCGTCTGGCGCAGCGCGTCAACCACCGTCGAAACACGGGATCCCTTGGACCCCTTAACAAGCACAATATCGCCGATCGCCACCAGATCGCCGACCGCCGCCGCCAGTTCGGCAGCAGTTTCCGCATGAATGCCCCGCCGTTCCGGCGGCAGCGCGTCATAAAGCGCGCGCATGCGCGGACCGGCTAGATGCACCAGATCGACCGAGGCCATGGCCGGGTCATCGGCCATGGCGCGATGCATGGCCAGTTCGTCCGGGCCAAGTTCCAGCATGTCGCCCAGAATAGCCACCCGCCGCCCGCCCGTCAGCCGCGCCAGCGTGGCGAGCCCCGCCGAAAGCGAGGTCGGATTGGAATTATAGGCATCGTCGATCAGCCGGATGCCCGAAAGATCCTCGACCGCGCCACGGCCCAGCGGCGGGCGCCATTCGGACAGCGCGGCCGCCGCCTGCGCGACATCCGCCCCGGCGGCAGAGAGCGCCGCCAACACGCCGACCGCGTTCATCACGAAATGCGTGCCGGCGCTGGCAAGAGTGAAATCGACCGCCTCGCCCAGAATGCGGGCGCGGACCCGTGTGGTGCCGTCGGTGGTATCGGCCTTGACCGGTTTGGCCATGCCGTGCTGGCCAAAGCCGATGACGATGGCGCCGGCCTCATCGGCGAAATCGCGCAGGATCTGGGTGACGGCCAGGTCCTCGGGGATGATGGCGGTGCCCGGCTGGGTCAGGCCGCGAAAGATCGCGCCTTTTTCGCGGGCGATGCCCTCGATATTGCCGAATGCCTCGAAATGGGCGGCGGCGACGGTGGTGATCATCGCCACCTGCGGGCGGGCCAGACGGGCCAGCGGCTCGATCTCGCCGGGGTGATTCATGCCGATTTCGATGATGGCGAAATCGGTATCTGCGGGCATCCGCGCCAGCGTCAGGGGCACCCCCCAATGGTTGTTATAGCTGGCCTCGGCGGCGTGAACGCGGCCCTGTCCGGTCAGTGCGATCCGCGCCATTTCCTTGGTCGAGGTCTTGCCGACCGAGCCGGTGATGGCGATGACCTTGCCCCGCATGCGGGCGCGGCCGGCGCGGCCCAATGCCTCAAGCGCGGTCAGGACATCGGGGACGATCAGCAGGGGCGCGTCAGGGGCGACGCCCTCGGGGATACGACTGACCAATGCGGCGCCGGCGCCCTTTTCCAACGCCTGTGCCACGAAATCATGGCCATCCCGCGCCGCCTGCAAGGCCACGAACAGATCGCCCGGCCGGATCGTGCGGGTGTCGATCGAAACGCCGCCCACGGCGAAATCGCGGGTCGCCCGGCCGCCCGTCGCGGCAACAGCGTCATCCGAGGTCCAGAGGGTCATATCTTGCCATCCAGCGCCGCGACGGCCACCGAGGCCTGTTCGGCGTCGTCAAAGGGATAGACATCGCTGCCGATGATCTGTCCGGTTTCATGCCCCTTGCCGGCGATCAAGAGCGCGTCGCCCGGACCCAGCGCATCGACACCGCGCAGGATCGCCTCGGCGCGGTCGCCGACCTCGATGGCGTCGGGACCGGCGCCGGCCATGACCTCGGCGCGGATGGCGGCGGGGTCCTCGGTCCGGGGATTGTCGTCGGTGACAAAGACCACATCGGCGAAATCGCGCGCCGCCTCGCCCATCAGCGGGCGTTTCAGGCGGTCGCGATCGCCGCCGGCGCCAAAGACCACGATGATCCGGCCCATCACATGCGGGCGCAGCGATTGCAAAGCCGAGGCCAGCGCCCCGGGCTTGTGGCTGTAATCGACAAAGACGGCGGCCCCGTTTTCGCGCAGCGCCGCAAGTTCCATCCGCCCGCGCACCGTGCTGAGCCCGGGCAGGGTTTCGAACACCCGCGCCGGCTCATCGCCCGCCGCCATGACCAGCCCGGCGGCGGCCAGCACGTTTTCCGCCTGGAACCCGCCGATCAGCGGCAGCCGCACCAGATGCGGATTGCCATGCCAGGAAAAGCGCAGATCCTGCCCGGTCGCGTCATAACGTTGACCCAGAATGCGCAGATCGGCGGCCCCGTCCCGGCCAATGGTGGTCAGCACCAGCCCGTGTTCGCGGGCGATCATCGCCATCTGGCGGCCGCGCGGATCGTCGATATTGATCACCGCCGCCGCGCCTTCGTCCAGAATATGGTTGAAAAGCAGCGCCTTGGCGGCAAAATAATCGTCGAAATTCTTGTGATAATCCAGGTGGTCCTGGCTGAAATTGGTGAATGCGCCCGCCTTCAGCCGCACCCCGTCCAGCCGCCGTTGGTCCAGCCCGTGCGAACTGGCCTCCATCGCGGCATGGGTGACGCCGGCCTCGGCCGCCTCGGCCAGAACCCGGTGCAGGGTCAGGGGTTCGGGCGTGGTATGGGCAAGCTTGGCCTGATAGTCGCCCTGAACGCCCATGGTGCCAAGGCTGATCGCCCGGTATCCCAGCGCCTGCCAGATCTGGCGGGTAAAGCTTGCGACCGAGGTCTTGCCCGAGGTGCCGGTCACGCCGACCATGGTTCTGGGCTGGTCGCCAAACCACAGCGCGGCGGCCCCGGCCAAAGCCGCGCGCGGATCCTCGGCCAGGATCAGCGCGGCGTCCGATGCGGCCAGCTCGGCCGCGGCGATTTCGGCGCCCTTGCGGTCGGTCAGCACCGCCACCGCGCCCTGACGCAGGGCGTATTGGATGAATTCGCCGCCATGCTGCGCCGATCCCGGCAATGCCGCGAACAGGAAACCGGGCCTGATCTGCCGTGAATCGACGGCGATCCCGGTCACCTCGGGGTCGCGCCCCTTGTCCCCTCTCAGCCCCAGAAGGGACAGCCGCTTCGCCCGTTCAGCCACGAATACCCTCGTTCGTCTAGTTCGAGACGAGCTTTAACCGATCCGGCAGAGGCCGTTCAACCATCGGCAATTCCTTCTCGGTGATCGGCCGCAGCCCCAGAAGCGGCGTGACGCGACGTATCACCTCGGCGGCGACGGGGGCGGCGGTCCAGCCGGCGGTGCGCAACTCGGCGCCGCCCGCGCTGGTGACCGAAGGTTCGTCCAGCGTCAGCACCAGCACATATTGCGGCGCGCTGGCCGGAAAGGCCGAGGCAAAGGTGGTCACGTTCTTGTCGCGATAATAGCCGCCATTCGGGCGCGGCTTGTCGGCGGTGCCGGTCTTGCCGGCGACCTCATAGCCCTCGACATTGGCGGACCGCGCGGTGCCGCGCGTCACCACCTGACGCATCAGGGCCATCGCGGTCTTGGCCGCTTGCGGCGACAGCACCTGTTCGCCGCCGCGCGCCGCGCGGCCATGGACCAGCGTCGGGCGCACGCGCTTGCCGTCATTGGCGATGGTGGCATAGGCGGCCGCCAGATGCAGCGGGCTTGCCGCGATCCCGTGCCCGAATGACACCGTCGCGGCCGTCACCGCCGGCCAGCGTTGCGGCACCAGCGGCTTGCCGGTCGGCGCCTCGCTCATCTCAAGCGGGGTCGCCTCGAAAAGGCCCAGCTTTTCAAGGAAGTCGCGCTGTCGTTCCGGCCCCAGCAGCTGGGCGATCCGCACTGTCCCCACGTTCGAGGATTTCACGATGATGTCGGTCACCGACAGCTGACTGCCGTAATTGTGGAAATCGTTGATCAGATATTTGCCGATCTTCATCGGGGTTTTCGAATTGATCATCGTGTTGGGGCTGATCAGTTTCAGATCCAGCGCCTGCGCCACCGGGAAAATCTTGAAGGTCGAGCCCAGCTCGTACTGACCCTGTACCGCGCGGTTGAACAGCGGGCTGTCCGAAGGATCGCCCTTGAGCAGCGGCTTTGGCCGGTCATTGGGGTCGAAATCAGGCAGGCTGGACATGGCGACGATCTCGCCGGTCTTGACCTCCATCAGGATGCCGGTCGCGCCCTTGGCATTCATCACCTTCATGCCATTGGCCAGCACTTCCTCCATCGCGGCCTGCACGGTCATGTCCAGCGACAGGACCAGCGGCGCGCCGTCATTGGCCGGATCGCGCAGCCAGTGATCAAAGGCCTTTTCGACGCCCGCAACGCCGATCACCTCGGCGCTGGCGACGTCTTCCTTGCCAAAGGTGGTGCCGCCCAGGACATGGCTGGCGATATGGCCGTTGGGATAAAGCCGCATTTCGCGCGGACCGAACAACAGACCCGGCTCGCCAATGTCATGGACGGCCTGCATCTGTTCGGGCGAAAGCTTTTTCCTGATCCAGACAAAGCTGCGCTTGCCGGAAAAATCCTTGCGCAGGCGGTCGATATCCAGATCGGGAAAGATCGAGACCAGCTTTTTCGCCGCGCCCTCGGGATCGACCATCTGCCGGGGATGGGCATAAAGCGAATAGGTCAGCAGATTGGTCGCCAAGACCCGCCCGTAACGGTCGGTGATGTCGGCGCGCTGGGAAATGATCTGGGCGCTGCCGCTTTGCACACGCGGTTCGGTCGGCTGGCTGGCGGCCAGCACGCCCATTTTCACCCCCACCGCGCCAAAGGCCAGAACAAAGCTCATCGCCATGAAAACCAGCCGGTGGCGCGCGTTGTTGCGGGCGCTTTCCTGAATTTCGGCATGACGCTGGGCACGGTTCTCGGCCTCGATGGCGTCGGGATTTTCGCCCTTTTCGCGGGCACGAAGGATGCGGGCCAGGGGGCGCAATGGGGTGCGGATCATGGCGTGCTCTCCTTTGGGCGGCGGGGGGGATACCAGGCGGGGCGAGGAACCTGATCGGCGGGGTCGCCGCCATCGGCCTTGGGCTGGACGGGTGGCGGAAAGGCCACCTGCCCGACATCGACGAACTGATCGGCGGTAAAGGGCACCAGCTTCAGCCGGCTGAAATTCAGGTTCACCAGCTCACGCAGCCGGTCCGGGCGGTTCAGATAGGCCCATTCGGCGCGCAGGACGCCCAGATCCTCGCGCAGGCCGCCGATCTGGCGCTGCACATTCGACATCTCTGAAATGGTGGCCTGCGTGCGATAGTTTTCGCGATAGGCCCAAAAGGCCAGCCCCATCACGATCAGCGTGGTCAACAGGTAAAGCACCGATTTCATCGCGCCCCCCGTTCCGGCAGAACCGGAAGGCCCAGCGCCTCGGGATCGACGCGGCCGGCCGGGGCATGGGTGCGGATGCCCACCCGCAACAGCGCCGAACGCGAACGCGGATTGACCGCCAACTCGGCCTCATCGGGACCGATGGCACGGCGGAAGGGCAACGTAAAGGCGGGCTCGGCGCGTTCGGTTTCGGGCGCATAGCGGCTGCCGCCGCCGGCGCTGTTCGAGCGTGCCTGCATAAAGCGCTTGACGATGCGGTCCTCAAGCGAATGAAAGCTGACCACCGCAAGCTTGCCGCCCGGGCGCAGCGCGCGTTCGGCCGCCGCCAGCCCCGCGACCAGCTGTCCGAATTCGTCGTTCACCCAGATGCGGATCGCCTGAAAGCTGCGAGTCGAGGGATGGCTGTGACCGGGCTTGGGGCGCGGCAGGCAGGCGCCGACGATATCGGACAATTGCCCGGTGCGCGTCAGCGGGCGGGCCGCGACGATGGCCTTGGCGATCCGGCGCGAGGCGCGTTCCTCGCCATAAAGATAAAGCACATCGGCGATCACCGATTCGGGCGCGCTGTTCAAGAGATCGGCGGCAGTGGGGCCATCGCCGCCCATGCGCATGTCCAAAGGCCCGTCGCGCAGAAAGGAAAAGCCGCGCTCGGATTGATCCAGCTGCATCGAGCTGACGCCCAGATCCAGCACGACACCATCGACCTGTGCCCCGGCCAGCCGGTCCAGACCGGAAAACGTGCCCTCGACCAGCCGCAGCCGGTCGCCATATTCGCCCGCCCAGGCCGCCGCCATGCCAAAGACCGACGGGTCGCGGTCGATGCCGATCACCTGATCCGCGCCCTGCGCCAAAAGCCCGCGCGCATAGCCGCCGGCGCCGAATGTGCCGTCCACCCAGACCCCGCCAACAGGTGCTACGGCCCGCAAAAGCGGGCCGAGCAGGACGGGCAGATGGGGTTGATCGCTCGCCGCCACGCCTAGCCCTCCGCCACGGGGGGTTGCGACAAAAGCGACAGCGGATCGGCGCCCGGCTCAAGCTCGGGGACGCGGGCTTCAAGCGCGCGCTCTTCTTCCTCGTAATTCTCGGGGGACCAGACCTTGAGGTTGTCGCCGCCAGAGATAAAGACCGCGCTGTCGCTCAGGCCGATCTTGTCGCGCAGCTTTTGCGGCAGGACCAGACGGCCGTCGCCGTCGATCTCGGTTTCCTCGGAATGGCCGTGATAGATATGTTCCAGATAGTTGCGGCGCGGGCTGCCACGATCGAGACCGGCGATCTGGTCGTCGATTTCGTTGATCGCGTCGATGGTGAACAGTTGCAGATATTTCCAGTCGCGGGTGCCAAAGACGATGACCAGCTGCGGACGCTTGCCGGTTTCCCATTCGGGATCGGCGGATTCAAAGACGCGGCGGAACTTGGCCGGGATCGAGACGCGACCTTTCGCATCGACCTTGACCTCTTCCGAACCTCTGAACCTGCGCGCCACCGGCCCGCACTCCTTCCCACTGTCCCTTGCCCTTTCCGGCCTTTCCCGAAAAGGAAAGGCGGACCGGGTTGCTGCCACCACCCGATCCGCCGCCCTCGTTCCCATCTCTGGGCCCCGTAGTTTCGGGGATCGCGCCCTGCTGTCCGCGCCACCTGGGGGAGGTGCTGCTCGCGCGCGCAGAGCCATGTTCGGAAGCGGGTGCCTGTATGAAGCCTGCTTGTCGCCTTGTGGGGTCTTGATGCCCCTTCAGCCCGTCTCCGTATCAAAGGGATGGCATGGGAATTTATGGGACGCAACGGATTTATTTGGGCGCAACCCGGGTGGCGGCGGTGTTTCGCGCGTGAACATGGCGTGAACATTTTCACACCCGCGCGAGAAACAGGGAAGGTATCGGTCCAGGCGGCAACCCAACCACTACATCTAGCGAAAATGGGCTTGTGGCAAAGAAGTCCCACCAAATCCCGCAATCGACAGGAAACCGCCGATTTCGCGCCAGAACCCGAATGGGAATCGACGGAATCCCGCCGATTTCCCGCCTGCTCCCATGCCGATCACCGGGAATCACGGGCCGGTGATTCGGAAATCAGACCGGCGTTCCCAGATTTTCCCAGCCGCCGTTCCCGCGTTTTCCCATGGCACGCCCATGCCCATCGCGATGCCCCGCCCGCAGCGGCGGATGGTCTCGCCCGAACCCGCCATGCCACAGGGATGTCAGGCTATGGGATATCAGGCCATGCCGCCCGCGATCAGCCGCTGGGCCAACCGGGTAAAGGCCTCGGCCACCGGCCCGTCGCCGGCCGCGACCGGGGTGCCCGCATCGCCGGCCAGCCGCACTTCGAGGTTCAGGGGGATCTCGCCCAGAAAGGGCAGGCCCAGCTGCGCCGCCTCGGCCGCGACGCCGCCATGGCCGAAAAGATGCGCCTCATGCCCGCAATTGGGACATATATATGTCGACATATTCTCGACCAGCCCCAGCACCGGGGTTTTCAGCTTGTCAAACATGTCGATGGCGCGCCGCGCATCGATCAGCGCCACATCCTGCGGGGTCGAGACGATGATGGCGCCGCTGACCTGCGCCTTTTGGCACAGGGACAGCTGCACATCGCCGGTGCCGGGCGGCAGATCGACCAGCAGCACGTCCAGCTCGCCCCATTTCACCTGATTGAGCATCTGTTGCAGCGCGCCCATCAGCATCGGGCCGCGCCAAACCACGGCCTCGCCTTCCTTCATCATCAAGCCCAGCGACATGGTGGTCACGCCATGCGCGCGCAGCGGCTCGATCATCTGGCCGTCGCTGGTCGGGCGCTGTCCGGTCAGGCCCAGCATCCGCGGCTGCGAGGGACCGTATATATCGGCATCCAAAAGACCGACCCGCCGCCCCTGACGCGCCAGCGCCACCGCAAGGTTCGAGGTCAGCGTGGATTTCCCCACGCCCCCCTTGCCAGACCCGATGGCGACGATCCGCGCCACGCCGCTGACCGGGGCCGGGCCGGCCTGTGGCGTCGGATGGCGCCCGATCTTCAGGCTGGGCGGCTCGCCCCCCTGCGGCGCCCCTGTCTGGGGCTGGGCATCGCCGGACCGCGCCACGACCTGCGGCGCGGGGCCGCGCGGGGCGGCCGGGGCGGTCATCACGATCTGGACCTTCTGGTCGCCCGCAAGCGCGGCAAGACGGCGCTTTGCCTCGGCCTCGGCATCGGTCAGCGCGCGCGCCTGGACGGCATCGGCGGCCTCGATCACGAATCGGATGGTCTCGGAATCGACATGCAGGGCGCGCACAAGATCGTCGGAAACCAGATTTCCGCCCCCCGGCACCGCGATCTGCGCAAGTTCCTGAAGCACACGTTCGCGTGATACCGCCATGACGACCCCCGATTTCAAAGCGTCATGAGCATGACAAGTTGCGCGGCGCTCGGCAAGCGGGTCCGGGACGGCACTCTGATAAGGTGTTGTGACCCCGCGTAATTACGACCAAATTCAACGGGTTTTCCCGGATTCCGCCTTTTGGACAAGGCTAACGACCCCCTAAAATTAATGCATTATTAACCACTTGTGAAAGAGTTCCAGAAACAGATATGCTGTTTCTGCATAGCAGCATTTCACCCGAAGCCATTGTGCAACCGCAGCAACAGGCCCATGTTAGCCCCAACGGCGAACGGGCAATCCGGCCCCGGCTGCCGACGCTAGATAGATGGAAGAATGAAATGGCTGTTCTCGTACTGAACCAAGGCAATGTCCGCAAAGAAGCCGGCAATGGTCGCATCGCGAAATTCGTCGCTGACCTGCGGGACAACATGGCACGCCGTTCGGTCTATCGCCAGACCATGCGCGAACTGAACGAGCTGAGCGACCGCGACCTGTCCGATCTGGGCATGTGCCGCGCCAACATCCGCAGCGTGGCTTACGAAGCCGCCTGGGGTGCGAAGTAAGGAATAGAATACCCGACCCCCTCCTCCTCCCTGGGGTCCGGGTTCAGGCGGCATCCTCCCTCCTCCTCCCTGAGGATGCCGCCGCAAAGATACGGTGAAGCCCTTTCCTCCCTCCCGGGCTTCACAGTACAGGCGGCCTCCCCTCCTCCTCCCAGGAGCGCCGCCAACCCATACGGCAAGACCCTCTCCTCCTCCCTTGGGTCTTGCGGTGCAGGTGGCGCCCCTCCCCTCCTCCCTGAGGGTGCCACCGAACCGATCCGCCGAGGCCCCTCCTCCTCCCTGGGCTTCGCGGTACTGGCGGCACCCTCCCCTCCTCCTCCCTGGAGGGTGTCGCCCCGAAATACCGCCCAGACGGCGGACATGAATGCGACGGTCCCCCTCCTCCTCCCTGGGACCGGTTGCACGCGGCAACAGGCGCCTCCTCCCTGCCTTTGCCGCGCCCCATACGCGGCCCCTCCTCCTCCCTGGGCCGGCGTTGTGCGGCGGCGCCCCCTCCTCCTCCCTGGGCGCCGCCGCTTTTCATTTCCGGGGTCCGGGTATAGGGGGATGCCATGTTGTCCTATCAGCACGCCTTTCACGCCGGGAATCTGGCCGACCTGCACAAGCATGCCTTGCAGGCCTGGATGCTGGATTACCTCACCGCCAAGCCGAAACCGCTGAGCTATCTGGAAACCCATGCGGGCCGGGGGCTTTACGACCTGTCGGGCGCCGAGGCGGCCAAGACCGGCGAGGCGGCCGCCGGCATCACCCGCGCACTTTCGGAAAACTGGCTGGCGGCGGATCATCCGCTGCGCCGGGCGCTGTCGGATATCCGCGCCCGTCATGGCGGGACGGCCTATCCCGGATCGCCGCTGATCGCCGCGCATTTCCTGCGCCCGGACGACAGCGCCCATCTGGCCGAACTGCACCCGGCCGAGCATCAGGCGCTGAGCCAGGTTGCGGGCTTTGCCCATCTGCACCGGCAGGACGGCTTTGACATGGCGCAGGCGCTCTGTCCGCCCACGCCCCGGCGCGGCATGCTGCTGATCGACCCCAGCTATGAAATCAAGGCCGATTACCAAACCATCCCCGGCCAGATCGCCAAGCTGGCGCGGAAATGGAATGTCGGCGTGATCGCGCTGTGGTTTCCGATCCTGACCGATGACCGGCAGGCCGCCATGGTCACGGCGTTGACCCACGCCCACCCCGAGGCGCTGTTGTCGCAAGTGCGTTTCCCGCCGGCCCGGCCCGGGCATGGTATGGTCGGATCAGGCATGCTCATCATCAATCCACCCTACGGCCTGACCAATGAGGCGCGCCGGATCGAGGCGCTTTACGACCGCCTATAGGCCAGCGCCGCCGCGATCCGGCGGTCGGTCGCATCCTCGGGACCGTCCGCCCATGGCCGAAAGCGCAGCCGGAACGCCGCCAGACGGTCGGACAGACGATCGGGCAAATCAGGATAGCCGATGCGGGTCAGGCTGTCGGCCAGCGCCCCTTCCGCCAGCGCCGCCTCGGCCCCCGCCCCCTCGGGCCAGATCGCCAGTCCCTTCAAGGCCAGACGCCGCCAGTCAAAGCGCGGGCCGGGGTCGATCTTGCGACCGGGCGCCATGTCGGAATGACCGATGACGCCATCCGCCGCGATGCCCCAGCGGCCCATGATCTTGCGCAACAGCGCCTCAAGCGCCGCCATCTGCGGTTCGGGAAAGGGGCGGTCGCCGGGATTGACCAGCTCGATCCCGATGCTGCGGGAATTCACGTCCTCGCGCCCCTGCCAGCTGCCGGCGCCGGCATGCCAGGCGCGGCGATCCTCGGGGACCAGCGGCTCGGTCAGGCCGTTCTCGTGGATCAGCCAATGCGCGCTGACTTCGGCCGTCGGATCGCAGAGCCGCGCCCGCGCCGAAGGCCCGTCCGCCATGCCGGTATAGTGGATCACGACCAGCTCGGGCCGCTGGCCCCGCCGGTCGCCGTGATTGGGCGACGGGCTCAAAGACCGGGCGCGTTGCGGACCGGACGCGGATCCCAGCCGCAGACAAAGCCGTCGCCATCCGGGTCCATGCCCTTGGGATCCAGGATCGGTCCGCCGGCCGCGATAAAGGCGCGCTGCGCGGTATCGGCCGAGGCATAGCCCGAGCAGAGCCGCCCGGCCGCAATCACCGAACCGCCCGTCCGGCGATAGACGGTGGTGCCGGGATTTTGCTGTTCCTGATGGGCATAGCGCACCAGCACCGGGGTCGAACCCGGATAGGGGCCGCTGGTGGTCACCGGCGGATTGCCCGCGGCCGGGGCGGTTTTGGGCCGGGCCGCAGGTGCGGCCGTCGTCACGGCCACCGCGCCCGTCCGCGTCGCGGTGGTCGCGGCGGCACCGCTGATATCGGCCGGGGTCGGCGCCTGGGCCGGCAATTGCACCGGAATCGTGCGCGGGATCGGCGCGCTACCGCGCAGGGCCGCCTCGCGTTCGCGCGAATATTTCGCATAACCGGTGCCGTTCTGAACGGCGCTGTAATTCGGGTTCCAGCCGGTATTCTCGGCGCAGCCGGCCAGCGCCAGCACGGGGCCAAGCGCGGCGAGGATGACGAATTTCCGCATCTCTTTTTCCCTTTTCGGGCCGGTTACCACCAGCGTGTTGGCTTCTGAGAAAACCCTGCCGCAGATTCGAGGCTATGCGCAAGGTTCAACAGCCCGCCTTCGTCCCATGGCCGCCCGATCAGCTGCATCCCCAGCGGCAAACCCTGCTTGTCCAGCCCGACCGGAACCGAAATCCCCGGCAGACCGGCCAGGTTCACGGTGACGGTGAACACGTCCAGCAGATACATCTCGACCGGATCCTTGCCCGACATTTCGCCCAGACCAAAGGCGGCGCTGGGGGTCGCGGGGGTCAGAATCGCATCGACCCCGCTGGCATAGGCCTGATCGAAATCGCGCTTGATCAGCGCGCGCACCTTGCGGGCGCGGTTGTAATAGGCGTCGTAAAAGCCCGCCGACAGCACATAGGTGCCGATCATGATCCGGCGCTGGACCTCGGGGCCGAACCCCTCGGCGCGGGTCTTTTCATACATCTCGACAATGCCGTCGCCGGCGCCCAGCTTGGCGCGCCGCCCATAGCGCACGCCGTCATAACGCGCGAGGTTCGACGACGCCTCGGCCGGCGCGATCACATAATAGGCGGGCAGCGCGTATTTCGTATGCGGCAGGCTGATATCGACGATCTCGGCCCCGGCATCGCGCAGCATCTCGGCCGATTGCCGCCACAGCGCATCGATTTCGTCCGGCATGCCCTCCATGCGGTATTCGCGCGGGATACCGATTTTCTTGCCGCGAATATCGCCGGTCAGCGCCGCCTCGTAATCCGGGACCGCGCGCTCGGCGCTGGTCGAATCCTTGGGATCGACCGAGGCCATGGCCCCCAGCATGATCGCCGCGTCGCGCACGGTTTTGGTCATCGGCCCGGCCTGATCCAGCGAGCTGGCGAATGCGATGACGCCCCAGCGGCTGACGCGGCCATAGGTGGGCTTCAGCCCGACCGTGCCGGTGAATGCCGCCGGCTGGCGGATCGAACCGCCGGTATCGGTGCCGGTCGCCGCCAGGCACAGATCGGCCGCCACCGCCGCGGCGGATGCGCCGGACGAGCCACCCGGCGTCAATTGCCGGTCGTCCACCTTCCACGGGTTCACCGCCGGCCCGTAACAGGCGGTTTCATTCGACGACCCCATGGCGAATTCATCCATGCTGAGCTTGCCCAGCATGACCGCGCCCGCATCCCACAGGTTCTGGGTCACGGTCGATTCATATTGCGGCAAAAAGCCGTCAAGGATGCGGCTGGCCGCCTGCGAAGGCACGTTTTTGGTGCAGAACAGATCCTTGATCCCCAAGGGAATGCCGCACATGGCGGGCGCGTCGCCGGCCTGAATGCGTTGATCCGCCGCCGCCGCCATCTCGCGGGCGCGTTCGGGCGTCCTGTGGCTATAGCTGTTCAATGCCGCAGCCCCGTCGATGGCCGTCAGACAGGCCTCGGTCAGGTCAAGGCTGGTGAAATCGCCCTTGCGCAGCCCGTCGCGGGCATCGGCAATGGTCAGTTTGTTCAGATCGCTCATTCCACCACCTTCGGCACCACAAAGAAGCCCTCGCGCGCATCGGGCGCGTTCTTCAGGATCAGGTCCTGCATCTCGCCATCGGTGACGATATCGGCGCGCCGCTTCAGGCGCATCGGCTCGACCCCGGTCATTGGCTCGACGCCGTCGACATCGACCTCGTTCAGCTGTTCCATGAAATGCAGGATGCTGTTGAGTTCCTGCGCGAGCGCCGGCAGGTCCGCGTCATCGACCGCAATCCGCGCCAGATGCGCGACCTTGCGGGCTTCATCCTCAGTGATGGCCATGGGGGCTCCTTTCGCTTGGGCGGGTTTTACCGGGGCGGCGGGGGCGGGGCAAGCGCCGGCGACCCGACGTTGCGGGAACTTTACGCCGACGGGCCGGCTTGGCAGGATGCGCCCAAAGGATGAAAGGAACCGCCCCATGAAAATCACCTGGCTTGGCCATTCCGGCTTTCGGCTGGAAATCGAGAATGCCGTGATCCTGATCGACCCCTGGCTGTCGGGGAACCCGATGTTCCCCGAGGATCGCCGCGCTGATGCCATTTCCGGCGCCACCCATGTGCTGTTGACGCATGGGCATGGCGATCATGTCGGCGACACCATCTCGATCGCGCGCGAATTGGGCATTCCGGTGGTCGGCATCTATGACCTGATCAGCAGCTGGCAGACGCATCAGGAAATCGAGGGCATCGGCTTCAACAAGGGCGGCACCGTCGATCTGGGCGGGGCCAAGGTGACCATGGTCAATGCCAGCCATTCCTCATCCATGGAGGGCAATGAGGGGCCGGTCTATGCCGGCCACGAATCGGGCTATATGATCGCGGGCGAAGGGCATGTCATCTATGTCTCGGGCGATACCGACATCATGGCCGACATGGACTGGATGGGCGATTACCACAAACCCGATATCGGCATCCTCTGCGCCGGCGGCCATTTCACCATGGACATGAAACGCGCCGCCTATGCGGCGAAACGCTATTTCGATTTCAGAACCGTGATCCCCTGTCACTATCGCACCTTCCCGCTGCTGGAACAGAATGCCGACGCGCTGCGCGCCGGTCTGCCGGGCGTCGATGTGATCGAACCCGAGGTGCTTGAACCGATCACGGTCTAGGGCCAGCGATATCCGTTCGGGGCCGGCCGCGGGCGCGAGACCGGCCCGGTCGGGGCAAAAACCTCGACGAGAAGCGGGTGGCAGACGGCGGTGTCGCTGGAATGCTGGCTGCCGCAATCGCCGCCCGGACAGGCGGAAAGCCCGCCGATCAGGTCAATCTCGGCGAAGATCTCAAGATAATCGCCGGGACGCACCGGACTCGCCTTCATGAAATATTGCCCGGTATCGCGGGTGAAGCCGGTGCACATGAAGACATTGAGCACATCATGAACCAGCGGCTCGGCCATCTCGCGCGTCAGGTTCAACTCGGCCATGAGCGCATTGGTCAGGTTCGAATGACAGCAATGATGGTAATCATCCCCGCTCAGCAGGTGATGCGTATAGGGATCGCAGCGGGTGCCGATCACGTCATGGACCGAGCCGCCGAACTCGTCGATCCCGTACCATTCCAGCGTGTCCTCGGTGATCGTGGCCATGGGACGCAGCCCGGGAAAACTGGACCAGAGCCGGTCCCCCCGCGTCAGATGCGTGCCATGCAGCGCCCGCGTCTTGCCCGAATAGAACCGTTCGCGCGGATCGGCCGCCGACCACAGGTTCATATCCCCGACCTGCGGACCCTCGACGCTGGTGATGCGAAAGAAATGCCCGGCAGGGACATGAAAACAGCGGCCTTCACGCGGCGGGACCAGGCATTCGCCGGTCTTGCGGGCGGCATCCCGCGCCCCGGCCAGCGTGGCCAGATCGGGATCGGGCAGCGTCTCATTCGGATAACAGATCACCGGCGCAATGGCACGGCGTTCGGCGGAGTCGGGGGGAATGCGATGGCTCATGCGGCAATGATAGACAGCGGCGCGGTGGCCGGCAAGCCTGCACGCTGCGCACCCGGCATAGGCGCCGTATGGATATTTGTGTGAAGAAGAAAGAGAACCGGCCGCGCTTTCTTCTTCATCCAAATATCCATGCGGCCGCGCGGCCGGGCGATGGTCCGGACCGTTACGCGCCGTCCTGCGGAAAATGCGAAAGCGCGGCCATCGGGCCGCGCTCGGGAATGGTGCATATCGCGGTCGGGACGCGCAGGCGTTCTAGGCGGCGGCGCGCAGGCTGGCTTCGGACGGCATCGGCTCGAAGCTGAAATAGGCATACATCTGTTCCAGAACGGCCAAGGCACGTTCGGCGGCGCGATCCCGGGCGGGGTCGATCGTCGCGATGCGGGCCGTTTCCGGCTTGGCTTGGTCGGGCATGTTCATCTGTGGTCTCCGGGTCGGATCGATCCTCCCTGCACAGAAATATAATGCCGCGTTGCAGCAAAATCCATGGCTGCAACGCGGCACAATTGTCGCAGGCCGGCCCGAAGGCCAACCCGCCCAATCGAAACGCCCGGTCAGACGATGCGATCGACCATCATATGTTTGATCGAGGCAATGGCCTTGGCGGGGTTCAACCCCTTGGGACAGGTATTGGTGCAGTTCATGATCGTATGGCACCGATAAAGCTTGAACGGATCCTCAAGCTCGTCCAGCCGCTCGCCCGTGGCCTCATCGCGCGAATCGATGATCCAGCGATAGGCGGCCAGCAGCGCCGCCGGCCCCAGGTAGCGGTCGCCGTTCCACCAATAGCTGGGGCACGAGGTCGAACAGGACGCGCACAGGATGCATTCGTAAAGCCCGTCCAACTTCTTGCGATCCTCGATCGACTGGCGCCATTCCTTGTCCGGGGTCGGCGTCTCGGTGATCAGATAGGGATGGACCGAGGCGTGCTGGGCATAGAAATGCGTCAGGTCCGGCACCAGATCCTTGACCACCGGCATATGCGGCAGCGGATAGATGTTCACGTCACCCTGAACCTCGTCGATGCCATAGATACAGGCAAGGTGGTTGCCGCCGCCGATATTCATCGCGCAAGAGCCGCAGATCCCCTCGCGGCAGGACCGGCGAAAGGTCAGCGTCGGGTCGATTTCGTTCTTGATCTTGATCAGCGCGTCCAGAACCATCGGCCCGGTCTTGTCCAGATCCAGAAAATAGCTGTCCATCCGCGGGTTTTCCCCGGTATCGGGATCCCAGCGATAGATGTTGAAGCGGCGGATATTGGTCGCGCCCTCGGGCTTGGGCCAGGTCTTGCCAACCCGCATGCGGCTGTTCTTGGGAAGGTTGAATTGGACCATTGGGGGCTCTCCTGGTGGTCAGGCCGGACGCGCAAAGCGGTCATGGCGGATGTTGGCATGCGGCCAGCGGGTCACGAAGGACCACAGCAGATCGCGATAGGCGGAATGCCCCTTTTTCGCGACGGTCTGAAACAGCGACGACTGTTTCAGATTGCGGGGCAGGTCGTTGGTCAGCCAGTTGGCCGGGCGCGGCAGGATCCAGGGCAAGATGCCGTTTTCAAACAGCCAGCGGCAGAAAGGAATGTCACAGGCGCCGGCATCGGGTTCGATCGCGGCCAGCGGCGGGATGGACGAGCCGCGCGCGCAAAGCGTGCCGGTCCCCAGGATCGAGGCGCCCAGCACCTGATCGGCCGGCTGGTGAAAGATGTAATTGTCCCAGACTGTCTGCGGTTCGGCGCGCGGGCCGACATAGATATTGCCCTGATAGCCGACGACATTGGCCATCGGCCCGATGGCGTTCAGATGCGCCAGCGTGCGGGCAACGTAATCGGGCGGATAGCCGATATCGTCGTCGATGGTAAATACGATGTCCTCGGGGGCGGGGGCGAACCAGAACTTGCCGGCATCCTTGACGTCGCGATCGGGAATGATCGCGGTCACCCGCGCGTCCTGCGCCAGAAAGCCCGGAATATCCTCATAGCCGTTCAGCACGACATAAAGATGGTCGACCTGCGGCAGGATCGCCGCGCAGGTCCTGCGCAACAGCCTGCGGCGCGGCGGAAAGGTGGCCAGATGGGCGCGGATCATTTTCCGCCCCAGCCGGGCTGTTGGTAAAGCGATTTGCTCGGCGGCAGGCCCGAGCGGTCGCGCACGCAGCGGTGATAGATCATCTCGGGATCGCGCGAGGACGCGGCGCGGTCCGGGGTGAAATCGACCCCCAGCCCGGCCCCGCGATACCCGCCCGAACCGATGCCGATGCTGATCCGGGGCTGGGCGGTCACGCCGCCGCCGCCCGCATCGCTGAGGTTCTGGCTGCACCAGCGTTCGGCATCGGATACCGACATTTGCGGCGGCTGCGCGCATGCCGCCAGCCCCAGCGCGACCGCCGGGACCAGAGCCATGCGCAGATACCGCCGAGCCGTCATCACGCAGTGCCCCGCGCCGAAGCGGCCGCGCCCGCGATGCATTGCGAGGTCGCCGGACGACCGACGATGCCGGCCACCGCATTGCCGGCCCCGGCCGCGCCGGCATCGGCGATGCTGGCCAGTTCCGCCGTGGTCGCATTCTGCAACACGCAATCGGTATAGGGCGCGACATTGGCGCCGGGCAGACGCTTGGCCATCTCGCGATTGACGACCAGCCGGGCCGAATTGCGGATCGCCATATCCGGCGCGGGCTTGACCTGCGGGATCACAGGCGGCGGCGCCATGCCGGGGTTCTGGACCACGCAGCCCGAAAGGGCCAGCGCGGCAGCGGTCAGGATCAGGGGAAGACGCATCAATAAACCCTCGCTTTGGGTGCGATCTTTTTCAGGTCGATCCCGCCCTCATCCACCGTGGTCAGGGGATCGAGGTGTACGGGCCGATAGCCCAGTTTAACATCGTTGCCTTCCACCCAGGCAAGCGAGTGCTTGCGCCAATTGGCGTCATCCCGCTCGGGCCAGTCCTCATGGGCATGGGCGCCGCGGCTTTCCTTGCGGGCCTCGGCGGCGACGATGGTGGCCAGCGCGCAGGGCATGAGGTTGGTCAGCTCAAGCGTTTCCATCAGATCGCTGTTCCAGATCAGGCTGCGATCCGTGACCTTGATGTCGTTCATCTTGGCCGCGATCGCTTCCATCTTTTCGACGCCCTCGGCGAGCGTCTTGTCGGTGCGGAACACGGCCGCGTCGGCCTGCATGGTCTTTTGCATCTCAAGCCGCAGATCGGCGGTCGGGATCGCGCCATTGGCATTGCGGATGCGGTCGAACCGGTCCAGCGCCTTTTGCACGCCTTCCTTGTTCGTGGCCGGGATCGGCGCGTTGCGGTCGATCACCTCGCCGGCGCGGATCGCGGCGGCGCGGCCAAAGACCACCAGGTCGATCAGGCTGTTCGAGCCAAGCCGGTTCGCGCCATGCACGCTGGCGCAGCCCGCCTCGCCCACCGCCATCAGGCCGGGGAAAATCGCGTCGGGCTGGGCCTCGGTCGGGTTCAGCACCTCGCCCCAATAGTTGGTGGGGATGCCGCCCATATTGTAATGCACCGTCGGCAGGATCGGGATCGGCTCCTTGGTGACATCGACGCCGGCAAAGATCTTGGCCGATTCGCTGATGCCGGGCAGACGTTCATGCAGCGCCTCGGGCGGCAGATGCTGCAGGTTAAGGAACATGTGGTCCTTGTGCTCACCCACGCCGCGTCCTTCGCGGATCTCGATGGTGATGCAGCGGCTGACCACGTCGCGCGAAGCCAGATCCTTATAGGTCGGCGCATAGCGTTCCATGAAACGCTCGCCCTCGGAATTGGTCAGATAGCCGCCTTCGCCGCGCGCGCCTTCGGTGATCAGGCAGCCCGAACCATAGATGCCGGTCGGGTGGAACTGCACGAATTCCATGTCCTGCAAGGGCAGGCCCGCGCGCGCCACCATGCCGCCGCCGTCGCCGGTGCAGGTATGGGCGCTGGTCGCGCTGAAATAGGCGCGGCCGTAACCGCCCGTGGCCAGCACCACCATCTTGGCGTTGAAGACGTGGATCGTGCCGTCATCCAGCTTCCAGCAGACGACGCCGGTGCATTTGCCATCGGTGATGATCAGGTCGAGCGCGAAATACTCGATGAAGAATTCGGCCTTTTCCTTCAGCGACTGGCCGTAAAGCGTGTGCAGGATGGCGTGGCCGGTGCGGTCGGCGGCGGCGCAGGTGCGCTGAACCGGCGGGCCTTCGCCGAACTCGGTGGTGTGGCCGCCAAAGGGGCGCTGATAGATCTTGCCCTCTTCGGTGCGCGAAAACGGCACGCCGTAATGTTCCAGTTCATAGACGGCCTTGGGCGCCTCACGCGCGAGGTATTCCATCGCGTCGGTATCGCCCAGCCAGTCCGACCCCTTGACGGTGTCGTACATGTGCCATTGCCAGCTGTCGGGCCCCATGTTCGACAGCGATGCGGCAATGCCGCCCTGTGCGGCGACGGTGTGGCTGCGGGTCGGGAAAACCTTGGTCACGCAGGCGGTGCGCAGCCCCTGTTCGGCCATGCCCAGCGTCGCGCGCAGACCGGCCCCGCCGGCACCCACGACCACCACGTCATAATCATGCGTTACATATTTGTATTCAGCCATGGCGGTGGTTCCTCAGACGACGACGATCGCGCCCAGACCCATCCGGGCCAGCGCGTAAAGGGCACAGGCGATGACCGCCCAGCCAAAGATGACAGAGATGATGATCGCGGCCTTGCGGGTGCCGCCCTGGAAATAGTCGTCGATCATGATCCGCGTGCCCTTGATGAAATGAAGCATGCCCACGGTCACGAACAGCGCGGTGATGATCGCCGGGAAGGGCCGGCCGAAATAGACCACCAGCAATTCATGCGGCAGGCCGATGGCGCGGGCGACGACGATCATGAACAAGGGCGTCAGCACCAGAAGCGCCACGGCGGTGACGGTCATGGCCCAGTGATGCTGGGTGCCGGTATGGGCCGAACCCAGACCTTCGGCGGCTTTCAGCGGGGTGATATAGCGCATCTTGCGGCCCTCGGTCAGAATACGAAGAAGACGATCAGCGTCAGCACGGCCAGAACGACCGAACCGGCGATCAGCGCCTGGCTGGATTTCTGCGCCTGCTCGATTTCAAGGCCGTGGCCCGCGTCATAGAACAGGTGCCGGATACCGGCCAGCAGGTGATACCACAGCGCCCACATCGACCCGGTCAGGATGATGAACCCCAACCAGGACCGCACCACCCAATCGGCACAGGCAAAGGCCCAGGGCGAGCTGACGGCGGCCGTCAGCCACCAGACGATCAGCAAGATCCCCGCCACCAGCGCGTGGCCGGTGATGCGGGTCATGATCGAGGTGATTGCGGCAAGGGGCAGGCGGTAAACCTGCAAATGGGGTGACAGCGGCCGGTTGCCCCGGTTGACGTCAGCCATGATGCGCTCTCCTGCGTTCAGGGGCCCTCGGCGCGACGGCTGGCGGCGAGGGCTGGCCGGGAATTTTGATGTCGTTCTATTCGCTTTCTCGCATCTGTCACGGCCGGATTCCAGACGAAAGGCGGATAAATGCAGATTTTCGGCGTTTGTGATCACACAATTGCAGCATGTGATCACAGCGCGCCGGAATGTTGGCGGTATCAGCCGGGACTCATTTCAATTCGTCCAGAACCGGGCCAATAGCCGAGTTAAAAACAAAGGCAACGATCTCGGGTTCGTCGTTGAAGGGCACGGCGGTCAGGATGATGGAAATCATGCCGGTATCGGGCGGCTCGATCGCGAACATGGTGATTTCCTGGACCATGCCGCCGACATCGCGGCGCTGCAACACGGTCGAACAGCGGGGAAAGCCGTTCGGGAACAGCTCGGCAAGGCGGCCCATCAGCGCGGGGTATTGCGACCGCGCATCGGGGACATAGGGCGTGGCGAGGCGATAGAACTCGTGATATTTTCCCTTGAGGAACGCGGCCTTGGCGGCCTCGAGAACCGGCAAGGGTTCGACCCCGTTCAGGGTGCAGGGCGCGGTTTCGGCCAGTGCCGGCCCCGCCAGCCCCAAAAGGCCGGACAGCATCGCGGCCGTTGTGATCAGCCGCGCCCGGTTCATTGCTGGCCAAGCTTCATGTCGGGGCTGTAATCGGCCTCGATATCCTTGGTCACGGCCTGCGCACAGCGCATCCGCCCGGTTTCGGCGTCAAAGGCCATGCTGGGGCTGCCATGCAGTTCCCAGCCACGCGACAGCGCCAGACTGACCTTGTGGCAAAAGGCCGAAGTGTCGTCCTCGGTCAGCAGGCGATAGATCTTGGTCATGGATCAGGCTCCGAAGGGGTTATAGCCAAGCCAGGCGTGGATCAGCCCGACAACCAGCATCACCACCACCGCCCCCAGCAAGGCAAAGACGTCCTTGCGCGCCGGCACATCGCCTTGGGGCGGGTGCCAGTCGGGCTGGGCGCGGTTGATCACCGCCATTTCGACGAGCGCCCAAAGCAGCAGCCCGCCAAACAGCACGAAAGACGGCAGATCGCCATTCGGCAACAGATGCGCGAATGCCCAGATCGCGAAACCGGTCAGCTGCGGGTGGCGCATCCGCCGCGCGATGCGGGTTTTCATGCCATCGGCCGCGAACAGATAGAACGCCACAAGGACCAGCAGGTTGTTGATCCCCTTGAGCGGCGCCGAAGCCCCCCACCAAACGGGGCCATCCGCCATCCGGTACCCCAAAATCATCAGCAGAACCGAGACCAGCAACAGCGCCGTCACGCCGCCGCGCCCGATCTTGTCGCGCGGGCCGGGCGCCACGCGTTTCAAGAGATGCGCCGCCCACCACAATGCGACGCCCAGGATCAAAAGCAACATCTGGCCAATCTCCGCTTGATGCAGTCGGCGCCGACTTTGGCACTATCCGGCGCGGGCGGCAATCGCCTCGGCCAGCTTCAACCGGGCGCGGGCGGTTTCGACATGCAGGTTCTCGACGATGCGGCCATCGAGAACGGCGACCCCCCTGCCCTCGGCGCGCGCCTGTTCAAAGGCCGCGATCTGACGCCGGGCCAGATCCAGCTCGTCGGCATCGGGGGCGAATATTTCGTTCGCGGCCTCAAGCTGCGCGGGATGGATCAGGCTTTTGCCGTCGAACCCCATGTCGCGGCCCTGTTCGCATTCGGCGCGCAGGCCGGCCGTGTCCTGAAAGGCGTTATAGACCCCGTCCACGATCACCCGGCCATGGGCGCGCGCCGCCAGAAGGCACAGACCCAGCCCCGCCATCAGCGGTTGCCGATCGGGCCGCGTCCGCGCGCCCAGATCCTTGAGCAGGTCGTTCGTGCCCATGACCATGCCCTGCAGACGCGGATGGGCGGCGATCGCGGCGGCGTTCAGCATCCCCGCCGGCGTCTCCATCATCGCCCAAAGCGGCGCCCCGGGCACCAGCGCCGCCACCCGGTCCAGATCGGCCGCGCGGCCCACCTTGGGCACCAGCACCGCATCGGCCGCCCCGGCGAATGCGCGGGCATCGCCTTCGCCCCATTCCGTATCCAGACCGTTGATGCGCACGATCCGCGTCCGGCCGCCGTAATCCGCCAGCAAGGCGCGCGCCAGAAGATCCCGCGCCGGCAGCTTTTCGGCCGGCGTCACCGCATCCTCAAGATCGAAGATGATCGCATCCGCCGAAAGCGTCCGCGCCTTTTCCATGGCCCGGGCATTCGAGGCCGGAATATACAGCACCGAGCGATAGGGACGTGTGATCATAGGGGCCTCGTCATGTCAGGTTGCGGCCCAAGGCTGCCCCGGCGGGGCGCAAATCGCAAGCGCCGCGCCCTAGAGCCCGTCCCAGATCAGCTTGACCGAGATGATGGCCAGCGCCCAGGTGATGAACTTGTAAAAGAACGTCGCCGGCACCCGCTTGATGATCCACAGCCCCGCCCAGACCCCCAGCAGCGCCGGCACCGCCAGCACCGCCGAAATCCGCAGGTTATGCGGCGAAAGCTGGCCCAG
The DNA here is from genome assembly GCF_042648425.1 of Paracoccus mangrovi. Lineage (NCBI taxonomy): Bacteria > Pseudomonadati > Pseudomonadota > Alphaproteobacteria > Rhodobacterales > Paracoccaceae > Paracoccus > Paracoccus mangrovi. Next base: position 273,241 of record NZ_JBHRXJ010000002.1, on the reverse strand, counting down.
AAGGCCATAGGGGATCAGCTTGACCGCATTGGTGATGGCGAAAAAGATGGTGGTGGTGCCGGCGTAAAGCATCGGCTCCATCCGCATCGGCTGAACATAGATCTGATATGGTGGGGCGCCGGAATGCGAGACAAAGCTGGTATAACCCGACAGCGCGCCCCAGAACGAACCCGCGCCCCAGCCGGGTCCGCGCGCCTGCGCCCCCGCCAGCGCGGGCCGCAGCATCGCATTCAGGCTAAAGGCCAGGCCGATCAGCCCGACCACAAGACCGACCCGCGATTCGTCGACCAGCCGCGCCGTGGCCCAGCCCAGGGCGATCCCGCTCAGCATGCCGGGGATCAGCGAGACCAGAACGCGGCGGTCAAAGCTGCGCCGAAAGGCGATAAGCCCGCCGATATCGGAAATGACATAGACCGGCAGCAGGATCCCCGCCGCCTGGACCGGCGACATGATCAGCGCCATCAACGGCACGCCCAGCATGCCGACCATCGACAGCCCGCCCTTGGCCAGCCCGACCGCGAATGCGGCGGCACAGCCCAGCACCCAGCCCAGTAGTCCCAGCTCCATCCCCGCGCGCCCCCTGTCTTTTCGCCCCCTGCCCGGCTGATCCCGGCCTATGCCAGCGCGGGGGGCCGCGCAACGCCGAAAGATCATGTCATGTTAGCGCTTGACATACGGCGATTTCGCCACGTTGCGTCAGCGAAGGCTTGCGATTCCGATCCCAAGGGAATACGCCACCCCGCGAAACCATCATGGAAATCGGAGGTTCACCTATGGCCCGACCCAAGATCGCACTCATCGGTGCGGGACAGATCGGCGGTACGCTCGCGCATCTCGCCGCGATGAAGGAACTGGGCGACGTCGTCCTGTTCGACATCGCCGAGGGCACGCCGCAAGGCAAGGCGCTGGACATCGCGGAATCGGGCCCCTCCGAAGGGTTCGACGCCGTGCTGAAAGGCACCAACGACTATGCCGACATCGCCGGCGCCGATGTCTGCATCGTGACCGCAGGCGTACCCCGCAAGCCCGGCATGAGCCGCGACGACCTTCTGGGGATCAACCTGAAAGTCATGAAATCGGTCGGCGAAGGCATCAAGACCCACGCCCCGAACGCCTTTGTGATCTGCATCACCAACCCGCTGGACGCGATGGTCTGGGCGCTGCAACAGTTCAGCGGCCTGCCCGCCGAAAAGGTCGTCGGCATGGCCGGCGTGCTGGATTCGGCGCGCTTCCGTCACTTCCTGTCGCTGGAATTCGGCGTCTCGATGCGCGACGTCACCGCCTTTGTGCTGGGCGGCCATGGCGACACCATGGTGCCGCTGGCCCGCTATTCGACCGTTGCCGGCATTCCGCTGCCGGATCTGGTCAAGATGGGCTGGACCACGCAGGAAAAACTGGACGCGATCATCCAGCGCACCCGTGACGGCGGCGCCGAGATCGTCGGCCTGTTGAAAACCGGTTCGGCCTTTTATGCGCCGGCCACCAGCGCCATCGAAATGGCCGAGGCCTATCTCAAGGATCAAAAGCGCGTGCTGCCCTGTGCCGCATATGTGGATGGCGCCTTTGGCCTCAAGGGGCTTTATGTCGGCGTGCCGACCGTGATCGGCGCCAAGGGCATCGAAAAGGTCATCGACATCAAGATGGACAAGGACGAACAGGCGATGTTCGACAAATCCGTCGACGCCGTGAAGGGCCTGGTCGAGGCCTGCAAGCAGATCGATCCCTCGCTGGCCTGATCCTGCGATCTTTCGAACCGGGAAAACCCGCGGCAATCGCCGCGGGTTTTCTTTTTGCCATCAGACGAAGACGAAATCCGAAGCGTCCAGCAGGCCCGAGGACACGCCGGACAGGCTGATCGAGGTGCCGCCAAAGCTGATCAGCGCGCCGGATGCCGACTGGCTGATGCGCAGGTCGTCGAACCCGTCATAGGTCACGCCCTGCCAGGTGCCGGATGCGATCTGGATCCGGTCCACGCCATTCTGCCAGTCGCTGATCTGGTCCGCGCCATGGCCGACGGCAAAGATAAAGGCATCGGTCCCGGCACCGCCGGTCATGATGTCGGCCCCGACCCCGCCGGTCAGGATATCGTTGCCGTCGCCGCCGCTCAGCTGGTCATTGCCCGCGCCGCCCAACAGGTTGTCATTGCCCGCAAGCCCGACCAGACGGTCGTTGCCGGCATCGCCGTTCAGCACGTTGTTGAGGCCGGTCCCGATCAGCCGATCGCCAAAGGACGAACCCAACAGGTTCTCGATGCCCAAGAGGACATCGAGACCATGCCCACCGCCGACCGACTGTGCCGCGCTCAGCCGCAGATCGACCGTGACCCCGGACGAGGCGCCGGCATAGCTGGCCGTGTCGATGCCCGCCTGACCGTTCAGGGTGTCGTTGCCGCTCGCCCCTTGCAGGATATCGTTGCCGGTGCCGCCGAAAAGCTGGTCATTGCCCGCCATCCCGCGCAGATTGTCGTTGCCCGCGTCGCCCACAAGACGGTTGCCGGCATTGTTGCCGATGATCGCATCGCCAAAGCGCGAACCGATGACATTCTCGATCCCGGACAGGGCATCGGTGCCATGCCCGCCGCCAACGGCCTGACCCGCCGTCTGCAACAGATTGATGCGCAAACCGCCCGTCGCCGAGGCATAGCTGACCGTGTCGATGCCGTCGCCGCCATCCAGATTGTCGTTGCCGGTTTCCCCGAACAGCAGGTCGTTGCCGGCCCCGCCCGCCAACGAGTCGTCCCCGCCGCGTCCGTTGAGCGTATCGCCGCCCGCGCCGCCATTGACCGCGTCACCGCCGGCATGGCCGACGAAACGGTCGAGCCCGTCGCCCATCTGGATCCAGCTATAGCTGGTCACATTGGTGATGCCGCTCAGGTCAAAATTGTCGTTTCCGGTCGTCCCGATGATGTCATAGCCATACATCGACAGCGTCTCGGTCCCGATCACGTTCGACGCGGTCAGCAGCAGCGTCGACACCGTCACATCCCCGGTCAGCCGGATCATGTCCGCGCCATCGCCACCGTTATAGGTGTCGCGGCCGAAATCCGTGCCCTCGATATAGAACACATCGTCGCCGGTGCCGCCCACCAGGTAATCGTTGCCCGCGCCACCGATGATCGAATCCGCGCCTGCACCGCCGTTCAGCGTGTCATTGCCCGAACCGCCATTGACGGCATCGGCACCGACATGACCGACAAAGCGGTCGAGCCCGTCGCCCATCAGGATCCAGTTATAGCTGGTCACATTGGTGATGCCGCTGATGTCAAAGGCATCGTTCCCGGCCGTCCCCGCGATGTCATAGCCATACATCGACAGCGTCTCGGTCCCGTTCACGGCATTGGCCGTCAGCCGCAGGCTGGATACGGTGACATCGGCGCTTAGCCGGATAATGTCCGCCCCTTCGCCGCCAAGATAGGTGTCGGTGCCGAAATCCGTGCCGCTGATATAGAAAATATCGTCGCCGGTGCCGCCAAGCATATAGTCATTGCCCGATCCGCCGATCAGCGAGTCGTTGCCCGCACCGCCATTCAGCGTGTCATTGCCCGAACCGCCATTGACGGCATCGGCACCGACATGACCGACAAAGCGGTCGAGCCCGTCGCCCATCAGGATCCAGTTATAGCTGGTCACATTGGTGATGCCGCTGATGTCAAAGGCATCGTTCCCGGCCGTCCCCGCGATGTCATAGCCATACATCGACAGCGTCTCGGTCCCGTTCACCGCGCTGGCGGTCAGCCGCAGGCTGGATACGGTGACATCGGCGCTTAGCCGGATAATATCCGCCCCCTCGCCGCCAAGATAGGTGTCGGTGCCGAAATCCGTGCCCCCGATCAGGAAGATATCATTCCCGCTGTCACCCACCAGAAAATCGTTGCCCGCCCCGCCGATCAGGGTGTCGTTGCCGGCCCGCCCGTTCAGCGTGTCATTGCCCGATCCGCCATCGACGGCATCGGCGCCGACATGGCCGACAAAGCGGTCCGCGCCGTCGCCCATCCGGATCCAGTTATAGCTGGTCACATTGGTGACGCCGCTGATGTCAAAGGCATCGTTCCCGCCGGTTCCCGAAATGTCATAGCCATACATCGACAGCGTCTCGGTCCCGATCAGGTTGGCCGAGGTCAGCCGCAGGCTGGACACCGTGATATCCGCGTTCAGCCGGATGATGTCCGCGCCGTCGCCGCCATTATAGATGTCATAGCCGAAATCCGTGCCGCCGATCACAAAGATATCGTCGCCGGTGCCGCCGATCAGGGTGTCGTTCCCGGAAAGACCGGTAATCGTGTCATTGCCCGCCAGACCATCGATATTGTCGGCGCCGGCGGTGCCAAGCAATGTATCGTTTCCAATTGTGGGGTAATCAGCCATACGCATGCCTCGTTGACATAAATAGAGTTACGGCGCGATTTCTCGCACAAGGCCGTTAGCACAAGGCCGTTAAAAGTCAAATCCAAACTGAGGCGTTCAGGCCTGGCGGCGCAAAGCCATTCCCCGCGCGCGGGCATATGGGCGTCATATCCGGTTTTCGTACCGGCCCCAACGATCGCAAAAGCCGGAAAAATCGTGGCTTCATGCACGTCTAGCGTGCCGGAACCCCGCGAATGATCCCTTGCAACGAGGCACTGCCTTGCCATTGCCGGCTGCCGGAGAACAGCGGCGAGCGTCCCAGAATCTCGGTCGCGTCCAGCATGTCGTGATAATGCCGCGCGCCACCGAAATGCTGACCGCGCTGCGCGGTATATTCCAGCCCGGCAACGCCACGGGTGAATTTGAAATGCAAAAGCGCCGCGATGCTTTCCGACATGCGATAATTTTCACGCAGACGATGGGCGCCGACGAAATTCGTGCCGGGACGCCAACGCAAGAGCGCCACCTTGTGCATATCCAGCGCGCCCTTGAAAAAGCGCCGCGTCAACTTGCGCGCGATCTGATGACGGATCAGATCCAGACCGCGCGGCTGAACCGCTCCGCCAAGCCCCGCCACGCGGTCCAGCGCCGCCAGCGCCAGCCGGTTCATGCGCAGCCCCGGCACCCGGAACAGCCGGTCGCGCAAGCCGCCATGAACCGATAGCGGCGGCGTCGCCGCCTTGCGCCGCGCCTTGCTGGAATTGAACATGAAATGATAGCCCAAGGGTGCCGGCCCCGGCCCGTCGAACCACGGAAATGCCTGCAACAGGCTGTCCACCCCTGGACGGGGATAGAGATGCTCGGCCAGCGGCAGATCGGCATACATATCGATCATGACCGTCAGCACCGCCTCGGCGCCCTCGGCCTCAAGCGCGGCGATGTAATCGGCCAGGCTTTGGCGTTCCATTCCGGCGAATACGAAATGCTCATCCATATCGGGCAACAGGGCCCAGCGACCGGGCGCATGGCGCGCCAGCAGCTCTTGCCGCCATGCCAGCTTGTCGCGGGCATAGCTCGACCCCGCGACCGGCTGCATCAAGGTCACGTCGGGCTCGGCCGTCAGCCGCGCGCGGCTGTCATCGGTCGAGCGATCGTCCACGACGATGAAATGCGTCGGCCCCAGCGCGCGGTAATGCGCAAGAAAAGGCGCGATCAGGTTTGCCTCGTTATGGATCAGCACGATCAGGGGCAAACCATCGGCCTGTGGTGCCGGCCGGATTTCCTCAAGAAGCGACAATGGCGGCCCTTTTCGATTCTGGCGAAGAACGGGATCGCAGCTTATTGCGGATGCTGCGCCGCCGCAACGCGGCAACTTGTGATCACAGCGCCGAAATGCGTGATCACAAAACCAAGAATAGCCGCAATTTTCAGCTTTCGGCAGCGCTAACCCCTTTGAGGCAGGCGCGGGGATATGGCACAAGCCCCGCCAACCGACAACTGCGGGGAAGCATCATGAACATCCATGAATATCAGGCCAAGGCGCTGTTGCGCCAATACGGCGCGCCGGTCTCGGACGGCCGCGTGGTGATCAAGGCCGACGAGGCCAAGGCAGCGGCGGGCGAACTTGACGGCCCGCTTTGGGTCGTCAAGGCCCAGATCCATGCCGGCGGGCGCGGCAAGGGCCATTTCAAGGAAAAGGAAGCCGGTGAAAAAGGCGGCGTCCGTCTGGCGAAATCGGTCAGCGAGGCCGAAGAGCTGACCCGCCAGATGCTGGGCCGCACGCTCGTCACCCATCAGACCGGCGCCACCGGCAAACAGGTGAACCGCATCTATATCGAAGACGGCAGCGACATCGAGCGCGAGCTGTATCTGGCGCTGCTGGTCGATCGCGGCAGCTCGCGCGTCAGCTTTGTCGCCTCGACCGAGGGCGGCATGGACATCGAGGAAGTCGCGGCCCACACGCCCGAAAAGATCGTGAGCTTCAGCGTCGATCCCGCCTCGGGCCTGTCGGATTTCCACGGCCGCCGCGTCGCTTTCGCGCTGGGTCTGTCGGGCCCGCAGGTCAAGCAATGCGTCGCGCTGGTGAAAAACCTGTATCGCATGTTCATCGAAAAGGACATGGAGATGCTGGAGATCAACCCGCTGATCGTGATGAAGGACGGCAACCTCAAATGCCTCGACGCCAAGATGGGCTTCGACAATAACGCGCTTTATCGTCAGCCCGACATCATGGCGCTGCGCGACGAAACCGAGGAAGATCCCAAGGAACTGGCCGCCTCGAAGTTCGACCTGAACTATATCGCGCTGGATGGCGAGATCGGCTGCATGGTGAACGGCGCCGGCCTCGCGATGGCCACCATGGACATCATCAAGCTTTATGGCGCGGAACCGGCGAACTTTCTTGACGTCGGCGGCGGCGCCACCAAGGAAAAAGTCACCGAGGCCTTCAAGATCATCACCTCGGACCCGAACGTCAAAGGCATTCTGGTCAACATCTTTGGCGGCATCATGCGCTGCGACATCATCGCCGAAGGCATCATCGCCGCGGTGAAAGATGTCGGGCTTGCGGTTCCGCTGGTCGTGCGTCTGGAAGGCACCAATGTCGAGCTCGGCAAACAGATCATCCGCGACAGCGGGCTGAACGTGATCGCCGCCGACGACCTCAAGGACGGGGCCGAAAAGATCGTCAAGGCAGTGAAGGGCTGATGCGCGGACTGATCGCCGCCCTTGTCCTGCTGGCGTCGGCTCTGCCGTCGCTGGCGGCGCCGTCCCGTTCGGAGCTGCTGAACAAGGCAGCCGAGGGCGCGGCGGTCTGCGCGCAGTCAATGCCCGATACACAGCGGACCGGCGACGCCTTGCGGGCCAGCGGCTACGGGCTGGATGAGGCGACTGGCGACTACAGATTGTATGCAGCGCTTGGCACGCGGGTGATCGTTTTGATCACGGGCCAAAAGCCCGGCAGCAAGGGCTGCCTCATCCTTGTCAGCGGCATGACAGTGCCCGAGGCCGAAGCGCTAATCCGGCCCTGGCTGGCGGCGTCCGATGCCAAGCCCATGCAAACCCGCAGCAGGGTCGAGAAAGGCTGGTCTGGCACCCTCAAGGGTCGCCCAGTCGAACTGGGCATCTTGAAAGAAATCAACCTCCCCATCGTGCGCGGCGCCGCAATCGTCGTCCGCTCGTTAAGGTAGCAGTCATAAGGAGAGCCATCCATGGCCATTCTCGTAGACAAGAACACGAAAGTCATCACCCAGGGCATCACCGGCTCGCAGGGGACGTTCCACACCGAACAGGCCATCGCCTATGGCACCAAGATGGTCGGCGGCGTGACCCCCGGCAAGGGCGGGTCCGAGCATCTGGGCCTGCCGGTCTTCAACTCGGTCCATGAGGCCGTGGCGAAAACCGGCGCCAATGCGACCGCGATCTATGTGCCGCCGCCCTTCGCGGCCGACTCGATCCTGGAAGCCATCGACGCACAGATCCCGCTGATCGTGGCCATCACCGAGGGCATCCCGGTCCTGGACATGATGAAGGTGAAGCGCGCGCTGGAAGGCAGCAATTCGCTTTTGATCGGGCCGAACTGCCCCGGCATCATGACGCCGGACGAATGCAAGATCGGCATCATGCCCGGTTCCATCTTCCGCCGCGGCAGCGTCGGCGTGGTCAGCCGGTCCGGCACCCTGACCTATGAGGCGGTCAAGCAGACCTCGGATGTGGGTCTGGGCCAGTCCTCGGCCGTCGGCATCGGCGGCGACCCGATCAAGGGGATGGAACATATCGACGTGCTGCGCATGTTCCTTGACGATGACGAAACCACCTCGATCATCATGATCGGCGAAATCGGCGGTTCCGCCGAGGAAGAGGCCGCCGAATTCCTGGCCGAGCAAAAGAAAAAGGGCAAATGGAAGCCCACCGCCGGCTTTATCGCCGGGCGCACCGCCCCCCCCGGCCGCCGCATGGGCCATGCCGGCGCCATCGTCTCGGGCGGCAAGGGCGACGCGGAATCCAAGATCGAAGCCATGAAATCGGCCGGCATCATCGTGGCCGACAGCCCCGCAGGCCTTGGCGAAGCGGTGCTGAAGGCGATCGGCCGGTAACGTTTTCGCAAGCTTTTTGACTTAGGAGCGGCCCCTGCCTACCTTTACGGGGCCGCGCCAAAACCATCACATCAGGTGCCAGATTGGATCGCCGCCGCAACCAGAGCCCGTCCCATCCCGCCGTGGCAGCCCCCTGCCCCAGCCGGGTCGGCTTGCAGCCTGCGATCTGCCGGGACAGGTGGGGGTGGGCATGAACTGCATCGACCAGTCCAGCGCAGAGGATCTGATGGCGCAGGCCACGGTGCCGGGCGCTGCGCCCGCACGGGATTGGGCGCTCTGCGTCTCGACCTATAACCGGGGTCGGATGCTGGCCGATTGCGTGCGCCACGCGCTGGCCTCGACCCTGCCGCCGGCCGAGATCGTCATCGTCGATGCCAGCGACGACTGGCAGGACAGCCGCGACCGGATCGCGGCGATGATGGCGGCGTCCGGGCTGAACTGTCCGCTGCTTTACGAACCCGCCCGGCGCAGATCGCTGACCGTGCAGCGCAATCAATGCGTGGCCATGGCGCATGCCGATATCCTGTTCATGATCGACGATGACGCCATGCTGCATCCCGGCACGGCGGCCCGGATCATGGGCTTTTACCGCGACGACCCCACGGGGCGGATCGCCGCCATCTCGTGCCGCAATATGGCCCTGCAAACGGCGCCGGAAACCGCAGACGACATCGCGCCCGAAGCGCGCAAACAGACCAACCGCGCCGGCAATCTGATCCAGAACCGTCATCGCGGGGTTCAGCGCGGCATCGATTTCGCCCTGCGCCACGGCCTGATGATCCCGGCCGACCAGCGTTTCGTGACCTATGACCGGCCCGAAAGGCGCTGGCATGGCGAGGCCACCCTGCCCCAGGGGATGCTGCCGACGCAGTTCATCACCGGCTTTGCCCTGACCCTGCGCCGTGACGTGGCGCTGCGCGAACCCTTTGACGAGGGGCTCGTCGGCTCGTGCATGGCCGAGGATCTGGACGCCAGCTATCGCTTTGGCCGGCACGGGCTTCTGGCCATCGCGCCCGATGCCGGGATCGACCATGTCGAGGCGGCTGCGGCGCGCAACAAACGCCAGCTCAGCACCGCGCTGGCGATCCTGAATGTCGGCTATTTCGTCCGCCGCAATTCGGATCGTCAGCCCCGCGACCTGCTACGGTTCGGGCTGTGGTATCTGCGCATGCTGGCGGCCGAGTTTCCCAAGGATATCGCCGGGCGGCGCTGGGATCTGCCGCAGGTGCGCGGCGCGCTGATGGCGGGGCGCCGCCTGCCGGCGCTGTTGCGGATTCCGCGCGCGGAACTGCGGGACAGGTATCCGAATTTTCAGACAGAGCTGATGACCGGAACAGGACCCGGTCATGACCTAAACAACACCACCGCCTGACATCACGGCGCGAACGGACAGAATTTCCCCGGAGGCAATCCAATGAACGATCAATCCCCCAACTCGGCCTTCCACGACTCGAGCTTTCTGCAAGGTCACAATGCCGGCTATGTCGAACAGCTTTACGGTCAGTGGGCACAGGACCCGAATGCCGTCGACGCGGCCTGGGACGCGTTTTTCCGCAGCCTCGGCGATGAGGAAACCACCGTCACCCGCGAGGCCAAGGGGGCCAGCTGGCAGCGCGGCGACTGGCCGCCGGTGCCCTCGGACGACAACACCGCCGCACTGACCGGCGAATGGCCGCAAAGCAGCAAGGCCGAGGCCAAGGCAGCCCTCGACAAGATCGCCGGCAAGGCCGCCGAAAAGGGCCTCAGCCTGACCGATGAACAGCTGAAACGGGCCGTGCTGGACAGCATCCGCGCCATCATGCTGATCCGCGCCTTCCGCATCCGGGGCCATCTGCACGCCGATCTGGACCCGCTGCGCCTGCGCGAGGTGCCCGATGACGGCGAGCTGGATCCCGCGACCTATGGCTTTACCGCCGCCGATCTGGACCGGCCGATCTTTATCGACAATGTGCTGGGCCTTCAGATCGCCTCGATCCGTCAGATCGTCGATCTGATGACGCGCACCTATTGCGGCACCTTCGCGCTGCAATTCATGCATATCTCGGACCCCGAACAGGCCGCATGGCTGAAAGAGCGGATCGAGGGTTACGGCAAGGAAATCGCCTTTACCCGCGAAGGGCGCCGCGCCATCCTCAACAAGCTGGTCGAGGCCGAGGGCTTTGAAAAGTTCCTGCATGTCAAATACATGGGCACCAAGCGTTTCGGCCTTGACGGCGGCGAGGCGCTGATCCCCGCGATGGAACAGATCATCAAGCGCGGCGGCGCGCTTGGCGTCAAGGAGGTGGTGATCGGCATGCCCCACCGGGGCCGCCTGTCGGTCCTGGCCAATGTGCTGAGCAAACCCTTCCGCGCGATCTTTCACGAATTCCAGGGCGGCAGCTACAAGCCCGAGGATGTCGACGGCTCGGGCGACGTGAAATATCACCTCGGCGCCAGCTCGGACCGCACCTTTGACGACAATACCGTGCACCTGTCGCTGACCGCGAACCCCAGCCACCTTGAAGCGGTCGATCCGGTGGTGCTGGGCAAGGCCCGCGCCAAGCAGGATCAGCTGTCGGATCAGGCGACCCGCACCGCCGTGCTGCCGATCCTTTTGCATGGCGACGCGGCATTCGCCGGTCAGGGCATCGTCGCGGAATGCTTCCAGCTTTCGGGTATTCGCGGCCACCGCACCGGCGGCACCATCCATATCGTGGTAAACAACCAGATCGGTTTCACCACCGCGCCGCATTTCAGCCGGACCTCGCCCTATTGCACCGATATCGCGCTGATGGTCGAGGCGCCGATTTTCCACGTCAATGGCGACGACCCGGAAGCCGTGGTCCACGCCGCCAAGGTGGCGACCGAATTCCGGCAGAAATTCCACAAGGACGTGGTTCTGGACATTATCTGTTATCGCCGCTTCGGCCATAACGAAGGCGATGAGCCGATGTTCACCAACCCGGCGATGTACAAGCAGATCAAGGGTCACAAGACCACCTTGCAGCTTTACACCGACCGTCTGGTCGCCGACGGGCTGGTCCCCGAGGGCGAGATTGAGGAAATGAAGGCCGCCTTCCAGTCGCATCTGAACGACGAGTTCGAGGTCGGCAAGAACTTCAAGCCGAACAAGGCCGACTGGCTGGACGGCAAATGGTCCGGCCTTGCCGCCGAGGGCGAGGAATACAGCGCCGGCCAGACCGGCATCGCCCCCGCGACCATGGCCGAAATCGGCACCGCGCTGACCCGCGCGCCCGATGGTTTCGACATGCACAAGACCGTCGGCCGCCTGATCGACGCCAAGAAAAAGATGTTCGAGACGGGTCAGGGCTTCGACTGGGCCACCGGCGAGGCGCTGGCCTTCGGCTCGCTTCTGGTCGAGGGGCATCCGGTGCGCCTGTCGGGTCAGGATTCGACCCGCGGCACCTTCAGCCAGCGCCATTCCGCCTTTGTCGATCAGACCACCGAGGAACGCTATTACCCCCTGAACCACATCCGTGGCGGTCAGGCGCGTTACGAGGTCATCGATTCGATGCTGTCGGAATATGCGGTTCTGGGTTTCGAATACGGCTATTCGCTGGCCGAGCCGAACACCCTGACCCTGTGGGAGGCCCAGTTCGGCGATTTCGCCAACGGCGCTCAGATCATGTTCGACCAGTTCATCACCTCGGGTGAAAAGAAATGGCTGCGCATGTCGGGCCTCGTCATGCTGATGCCGCATGGCTACGAGGGACAGGGTCCCGAACACAGCTCGGCCCGGCTTGAGCGCTGGTTGCAGATGTGCGCGGAAGACAACTGGATCGTCGCCAACTGCACCACGCCGGCGAACTATTTCCACATCCTGCGCCGTCAGCTGAACCGTCCGTTCCGCAAGCCGCTGGTGCTGATGACGCCGAAATCGCTGTTGCGCCACCCGCAGGCGGTGTCGCGCGCCGAGGAATTCCAGACCGGCTCCAGCTTCCACCGGGTGCTGTGGGACGATGCAGACAATCCCAACGGCGTTTCGGATCTGAAACTGGTCGCGGATGACAAGATCCGCCGCGTGGTGATCTGTTCGGGCAAGGTCTATTACGACCTTCTGGCCGCGCGCGACGCCGCCGGGGCCAAGGATGTCTATATCCTGCGTCTGGAACAGTTCTATCCGTTCCCGGCCCAGTCGCTCAGCAAGGAACTGGGCCGCTTCAAGGATGCGGAAATCGTCTGGTGCCAGGAAGAGCCCAAGAACCAGGGCGCCTGGAGCTTTGTCGAGCCGAATCTGGAATGGGTGCTGTCGCGCATCAACGCCAAGCATACGCGCCCGCGCTATGTCGGACGCAATGCCGCCGCCTCGCCGGCGACCGGCCTCGCCTCGCGCCACAAGGCCGAGCAAGAGGCTTTGGTCGGCGAAGCCATCACCATCGAGGGCTGAGCATGGCCGTCGAGGTCCGCGTTCCCGCTTTGGGTGAGTCCGTCTCGGAGGCGACGGTGGCGACCTGGTTCAAGAAACCGGGCGACCGCGTCGCCGTCGACGAGATGCTCTGCGAGCTGGAAACCGACAAGGTCACGGTCGAGGTCCCCTCGCCCGTGGCCGGCAAGCTGGCCGAGATCGTCGCCCCCGAAGGCACGGTGGTCGCCCCCAATGCCCTGCTGGCCCAGATCGCCGATATCGGCGATGCGGGCCCCGAAGAAATGTTACCGAAAGCTGAAACTGGAACGAAACCCCAGGAAGGACAAAAGAAGATGAGCGGAAAATCCGTCGATGTTATGGTGCCCACCCTGGGCGAAAGCGTGACCGAAGCGACGGTCGCCACCTGGTTCAAGAAGGTCGGCGATACCGTCGCGCAGGACGAGATGCTGTGCGAGCTGGAAACCGACAAGGTCTCGGTCGAGGTGCCCAGCCCCGCCGCCGGCGTGCTGGCCGAAATCCTGGCCCCCGAAGGCGCGACGGTCGAGGCCAGCGCCCGTCTGGCCGTGATCACCGAAGGCGCGGCCGGTGCGGCCCCCGCCCCCGCTGCGGCCCCCGCCCCTGCTGCGGCACCGGCCGCCCCCGCCGCCGCAGCGGCCGGCAAGGATGTCGAGGATGCCCCTTCGGCCAAGAAAGCCATGGCCGAGGCCGGCGTTTCGCGTGATGCCGTCACCGGCACCGGCCGCGATGGCCGCGTGATGAAAGAGGATGTCGCCCGCGCAGGCAGCGCCCCCGCCGCCCCGGTGGCCGCGGCCCCCGCACCCGCGCCGGCTCAGGCGCCGCGTTCGCCCAGCTCGGCCGAGGACGCCGCCCGCGAAGAGCGCGTCAAGATGACCCGCCTGCGCGCCACCATCGCCCGCCGGCTCAAGGACGCGCAGAACACCGCCGCCATGCTGACCACCTATAACGAGGTGGACATGAAGGCGATCATGGACCTGCGCAACACCTACAAGGACCAGTTCGAGAAAAAGCACAAGGTCAAGCTGGGCTTCATGTCCTTCTTCGTGAAGGCCTGTACCCACGCCCTGAAAGAGGTCCCCGAGGTCAATGCCGAAATCGACGGCGGCGATGTGGTCTACAAGAACTTTGTCCATATGGGCGTTGCCGTCGGCACCCCGAACGGTCTGGTGGTTCCGGTCGTGCGCGATGCCGACCAGAAAAGCTTTGCCCAGATCGAAAAGGAAATCGCCGAGCTGGGCCTGCGCGCCCGCGACGGCAAGCTGACCATGGCGGAAATGCAGGGCGGCACCTTCACCATCTCGAACGGTGGCGTCTATGGCTCGCTGATGTCCTCGCCGATCCTGAACCCGCCGCAATCGGGTATCCTTGGCATGCACAAGATCCAGGACCGCCCGGTGGTGGTGAACGGCGAAATCGTCATCCGCCCGATGATGTATCTGGCGCTGAGCTATGACCACCGCATCGTCGACGGCAAAGGCGCCGTGACCTTCCTCGTGCGCGTCAAAGAGGCGCTGGAAGATCCCCGCCGGCTGTTGATGGATTTGTAAGAAATAGCCGCGATAAAGGTTCTGGCCGCTCGCCCGTGCTTGGGCAGGCGGCCAGAACCTGAAACTACGACCATAACGAAAGAACCTGATGCACCGTTTTCTGACTGTCCTGCCATTCTTTGTGCTGTTGAGCGCCTGTACGCCGCAGCTGGAAATCACCAAACCGCCAGTGGCCTATAAAACCCTCAAGTCATTTCCGCCCAACGCCTATCGGGGTGACGCAAAGACGACGGTGCGCACCAAGGTGAAAACCAAAGACGGCAGCCGCGAACTGGCCGGTGCAAGCTGTTCGCTGACCACGCCCTATTCGGAATCGCAGTTCCAGACGCCCGCCTACGTGATGACGCCCAACCTTGGCCCATCAACGCCAACGGCGAATCTCATTTGCAAAAATGGCGAACGCTCGGTGCAAAAGAACCTCGTAGCCACCAATATCTCGCTGAACGAAAGATCGCAAAACGCCCGCAATTCGGGTGCAGGGGCCGGTATCATCGGCGCGGTCGTCAGCGGGATCGCCGCCGGGATCAACGAAGGCCGGGGCGACCAGCCGACGGATGTCCATGGCTATCATGACATCAGGGTTGATATGGGTGATGCAGGGCCTTCGGCCGCCAAGTGATCCGCCCCGACTGCCGGTGCAGCGTTTCGCCAACAGGCGAAACCCCGCTGATCCGGCCCGCCACAGATTGGGTGGTGGGGGTCCGCCCCACCACCACACCCATTCCACCCGCCGCCCGCAAGTGGTGTACAGCTCAGGTTCACCGGGTATAGGCTCGCAACAATCCGACCCCCGGCATCCGCCGGAAAATCCACCCCTTCGCCCGCGATGTCGCGCAAGGCCCCGAGGTTTTCATGACCCAACGCTTCTGGATCGGTGTCGTTTCCCGCGAGCACGTTCTGATCGGTGCCACCGGCGGGTTCGCCATGCTGAATCACGGCAAGCTTGCGCCGCTCAGGCGCCTGACACCCGGCGACGGGCTGATCTATTACTCGCCGAAAACCGCCTGGCCCGATGGCGCGGCCCTGAAGGCCTTTACCGCCATCGGCACGGTGCGCGACGCGGCCCCCTATCCGGCGGAAATGCGTCCGGGCATGCTGGGCTATCGGCGCGATATCGACTGGCTCCCGGCGGCCGAAACCCCTATCTCTTTAGTGATCGACAGGCTGGAGTTCGCGCGCGGGAACTGGGGCATGCTCGCCCGCCGCGGATTGTTCGAAATTTCCGATGCGGATTTCCAGACGATCCGCACGGCCATGGTGCAGGAGTAAATGTCATGACCCAGATGATCGCCCATTACCAGATCGCCGACTATGCCCAATTCAAGGCCGCCTTCGATGCCGATGCCGAGGATCGCGGCAATAACGGCCTGTCGCTGCTGCAATTGTGGCGTGAGGATGGCGGCAGCGCCTGGGCGCTTTACGCCATTGGCGATGCCAAGGCGGCGCGCGACTATCTGGACGGCGCGGCGGGGGTCTTTAACAGCCAGGCGGGCGTGCGTTCGGCCAGCTTCCATTTCGTCGAGACCGCCTGACATGGCGGCCGAGACGACCGCGCTGGCGCTTGCCGCGCTTTTGCAGGCGATACAGATCGGCCTTGCGGCGGCGGTGATGAACAGCGATGTCGGCGCGAAATGGAATGCCGGCCCGCGCGACACCCAGCCGGAATTCTCGGCCCTGACCGGGCGGATGCGACGCGCGGTCAACAACCATTTCGAAGGGCTGATCCTGTTCACCATCGCGGTCGTCACGGTCGTTCTGGGGGATGCGGGATCGCCGCTGACGGTGCTCTGTGCCTGGACCTATCTGGCGGCGCGCGTCGCCTATGTCCCGGCCTATGCCTTTGGCTGGACGCCCTGGCGTTCGATCATCTGGGGCGTGGGCTTTCTGGCCACGCTGACCATGATCGTGGCGGGATTGCTGTGATGCGCGCCCCGCCCGCCGGCCATGGCACCCCGTCACGAAAGGGTTTGACAGCCGTCGGCGCCGGGCACAGACAGCCGCCCGACACCATCGCGATGCGCCCCCATGCAACCCAAACCGTGGTACCCTGCCACGCGACTTTCTGAACAAGGACAAGAACAATGCCCACCTATGATCTGATCGTGATCGGCGCCGGTCCCGGCGGTTATGTCTGCGCGATCCGCGCCGCCCAGCTGGGGCTGAAGGTCGCCTGCGTCGAGGGCCGCGATACACTGGGCGGGACCTGCCTGAACGTGGGGTGCATCCCCTCGAAGGCGCTGCTGCATGCCAGCCACATGCTGCATGAAACCCATGAGAATTTCGCCAAGATGGGCCTGATGGACGCGCATGTGAACGTCGATTGGACCCGGATGCAGGGGTATAAGGCCGATACCGTCGGCACCAATACCAAGGGCATCGAATTCCTGTTCAAGAAGAACAAGATCGACTGGATCAAGGGCTGGGCCGAGATCGAGGCCCCCGGCAAGGTGCGCGTCGGCGACACCACCTATGAGACCAAGAACATCGTCATCGCCAGCGGCTCGGAACCCTCCAGCCTGAAGGGCGTGACGGTGGATAACGAGGGCGGCGTGGTCGTCGATTCGACCGGCGCGCTGGCGCTGCCGGGGATCCCGAAATCCATGGTCGTGATCGGCGCCGGCGTGATCGGGCTTGAGCTCGGGTCCGTCTATGCGCGCCTTGGCGCCGAGGTGACGGTGGTCGAATTCCTTGACGTCATCACCCCCGGCATGGACGGCGAGGTGCAAAAGCAGTTCCAGAGGATCCTGGCCAAGCAGGGGCTGAAATTCGTCCTTGGCGCCGCCGTGTCCGGCGTGACGGTGGAAAACGGCACCGCGAAGGTCGCCTATACCCTGCGCAAGGATAACAGCGAACACAGCATCGAGGCCGCGACGGTGCTGGTCGCCACCGGCCGCCGTCCCTATGTCACGGGTCTGGGGCTGGACAAGCTGGGCGTCGAGATGACCGATCGCGGCTTCGTCAAGGTCGATCCCCATTGGCAGACCAGCCTGCCCGGCATCTATGCCATCGGCGACGCAGTGCCCGGCCCGATGCTGGCCCACAAGGCCGAGGATGAGGGCATGGCGGTGGCCGAGGTCATCGCCGGCAAGCATGGCCATGTGAATTACGGTGTCATCCCCGGCGTGATCTATACCACCCCCGAGGTCGCCTCCGTCGGCATGACCGAAGAGATGGCCAAGGAATCGGGCCGCAAGATCAAGGTGGGCAAGTTCCCCTTTATGGGCAATGCCCGCGCGAAAGCGCTGTTTCAGGCCGACGGTTTCGTCAAGATGATCGCGGATGCGGATACAGACCGGGTTCTGGGCTGTCATATCATCGGCCCGAATGCGGGCGAGATGATCCACGAGGTTTGCGTGGCGATGGAATTCGGCGCCTCGGCGCAGGATATCGCGCTGACCTGTCACGCCCATCCGACCTGTTCGGAAGCCGTGCGCGAGGCGGCGCTGGCGCTGGGTGACGGCGCGATTCACGTCTGATCGGGGCGAAACCGGCGCCGGATCGCGCCGGATCCGCCGATCTTGGGCGGGATTCCACCGAAACCCGCGCCGCAATGCGGCAAGATCTTGCCTATGGGCCGTCCCTCACCGGGCGGCCCTTTCTTTTGATTTCCCCGGACGCCCCCGCTGCGGCTATTGCGATGGCAATGACAAAACGAGGGCAGTCATGAAATCCTTGATCGGTATGCTGGTGCTGGGTGGCGTTCTTGCCGTCAGCGCCTGCGGCGACAACCGGGTCGATCCCGACCGCCGCTATCTGGTCGAACCCCGGGCCTCGGCCTCGCAGATGGCCGGGCTTTATCCGAACGAAACGCCGGCGCTGCGCAAGCTGATCATTCAATCGGCCAGAGAGAACGAAGTGCCGGTCGAGCTGGTTCAGCGCATCATCGTGCGCGAATCCACCCATCGCCCCGGCGCCCGCAACGGCCCCTATTACGGGCTGATGCAGATCCTGCCGGCGACCGCGCGCGGCATGGGCTATCAGGGCAGCCCCCAGGGCCTGCTGGATGCCGAGACGAACCTGAAATATGCGGTGAAATACCTGCGCGGCGCCTATATGGTCGCCGACGGCAATCAGGACGCCGCCGTGAAATGGTATTCGCGCGGCTATTACTACGAGGCCAAGAAAAAAGGGCTGCTTCAAGCCACCGGCCTGCGCTAAGCACAACAGGGACAGTGAATGCAAAAGGGCGGCCCTCGGGTCGCCCTTTTCACGTCACGGCTTGCGCATATAGCGGATAAAGGGCGTGCGCTGCGCCACCCGGTCGTAAAGCATGCGCCCGGGGTAATTGTCCTCGGCCGTCAGCCAATAGACATTGGGCACGCCCGCACGGTCGGCCGCGTCATAGACCCCCTGAATCAGGGCGCGGGCCACGCCACGGCCGCGCGCCTCGGCGGCGGTATAGAGGTCCTGCAAATAACAGACCCCCTCGTCACGCCACAGATTCGGGTGAAAGACGTAATGCGTCAGCCCCAGAAGCCGGCCGCCATCGTCATGGACCAGCCCGTGAAAATCGCGCGCATCCCGCGCCATCAGCCGCGCGAAGGCCTTGTCGTAAAAGGCCGCGGCGCGGTCGCCATAGCCGTAAAATTCCTGATAGCCCCGATAGAGCCGCTGCCAGCCCTCGCGGTCGCTTTCGCGCAATTCCCGGATCATGTCCCCTCCGTCTAACCTTGGCGCCGGGCCATGAAGGCCAGCCGCTCGAACATGGCCACATCCTGTTCGTTCTTGATCAACGCGCCATGCAGGCGCGGCAGCATCTCGCCCGCCGGACGCTTCAGATCCTCGGGCGAAAGATCCTCGGCGAGGATCAGCTTGAGCCAGTCCAGAAGCTCGCTGGTCGAGGGCTTTTTCTTCAGCCCCCGCACCTCGCGCAGTTCAAAGAACTGGCTCAGTGCCTCGTCCAGAAGGCGCGGCTTCAGGCCGGGATAATGCACGTCGACGATGCGCTTGAGCACCTCGGCATCCGGGAACCGGATATAGTGAAAGAAACAGCGGCGCAGAAACGCGTCGGGCAGTTCCTTTTCATTGTTCGAGGTGATGACCACCACCGGACGATGGCGGGCCCGAATCGTTTCGCCGGTCTCGTAGACGTGGAACTCCATCCGGTCGAGTTCCTGCAAAAGGTCATTGGGGAATTCGATATCGGCCTTGTCGATCTCGTCGATCAACAGCACCACCCTGGCCTCGGCCTCGAAGGCCTGCCACAGCTTGCCCTTGCGGATGTAATTGCCGATGTCATGGACGCGCGCCTCGCCCAGCTGGCTGTCGCGCAGGCGCGAGACCGCATCGTATTCGTAAAGCCCCTGCTGCGCGCGGGTGGTTGATTTCACGTTCCATTCCAGCATCGGCAGGCCAAGACTGGCGGCGACCTGGCGCGCCAGTTCGGTCTTGCCGGTGCCCGGTTCGCCCTTGACCAGCAGCGGACGTTCCAGCGTGATCGCGGCGTTGACCGCCACCGCAAGATCGGGCGGCGCGACATAGGTTTCGGTCGATGAAAAACGCATCCGCCCATCCCTTTGGCAATTCCCGTGAAATTAGCCAGCGCCCCCCTGATGCGCAAGCCGGGCGCAAACTTGGCGGAATGGGCTAGTGACAATCGCGCGGGCATCGCTTAAAGGGGCCGCAAGGATCGGGATACAGGCACCCGGCTCCCGGAGGAACGATGAAAGCCCAAACCTTTCTGCCCGAAGATTATCGTCCGGCCGAAGACGAGCCTTTCATGAATGAGCGGCAACTGGAATATTTCCGCCGCAAGCTGATCGCTTGGAAACAGGAATTGCTGGACCAGTCCGCCGAGACCCTGGAAGGGTTGCAGGAAAGCGCGCGCAATGTGCCGGACCTTGCGGATCGCGCGTCCGAGGAAACCGACCGCTCGCTCGAACTGCGCACCCGCGACCGCCAGCGCAAGCTGGTCAGCAAGATCGATGCCGCCCTGCGCCGCATCGAGACCGGCGAATACGGCTATTGCGAAATGACCGGCGAACCGATCAGCCTGAAACGTCTGGATGCGCGCCCGATCGCGACCATGACGCTGGAAGCGCAGGAACGGCACGAACGCCGCGAACGCGTGCATCGCGACGATTGACCACATCGGCGCCGCGCCGACCCGCCGCTAGACGGCGGGTCCGTTCCCCCAAGCATGGGTGATCCGTGATGTCGGCCCTTGAGAATACCCCCGTAACCATCATTGGCGCCGGCGTGGCCGGCCTGACCGCCGCCTGCGCGCTGGCGCAGCGTGGCGCCGAGGTCACCGTTCTTGAACGCGCGGGCGCCCTGCGCGAGGTGGGCGCGGGTTTGCAGATTTCGCCCAATGCGGTGCGTGTGCTGGCGGCGCTTGGGCTGTGGGAACGGTTCCGGGCGATCTCGGTCGCGTCAAAGCGGGTCGAGCTTCGCGATTCCGTCGGCCGTCAGGTCGCCCGGCTGGATCTGGCCCGGCACCGGCCAAAGGATCATTTCCGCATGGTTCACCGCGCCCGGCTGGTCGCCATGCTGGAACAGGCCGCGCGCGAGGCCGGCGTCCGGATCGAGCTGGACCACGAGGTCGGCGACCTGCCCGAGGTGCCGCTGCTCATCGGTGCGGATGGGGTGAAAAGCCGGGTGCGCCCGGCGCTAAACGGGGCCGAGGCGCCCTTTTTCACCGGCCAGACCGCCTGGCGCGCCCTGATCCCCGCCGAGGCCGACGCGCCCGGCGTGGCACAGGTGTTCATGGGGCCGGGCCGGCATCTGGTCAGCTATCCTCTGGGCGCGGGGCTGCGCAATATCGTGGCCGTGGTCGAACGCCCCGACTGGCATGACGAAGGCTGGTCCCTGCCCGGCGATCCGGCCGATCTGCGCGCCGCCTTTGCGCGCTTTGGCGGCCCGGTGCCGGACTGGCTGGCACAGGTCGAAAGCGTCGGCATCTGGGGGCTGTTCCGCCACCCGGTCGCCGCCCATTGGCAGGATGGCCGCCGCGCCCTGATCGGCGATGCCGCGCATCCGACCCTGCCCTTCATGGCGCAGGGGGCCGTTATGGCGATCGAGGATGCCTGGGTGCTGGCCGCCTGTCTGGACAGCGATGCCGATCAGGCCCGCGCGCTTGCCCGGTTTCAGGCGCTGCGCCAGCCGCGCTGTCAACAGATCGTCGATGCCGCGAATGCCAATGCCCGCAACTATCACCTGCGCGGGCCGACGCGGGCCGTCGCCCATGCCGGCTTGCGGGCGGTGTCGCGCATGGCGCCGACGCGGCTGATCGAACGCTTCGCCTGGCTTTACGATTACGATCCGACCGCCGTCTGATCGCGGCCGGGACGGGGGCGGGTCGAGGGCGGATCCGGGGCCAGAAACGTTTCAGGCCGGCCATCGCGGGCCGGCCAGGGGGTGCGTTTCATCCGTTCGGCCCAAGGCCTGGTCCCGGCTCAGGCCGCCTGTTCGACGGCGGCGACGATGCCGTCCACCACCTCGCGCAGAACGACCTCATCCTCGGCCTCGGCCATGACGCGGATCAGGGGCTCGGTCCCCGATTTGCGGATCAGCACCCGGCCCGAACCGCTCAGCCGCGCCTCGGCGCGCGCGATCTCGGCCCGGACGCTGTCCTGCGACAGGGGGTCGGCCCCGGCCTGATAGCGCACGTTTTTCAGCATCTGCGGCACGGGTTCGAACTGCGCCACCAGATCCGAGGCAAGCTCTCCGCTATCGGCCATCGCGGCCAGGAATTGCAGCCCCGCGATCAGCCCGTCGCCGGTGGTGGCGTAATCGGTCATCACGATATGGCCCGATTGCTCGCCGCCCAGATTGAAGCCCTGTCCGCGCATGCGCTCGACCACATAGCGGTCGCCCACCGCGGTGCGTTCCAGCCGCAGCCCGCGCCCGGTCAGGAAACGTTCAAGCCCAAGGTTCGACATCACGGTGGCGACCAGCGCCCCGCCGCGCAGCCGCCCCTGTTCGGCCCAGCGGCCGGCCAGCAATGCCATGATCTGGTCGCCATCGGCCACCTGGCCCTTTTCGTCGATGATCATCACCCGGTCGGCATCGCCGTCGAGGCTGATCCCCATATCGGCGCCATGTTCCAGCACCGCACGGGCGCAGGTCTGGGGATGGGTCGAGCCGACGCCATCGTTGATGTTGTGGCCATTCGGGCTTACGCCCAGCGGGATCACCTCGGCGCCCAGTTCCCACAGCACGTCCGGCGCGGCGCGATAGGCGGCGCCATTGGCGCAATCGACCACGACCTTAAGCCCGTCCAGCCGCTGACCGGCCGGGAAGGTGGTCTTGGCATATTCGACATAGCGCCCGCGCCCGTCATCGATGCGCTTGGCGCGGCCGATATTCTGCGGCTGGGCGGGGATGATGTCGCCCGCGACGATGCTTTCGATCTCGGCCTCGGCCTCGTCCGACAGCTTGAAACCGTCGGGGCCAAAGAACTTGATGCCGTTATCCGCCGCCGGGTTGTGGCTGGCGGAAATCATGATCCCCACATCCGCCCGCATCGAGCGGGTCAGGAACCCCACCGCCGGCGTCGGCACCGGCCCCAAAAGCAGCACGTTCATGCCCGTGCTGGTCAGCCCCGCCGTCAGCGCGTTTTCCAGCATATAGCCCGACAGGCGGGTGTCCTTGCCAATGACGACGCGGTGGCGATCCTGTCCGTTGCGGCGGAAATAGCGGCCCGCCGCCGCCCCCAGACGCAGCGCCATCTCGGCGGTCATCGGATGGCTGTTGGCGCGGCCCCGCACACCATCGGTGCCGAAAAGTTTCCTGCTCATTCTACCCCCTCGGTCACGGCCCGCCATAGGCTCAGGCCCTGCCTTGTTTGTGCCACGTCATGGACGCGGTGGATTTGTATGCCCTGCGCCACGGCGGCCAATGTCACGGCCAACGTTCCGGGAAAGCGATCGGTTGCATCGGGCGCCTGACCGATATCGCCGATAAAGCGCTTGCGCGAGACGCCCAGAAGCACCGCGCAACCCAGCCCGTGAAACAGCGAAATCCGCCGCAGGATCGCAAGATTATGCGCCTGTGTCTTGCCGAAACCAATGCCCGGATCGATCACGATATGTGACCGGGAAATGCCGGCGGCCTCAGCCCGCGTGATCCGCTGGGCCAGCGCATCATAGACATCCAACAGCACATCCCCATAGCTGGGATCGTCCTGCATGGTTTCGGGAATGCCCTGCGCATGCATCAGGCAGATGGGCGCCCCGACATCGGCCACGACCCGCGCCAGCCCCGGGTCGAAATCAAGCCCCGAGACGTCATTGACCATGCCCGCCCCCGCCGCCAGCGCCGCCTGCGCGACGCCCGCCTTGCGCGTGTCGACCGAAATCGCGGCCAGCCCGCGCGCCGCCGCGATCACCGGGGCAATGCGGGCGATTTCCTCGGATGCGGGCACTTCGCGCGCGCCGGGCCGGGTCGATTCGCCCCCGATATCAAGGAAATCCGCGCCCTGATCGGCCAGCAGCCGGGCTTGTCCGGCGCCGTCATAGCATCCGCCATCCGAAAAGCTGTCGGGCGTGGCATTGACGATGCCCATGACGCGCGGGCCATCCATGGACAGGCCCAAAAGCGGCGCGCGCGGCGCGGTCAACGCGGCCAGCACCGCCTCGGGCGCGTGATCGACGATGCGCGGGGCCGCGTCGCGGCGCAGCAGTTCCAGCTGCGAAAACCGCAGCCAGCCGCCGGCCAGCGGCCAGCGCCCGGATGGGCAGGGGATGGGACGGAAATAGTCGTTCATGCGCGTGGTTTCGACCCGACGCGCCCGCAAATCAAGGGGCTGATGACAGCCGCCGGGTCGGAACGGGGAAATCCGCCGGTACCGCCGGCGCGGCAACCCCATCGGGCAGCGCCCAGTCCAGCGCGCTGGCCCCCAGCCGCTGCGCCAGCCACAGCGCAAGGGCCTGCGGCTCTGCCGCAAGGCCGGCCACGTCGCGCACCATGCGGGCGGGCGCCCAGACCACCGCACGTCCTTCGGTCGCGGCCCAGTCAAGTTCGGTCCGGCTGTCGGCCACGGTCAGCCCCAGATGCCCCGCCAGGGCCCAGGCCGCCTGATCCAGCGCCAAAAGCTCGACCTCGCGCGCATTGCCCCCCTGCGGCACAGGCAGGCCCGGCGCATCGGGGACCAGCACAAGCGCGCCTTCGGGCAGCGGGGTTTCGATGCCGTGGAACAGGACGCGGATCGGGGCCTCGACCGGATCCGCCTCGACCCGGGCGCGATGGCGCACCAGCGTGACCCCAAGCGCGCCGGGAATGCGGTCCAGCTTTTCAACCGTCACCGCCACCTGCGCCGCGCGCGGATGTGCCAGCACCTGGGCGGCGATCTTTTCGGCCAGCGTCTCAAGCAGGTCATAGCGGCGATCGGCCAGCCCCGCCGCCACCGCACCGGTCAGGATGTCATAGCTGAGGATGCGGTCCACCTCGTCGTTGACGCCGACGACATGGGTGGCCAGTTCGACCTCGATATTAAAGCGCAAACGCTGTGGGTGGCCCCGCTCGGTCTGGAAGGCACCGATTTCGGCGGCCACGACATAGTCGCGCAGGTGGATGCGATCAGGCTGGTCCATGCGCCCCTGTCTCATGCAAACGGCCCCGCCGCAAGGGACGAGGCCGCCGATTGCCATGAAGATTTGCGTCGGCTCAGTTGCTGGCCACGCGCCGCACACCCGAGCGATAGAAGATATGCGAACCGATCCGGGTCGTGCGCTCGAACCGGCGCGACCAGGACGGCTTGACCTGACGGGTGTGGAAATAGGTCGCACCATCGGTCAGCGTGCGCGGCGCGCCCGAAAGCGCGGCGATCGCAACCTTCTGCACACGGGCAAAGGTGCCCTTTTCGCGGATGCGGGCGTTCTTGTTATAGGTGAACTGGCCGCGCTGGTTCACCACGCCGCAGACGGTTTTCGGAAAGCGGGGGTGATCGACACGGTTCAGGATCACCTCGGCCACCGCGCGCTGGCCCTGCGCGCCTTCGCCGCGGGCTTCGAAATAGAGCGCCTCGGCGAGGCATTGCAGATCGCGCTGGCTGATCTGCGTGGCGGCAGCAGCGGACCGCGCGGCTTTGGCGGACTGGGCCACCTGACCCTTGCTGTCGGCCAGGGCCGGGTTCACGACGACGGGCGACAGCGCCATAATCACACACACGGAAACGCGCGCCAGCCATGACATTTTGATCGGCATGTTGGTCCTGTTTTCGGTTTCTGGATCCGGGAGCAGACCGGAAGGCTTCATACGAGCGACCCCGTTCTGGGGCCTGAATCTGTCGTTAAAAGCCCGAAACCGACGGGACCTATCCAGCCCACATCCGCGTGAGTGCGATAATTTACATGAAATTTGAAGAGTTTGGCGGAAACCCGCCGATAGGGATTTGGTTAACGGGCAAATTCCGGCCAAAACCGGCCGGTCCTAAGACCTGAAATCGCCGCTGTCCTGATCCTGTTCGCCCAGCATGAGAATCGATTCCTGCGCCGCCGCAAGCCGCGCCACCGGGACCCGGAACGGCGAGCATGAGACATAGTTCACCCCCGCCCGAAGACAGAAAGCGATGGATTCCGGGTTGCCGCCATGCTCGCCACAGATGGAAATGGTGATGTCGCGCTTGTGCAGGCGGGCGCGTTCGGCGCCGATGGCGACCAGCTCACCCACGCCTTCGCGATCCAGAATGTGGAACGGATCCTCGGAATAGACACCCTGATTGACATAGGTGCCCATGAAACGCCCGGCATCGTCGCGCGAAAGGCCATAGGTCATCTGGGTCAGGTCATTGGTTCCAAACGACAAAAACGCCGCATGTTCGGCGATGTCGCCGGCCCGCAGCGCCGCGCGCGGGGTTTCGACCATGACGCCCAGCCGATAGGCGAAATCCTTGCGCGTCTCGTTGCGGACGGCGGCGGCGACGGCGTCGATGCGGGTTTTGACCAGTTCGACCTCGCGCCGCGCGCTGACCAGCGGGATCATGACTTCGGGCACCACGGCGGCGCCATTCCGGCTGGCCTCGATGGTGGCCTCGAAGATGGCGCGGGCCTGCATGTCATAGATTTCGGGCACGGTGATGCCCAGCCGGACCCCGCGCATGCCCAGCATCGGGTTGAATTCCGAAAGCGCGTCGACCCGGCGTGTCACATCCGACAGCGGCAGGTCGAGGGATTCGGCCAGCTCGCGCATGCCTTCGCGGTCATGGGGCAGAAATTCGTGCAGTGGCGGGTCGAACAGCCGGATCGTGACCGGCAGCCCGGCCATGATTTCGAACAGCTTGGTAAAGTCGCTGCGCTGCATGGGCAGCAGGCGTTCCAGCGACAGGCTGCGATCCTCGGGCCGGGTGGCAAAGATCATCTCGCGCATGGCCGGCAGACGTTCGTCGTCGAAAAACATGTGCTCGGTGCGGCACAGCCCGATACCCTGGGCATTGAACATGCGCGCGGTGCGCGCATCCTCGGGGGTGTCGGCATTGGCGCGCACCGTGATGCGGCAATGCGCATCCGCCCATTCCAGCAATTGCGCGAAACTGTCGTCCAGCGCCGGTTCCAGCATTTCGGCGGCGCCGGCCAGCACCTCGCCCGAGGTGCCGTCGATGGTGATTTCCTCACCCTCGTGGAATTCGCGGCCGCCGGCGATCATGATGCGGGCGCGGGTGTCGATCGAAAGCCCGCTTGCACCGACGATGCAGGGCAGGCCAAGGCCCCGCGCGATCACCGCCGCGTGGCTGGTCATGCCGCCGCGTTCGGTCAGCACCGCGACCGAGGCATGCATGCCACGGATATCCTCGGGGACGGTTTCGCGGCGTACGAGAACGCAGCGCTCGCCCCGCGCCTCGGCATCCTGGGCCGAAGCCGAGGTGAATACGATGCGCCCGGTCGCGGCACCCGGGCTGGCATTGATGCCCCGGGTGATCACGTCGCGCGGGGCGCGCGGATCCACCTGATGATGCAGAAGGTCGGACAGCGCACGGGGTTCGACGCGCATCACCGCATCCCTCGGCTCGATGATGCCGTCGCGGGCCAGCGCGACCGCGATGCGGACGCTGGCGCGGGAACTGCGCTGTGTGCGGATCGCATCGATGACCGAGACATGGCCGTCCGAGACGACGAATTCGATCTGCATTTCCTCGCGCAGGCGTTCGCGGGCGGCAACGCCGTAACGGACCAGATCGGCAAAGACCTCGGGCGCGGCCTCTTGCAGCGAGGGGCCGCGCGGGTCGCGCGTCAGGTAAAGCGTCTCGGCGCCCTCGCCCCGGGCGCGGCCCTGGGACTGGCCACGGAAACGGCCGGTGATGCGGGGGGCGCCGGTCACGCTGTCGGCGAACTGGATGGTGCCCGATCCGGTGACGCCGGGACCGATGGCCAAGGCCATGTCCTGAACCACAAGCCCCAGCGGCGCGGTGGCCGGCGCGCCCTTGGCCTGGCGCAAGAGCCGCGCGGTCGGGCCGTCCCAGGCCCGCGCCATCGAACGCAGCACCTCGGCCAGCTGGCGGGTCGGGTCCTGGGGGAATTCCTCGTCGGTTTCGTCCTCATAGCTGCGCAGCGCGGTTTCCAGCCCGACATCGCTGTCCGAAAACATGTCGGGGTCGAGCCGGGCGACATGGATCGCATAGGCCTGGACAAAGCCGAGATAGAGCGCGTCGGCCGCCGATTTGCCGCGGGTTTCGGCGAGCCGGGCGTGGCAGGCGGCGTTGATGCCCACGTTCAGCACCGTGCCCGGCCCGCCCCAGGCCGGGTTTTGCGCCGAGGGGCGCACGCTGACCAGCCCGTCGGCGCGTTCGATGATCGCGGCCAGCCGGGCCCGGTCGGGGATCTGGCCGGCGGCGATGGCGCGCACGGCATCGGCCGAGACCGCAAAGCTGGCCGGCACCGGCAATTCCATGCGGATCAGGCGTTGCAGGCATTTCGCCCGCCAGCCATGCGTCAGCGTATGCACCCCCGCCGAGGGGGTGATTTCGACGATGGCAAGGGGGTCGGTCAACGCGGTCATGATGCCGTCACATTAGGCATGCGCGGCGCATTGCTGCAAGTGCGAAGAATGCCCCTGCGGCAAGAACGGACCGGGGGCTTTGCGCCCCCGGACCCCCGCAGGATATTTCCACATGAAAGAGGGGCTTAGCCCTCAATCCGGGTGAAATCGGCGATCTGGCGGCCGGCCTCGCGGATGCGGTGCAAGAGGTTCAGGCGGTTGCGGCGGACGATCTGATTGTCGGTATTGACCTGAACCGCATCGAAGAAGGCATCGATGGGCGCGCGCAGCGCGGCGATGGCCTGCATGGCGGCGGGGAAGTTTTCCGTTGCCATGGCGTTGCGGATCGCGGGTTCGGCGGCGTCGAGGGCCCGGAACAGGGCGCGTTCGGCGTCGGTTTCGGCGAATTTCTCGTCGGCGCCGAAGCTGTATTCGACGCCATCCTTGTCCTCGGCCTGCGTCAGGATATTGCCGGCGCGTTTCAGGCCCTGGGTCAGGTTCTGGCCGTCCTCGGTTTTCAGCATGTCGTTGAGCGCGGTGGCACGGTTGACGACCAGCACGAGGTCGTCATTGCCGGGTTGGGCAAGGACGGCGTCGATGATGTCGTGGCGGATGCCCTGATCGCGGAGATAGACTTTGAGGCGGTCGTGGAGGAAGGTGATGAGGTCGGCGGCCTTGTTCTCCGCATCCTCTCGCAGTTGCTCATATACTTCATTGAGATCATCAAAATTTGCTTGTGCGCTGCGCAGCCAGCGGTCACCCGGAACTTCCCGGACGCTGTAATCTTCTAAGATTTTCATCTGCGCCCTGAATGATCTGTCAGCCGCGTCCTCCAGATCACTCAATCTGCTTTGCCAAACATCGAATACACGAGAAGCAAAGAACTGATCCAGATTAAGCCGGACATCATTCCCCAGCACCAACCGAATAACCCCCAGTGCCGCCCGGCGCAGCGCGAAGGGGTCCTTGGACCCGGTGGGTTTTTCGTCAATCGCCCAGAACCCCGTCAGCGTGTCGATCTTGTCGGCCAGCGCCACGGCCACGGAAACCGGCGCGGTGGGCACTACATCGGACGGGCCAAGCGGCGAATAGTGGTCGCGGGCGGCGTCGGCGACGGGCTCAGTCTTGCCGGCGGCCAGTGCGTAATAGCGGCCCATGGTGCCCTGCAATTCGGGGAATTCGCCGACCATGGCGCTGCGCAGGTCAAGTTTGGCGAGCTTCGCGGCCTCTTCGGCCTGATCCGGGTCGGCGTCGACCAGGGGCGCGATCTCGCGCGCAAGCGCGGCGATGCGGGCGATGCGGTCGGCTTGTGAACCCAGCTTGTTGTGGAAGGTCACGGATTTCAGGCCCTCGGCCCAATCCTGCATGCCCGTTTTCGCCTCGCGCAGATCGTTTTCCCAAAAGAAGGCCGCGTCCGACAGGCGCGCGGCCAGCACGCGCTGATTGCCCTTGAGGATCGTCTCGCCGCTATCCGGGGTTTCGATATTGGCGACGGTCACAAACCCCTCGATCCGGCCGGTTTTCGGATTGCGGGCCGAGAAAAACTTTTGGTGCTCCTTCATCGAGGTTTGCAGCACCTCGGGCGGCAGCGCGAGAAAGCGTTCCTCGATCGCGCCCATCAGGGGGACGGGCCATTCGACCAGCCCCGCGACCTCGGTCAGCAAAGCGTCATCGGAAACGATCTCCCAGCCGCGCGCAAAGGCGAGGTTCGCGGCCTCTTGCCGGATCGCGGCCTCGCGTTCATTGGCGTCCAGCATGACGCGGGCGCGGCGCAGCTTGGCGGCATAATCGTCGAAACCGGTCACGGCAAAGGGTTCGGGCGCCATGAAACGGTGGCCGCAGGTGGTGTTGCCGGCCACGATCCCCTCGATTTCAAAGGGGACGATGGTGGCGCCGGCCTCATCGGTCAAAAGACAGATGATCGAATGCAGCGGCCGCACCCAGCGCAGGTTGCCCGTGCCCCAGCGCATGGATTTCGGCCAGGGAAAGTTGCGGATGGCGCGGTCGAGCACCTCGGCCACGATGTCGGCGGCCGGGCGGCCGGGACGCTGGATCACCGCGAACCAGACCTGGCCCTTTTTGTCGTCGCGGGCCTCAAGCTGGTCGCGGGTCAGCCCGGTCGAGCGCAGAAAGCCGTCAAGCGCGGCCTCGGGCGCGTCGGTGCGGGGGCCCTTGCGTTCCTCGCGCGTGGTGGGGCTGTGGGCGCTCAGCCCCTCGATGGCCAGGGTCAGGCGCCGGGGTGTGCTGAACGCGCCGGCGCCGGCATAGGTCAGCCCGGCCTCGACCAGCCCGTCGGTGATCAGCTTTTTCAGATCCTCGCGGGCGCGGGCCTGCATCCGCGCCGGGATTTCTTCCGAGAAGAGTTCGATCAGAAGGTCGGGCATCAGTCCATCACTCCGCGTTCGGGGGTCTTGTCGTTCAATTGGTGCCAGCCATAGGCGCGGCCATCGGGATAGACGGCGATCACGCGATCCACATCGGGGTGGATCTCGGGCTGGGACAGATAGGCGAGGGCGGCGCCGGTTTCCAGATCATGGCCGATCTGGTCGGCATCGAAACAGTCGAACCAGCGCGGGCCATAGGTGGGCGCGGCGATGGGAAAGGGCTCGGCACCCTCGGGCAGAGGTCCCGCAAGGCGAAAGCAGGCACGCCAGCGATTGGGGGCGCTGGTGGCGTCGATGGCCTGAACATCCGCGATGTCGAGCGGCACGGGCTGGCCCGCGACCGTCGCCGTCACCGCGACGCCCGCCGGGTCAAGCTCGGTGTAATAGCCGTATTCCTGGGCGTACCAGACGCCGCCCCCCGCGCCGAGGGCCCCGAGAATCAAGACCAGCGCTGGCCATTTGCCGTTCATGCTGTCACCTTGCCGCCCGGATTCGGGCTGAAATGGAACCGCGCGTGGATTACGCCTTTTTTATCGCCACATTGGGCGGCGCTTTTGCGATCATGAACCCGTTTGTGGTGCTGCCGCTGTTTCTGGCCGTCACCCATGGGATGAGCCCGGCGCAGCAGCGTCATGCCGGGCTGCGCGTGGCGTTTTTCAGCGCCGTGCTTTGCGCGGTGGTGGCGATCAGCGGCGCGGCGATCCTGAAATTCTTTGGCATCAGCGTCGATGATTTCCGCGTGGCGGGCGGTCTGGTGCTGATGACCATCGCGATGGGCATGCTCAGCGGCGCGGGCAGCCCCGCGCATGAGGCCCCCGCCAAAGCCCAGGCCATGGCCGTGCAGGAACCGCCCCGCGCCGATGTAAGCTTTTACCCGCTGGCCTTCCCGATGGTGGTCGGCCCCGGCACGATCACGGCGATCATCGTCTATATGGGCCAGGCCAAGACCATGCCCGACAAGATGGCGGTGGCGGCGGCCTTTGGGCTGGTGCTGGCGGGGCTGGCGGTGGTCTTGTTCTTTGCCTCGACCATCGGCCGCCACATGTCCCAGACCCTGCGCGTGATCATGACCCGCCTGATGGGGATGATCGTCGCGGCCATGGGCGTGCAGATGATCGCCGCCGGCCTCAAGGCGATCCTGCCGGGACTGGCTGGTTAGGGCGAGGGGCTGCATCAGGCGACCTCGTCCACCTTTGCCGCGTCGGTGGTCAGGAACAGGTCGGCACAGGCCTTGGCCAGCGCGCGGACCCGGCCGATATAGGCCTGCCGCTCAGTCACGGAAATCACGCCGCGCGCATCCAGCAGGTTGAAGATATGGCTGGCCTTGATCGCCTGATCATAGGCGGGATGGGCCATCGGGATGCGGCGGCCGGCGCTGTCATCCTCGGGCGCGGCAAGGATGCGGGCGCATTCCTCCTCGGCATCCTTGAAATGCTGGAACAGCATCGCGGTATCGGCCTGATCGAAGTTCCAGCGGGAATATTCACGCTCGGTCTGGCGGAAAATGTCGCCATAGGTCAGCGGGATCGGCGATTGCGGGTCGTTGAAGGGCATGTCCATCACATGTTCCACGCCCAGGACATACATGGCCAGCCGTTCCAGCCCATAGGTCAGCTCGCCCGAGACGGGGCGGCAGTCATGGCCGCCGACCTGCTGGAAATAGGTAAACTGGCTGACCTCCATGCCGTCGCACCAGACCTCCCACCCCAGACCCCAGGCGCCAAGGGTGGGGCTTTCCCAGTCATCCTCGACAAAGCGTACGTCATGGACCATCGGGTCCAGCCCGATCGCTTTCAGGCTGCCCAGATACAGATCCTGAAGGTTCGCGGGGCTGGGTTTGATGATGGCCTGATACTGATAATAATGCTGCAAGCGGTTGGGGTTTTCGCCATAGCGCCCGTCCGTCGGCCGACGCGAAGGCTGGACATAGGCTGCGGCCCAGGGTCGCGCCCCAAGCGCGCGCAGCGTGGTCGCCGGGTGGAAGGTGCCCGCGCCCACCTCCATGTCATAGGGTTGCAGCACCGCACAGCCCTGCGCCGCCCAATAGGATTGCAGGCGCAGGATCACGTCCTGAAAGCAGGTGGGTTTGGCCATCCGGTTGTCCTGGGGGCTGGTCATCTGGGCTTCCTTCGGCATAACTGGCAGGAAATGTCTGCCGCCTTCTAGGCAGAGGGCGGCGCAGGGTCAATGAGAGGGACATGCCCATGCGGCGCTATGCATTCATCATCGGGGCGGCCTTGCCGCTGATCGCCGCCCATTCGGCATCCGCCGAGGATGTGGTGATCCGCATCGAAGCCAAGCGCGGGGCCGAGGCCGCGCGCACCACCGCCGAGGGCTGGGGGGCGCAATTCCCCGATGTCGTCACCTTCCCGCTAAGCGATGGCTGGATCGGTATCGCGCTGGGGCCGATGCCGCGCGAAGAGGCGACCGCCCGGCTGACCGAGCTGAAAAACGCAAGCAAGGTGCCCGCCGACAGCTTTCTGTCGGCCGCCGAAGGGCGCGAGCTGACGCCCGTCGCGGGCAGCGCGCCGGCTGCGGCGGATGCGGATGCGGCGGCAGCGGATGCGGGAACCGGATCGCCCTCGACCTTCCCGGGCGGGGTAGCGCCGGCCGGGGCGGAATTGCCCGCCACGGATGCGCCCGCGACGGATGCGCCCACCGATCCCGAAATGCCCGCAGCCGATACCGGCACGACCGATCCCGCCACATCTGATCCCGCCACATCTGATTCCGCAGCCCCGACCACGGATGCAACCGCAGAGGCGACCACGGAATCGGGTGCAGCCGCCGCGACGGATCCGGCACCGGTCGTGGCCGAACCGGCCGCCCCCCCTGCCCCGGCACAGGTTTTCATCCGCATCGAATCGAGCGCCGACCGCGCCAAGGCCGAGGCCCAGCTGGCCGAATACCGCAAGGCGCTGCCCGATGCCGGGCTTTGGGCGCTGCCCAACGGGCGGCTGGCCGTGGCGCTTGGCCCCTTTGACGAGGCGGCGGGCGGCGAATGGCTGACCGCGTTCAAGAATGCCAAGGCGGTGCCGCGCGACGCCTTTCTGACCCCCGAGGCCGAAATGGGCCAGGTCGAGATCGCCGGCCAGACCCCCGCCCCGGGCACCATTCTCACCCCGGAAAGCCAGCCCGTGCCGATGCCCGCGCTTGAGGATGTTCAGCGCGCCCTGCGTTGGGCCGGGCATTACGACGGCGCCATCGACGGCAAGGACGGCCCGAAAACCCAGGCCGCCATCGCCGAGGAAATCGTGCGCCTGCGCGCCGCGCCGGATCCGGCGACCGCGATGGCCGAACTGATCCGCCGGCGCGAGGCATGGCGTGCCGAAATGGGCCTGACCCAGTTGCAGGACAGCCATACCGGCCTGTCCCTGCCGGTGCCGATGGAAAAGCTGCAATTCGACCGCTCGGAACGGGCGCTGTCGATCTATGGGCCCAAGAACGGCTCGGGCGCGGCGCTGATCCTGTTCTCGCAGCCGGGCGGTCAGCAAGAGATGCTGGATCTGGCCGGACTGGTCACCGCGCTTGGCTGGGTGCCCCAGCCCGAGCGCCGCATCGAACGCGGCAGCGTGATGCTTGACGGGCGCAACGACAGCCATATCGGCCATGCCGAGGGCAAGGTCGTCGATGGCCGGGTACAGGGATTCGTGCTGATCTGGCCGGCCTCGGACCCCGAGGACCAGCACCGCCTTGCGGCCGAGATTTCCGACAACCTCGCCCGCTTTGCCCCCGGCGCGACCGAGGCCCAGCCCGAAGCGCCGGCCATCGCGCCGGCGACCCAAGGCGCCACGGACGGCACCGCGCAGAATTAAGCCCCGTCTGGCGCCCCCCGATCAGGAGCGCCAGAACCGCGGCAAAAGCAGCACAAAGACCGAAAGCAGCTCAAGCCGGCCGATATACATGCCCAGGATCATCAGCCATTTGGCGCTGGTCGGGAATTCATGGATCGAGCCGTTCGCGCTGATTTCGGGGCCCCAGACCGGGCCGATATTGGCAATCGCCGTCCAGGCCCCGGTCAGCGCGGTGCGCGGATGCAGCCCGGTCAGCGCAAGCCCCACGATCAGCACGCCAAAGCTCAGCATGAACAGGGTAAAGAACGCCATCACCGAATCGACGACGTCATGGTCCAGCGGCCGCCCGTCATATTTCAGCGGAAACACCCGATGCGGCGATTGCATGCGGCGCAGCTGGGCCTTGATCGCCTGAAACAGCACCAGATAGCGGAACACCTTGACCGAACACGAGGTCGACCCCGTACAGCCCCCGATCAACCCGACCACGATCAGCACCGCGAATGACAGATGCCCCCATTGCGTGACATCCGTCGAGGCATAGCCGGTCCCCGAAAAGGTCGAGACCACGTTGAAAACCGTTTCGCGGATGACATCCAAAGGATTATCCGCCTTGAGCCAGATCAGCCGGTAGAGCACGATCACGGCGATGGCATAAAAGGTCCAGCGCAGATAGGCGCGGATCTGCACGTCGCGCCACATCGGTCCCGGCGTGCCGCGCACCATCTGCACCATGCGGATGAACGGGATCGAGGCCAGGATCATGAAAAACGAGGCGACATATTCCAGCGGCCCGATAAAGCCGCCAAAGCTCGCGTCATATTGCGCAAAGCCCCCCGTCGAGCACGTCGACATCGCCAGCACCAGCGCGTCATAGCCGTCCATGCCCAGGAAAAGATAGCACAGCGTGCAAAGCGCCGTGATGCCGCAATAGACGGCCGTCATCTCGCCGGCGATGTCAAAGGCGCGGGGCAGGATCTTGCCCAGCGTGTCGAAGCCTTCGGATTTGAAGAACTGCATGCCGCCGACCTTCATCACCGGCAGAAAGATCATCGCGACGACGATGATCCCCAGCCCCCCCGCCCAGTTCAGAAAGCCGCGCCACATATTGGTGCCGCGCGGCAGCCCATCCAGTTCGGGAAACGCGGTGGTGCCGGTGGTGGTAAAGCCCGACATCGCCTCGAAATAGGCATCGGTAAAGCCGGCATTCGGGGCGCCCATCATGAAGGGC
Source organism: Paracoccus mangrovi (assembly GCF_042648425.1). NCBI lineage: Bacteria > Pseudomonadati > Pseudomonadota > Alphaproteobacteria > Rhodobacterales > Paracoccaceae > Paracoccus > Paracoccus mangrovi. The sequence goes on along the minus strand of NZ_JBHRXJ010000002.1, from coordinate 237,553 downwards.
AAGGCCCCCGCAAGCGGAAGCACCAGCCACAGCGCGGCGGTCAAAAGAAAGGCCTGCTGAATGGTCAGCGACTTGTCGGCCTGGCGCGTGGTCATCGCCACCACCACCCCGACCAGCACGGTCAGGAAACCGGTCTCAAGCCAGACCTGCCAATGCGGATTTCCGTACCACAGATCCACCGCCAGCGGCAAAGACATCGCCGCCCCCAGCGTGGCGACAAGCTTGCCGACGATATTTGCCACGGGACGGATGTCGATCATGCCGCCCTGCTTGCCCTGCCCCATCGCAACCGTCAAGGCGCTGAGGCCGCGCGCTGGTTCTTTGCATGGGCCGCGCCCCGGTGCGGGATCAAATCCCCGGTTGCATCGCGGCCGGATGGCCCAGCCGTGCCTCGCGTCTTTGCGCCTGAACCTCGGGGTCGGGATCGAGGCCGGCGGCCAGCAGCCTTTGGGTATAGGGCTGGCGCGGATGTTCGAAAATCTCGCGCACCGGGCCCTGTTCGACCACCTTGCCGCCCTGCATGACCATGACGTGATCGGCGAAATCGCGCACCACCGGCAGGTCATGGGCGATAAAGATGAAGGCGATCCCCATTTCGCGCCGCAGCTTGTCCAGAAGCTCGATCACCTGTGCCTGAACCGAAACGTCCAGCGCCGAGACCGCCTCGTCACAGATGATCAGCCGCGGCTCAAGCGCCAGCGCGCGGGCAATGGCGATGCGCTGGCGCTGGCCGCCGGAAAACTGATGCGGATAGCGGCCGGCCATGGCGGGGCTTAGCCCGACCTGCTGCAACAGCTCGGCCACGCGGGCCTTCCATTGCGGTTTGGGCAGGATTTCGGGGTGGATGATCCAGGCCTCGGATATCAGCTGAAACACCGTCATGCGCGGGTTCAGCGATTGCGTCGGATCCTGAAACACCATCTGCAAGTCGCGGCGCAGCTTGTAAAGTTCGGCCGGCGACATGGTGAACAGATCGCGCCCCTGCCACAGGGCCTTGCCGCCATCGGGTTCCTCAAGCCGCAACAGGATCCGCGCCAGCGTCGACTTGCCCGAGCCGGATTCTCCCACCACCGCCATGCATTCCCCGGCCATCAGATCGAAACCGACCCCGTCAAGCGCGCGAAAGCCGGAATAGGTCTTGACCACGTCGCGGACCGACAGCACGGCCTCGGCCCTGGGCAGCGGATCGTGAAAAACACCCTTGCCGGGCGCGGCCGCGATCAGCTTGCGGGTATAGGGGTGTTTCGCATTGCGATAGACCTCGGCTGTTTCGCCCGATTCCACGATTTCACCGGCATTCATCACCACCACGCGATCGGCGATTTCGGCCACGACGCCCAGATCATGGGTGATGATCAGGATGCCCATGCCGGTTTCCTGTTTCAGCTCTTCGAGCAGCGACAGCACCTCGGCCTGCACGGTCACGTCCAGCGCCGTTGTGGGTTCATCGGCGATCAGCACATCGGGCTTCATCGCCAATGCCATGGCGATCATCAGCCGCTGACGCTGACCGCCGGAAAATTCATGCGGATATTTCGCCAGCGAGGCCTGCGGGTTCGGGATGCCGACGCGGGTGACCAGCCGCAGCGCCTCGGCCCGGGCGGTGGCGTGGTCCGTGCCATGGGCGGTCATCGCCTCGACGATCTGCCAGCCGACGGTATAGACGGGATTGAGATGCGCCAGCGGATCCTGAAAGATCATCGCGATGCGGCAACCGTTCAGCGCGCGGCGCGCCTCGTCCGGCAGCTGCAACAGGTCCTGACCGTCGAACAGAATCTGCCCCGAGGTGATCCGCCCCGGCGGCATGTCGATCAGGTTCATGATCGCGGATGACGACACCGACTTGCCCGAACCGCTTTCGCCCAGAATGGCCAGCGTCTCGCCCCGGTCCAGATGCCAGCTGACATCGCGCACGGCCTTGACGGTGCCGGTGGCGGTGTGGAACTCGACCGACAGGTTCCTGATTTCCAGCAGATGCTCAGCCATGCTTGCGCCCCCTCATTTCCAGCCGCCAGCGCTGTACCGGGTCCAGCGCGATCCGCATCCAGTTCGACAACAGGTTCAGTGACAGCGTGGTCAGGATGATCGCCAGCCCCGGCCAGAAGGACAGCCACCACGCGGTCGTCAGATATTGCTTGCCCTGCGAAATCATCAGCCCCCAGGTGATTTCCGGCGGCTGGATCCCGATGCCAAGGAATGACAGCGCGCTTTCGGCCAGCATGACAAAGGCGAAATCCAGCGTGGCGATGGTCATCAGCGTCGGCAGCACGACGGGCAGGATATGGCGGAATATGATCCGCGCGGGCGATGCCCCCATGACCCGCGCCGCCGACACGAACATGCGGCTTTTGATTTCCAGCACCTCGGCCCGGGTGGTGCGCAGATAGACGGGGATCCGGGTGATCGCCAGCACGATGATCAGGTTCACCACCGACGGCCCAAGGATGTACAGCACGATCACCGCGATCAGCAGCGACGGAAACGACATGATCACATCGGCAAGCCGCATGATGACCTGGCTGGTGCGTGGCCCGGCATAACCCGCGACCAGCCCCAGCGCCGACCCGACAATGGCCGAAAACAGCACCGCGCCGGCCGCGACCATCATGGTGTTCTGCGCCGCCACGATGATGCGCGCCAGCAAGGGCCGCCCCAGCGCGTCGGCGCCCATGATCCAGAGCCAGCCCCGGTCCCATTCAAAGGGCGGCGCATTGCGGCCGCGCAGGTTCTGTTTTTGCGCCGCCGCGTCCAGCCAGGCCGGCCCGATAATGGCAAGCACCACGATCAACAGCAGAAACAGCGCCGCCGCCAGCGCGAACTTGTCGGCCCACAGCATCCGCGCCATGCGGCGCAGAAAGCCGGGCTCGTCAGGAAGGATATCGGTCTGGGTCATGGCGGCCCCCTAATGGCGGATGCGCGGATCAAGGGCCAAATAGGCCAGGTCGATCAACAGGTTCATGACAAAGATGGCCAGCGCGGTGACCATGATCGCCGCCAGCACCACGTTGAAATCGCGTTGCAGGATGGCGTCGATCATCAGCTTGCCGACACCGGGAAAGCCAAAGATCGTCTCGACCACCACGGCGCCGTTCAATAGCGCCGCCGCCTGATCGCCGATCACGGTGATGACCGGCAGCATGGCGTTGCGCAGCGCGTGGACAAAGATGATCGGACGCGAGCGCACGCCCTTGGCCCGCGCCGTCTTGACATAGGCCGAGGACAGCGCCGTGATCATCGAGCCGCGCACCACCTGCACGATCAGGCCAAAGGGGCGGATGAACAGCACCCCCACCGGCAGGATCCAGTGCCAGACCGTCCCCGTCCCCGAGGTCGGCAACCAGCCCAGCCCCAGCGCAAAGACCACGATGGCGACGATGGCGACCCAGAAATCCGGCGCCGAGGCCCCGATCAGCGAGGTCAGCGAGGCGATGCGGTCAAAGACCCCGCCGACCCGGAACGCGGCCAGCGAACCGACCACGATGGCGGCGGCAGTGACCAGCACCATGGTGATGACCGCAAGTTGCAGCGTCCAGACGAAAGCCTCAAGCACGACATCGATGGCGGGGCGGGCGCGGCGGATGGATTCGCCGAAATCCAGATGCAGCAGATCCCAGATATAGCGCCCGAATTGCGTCATCAGCGGATCGTTCAGCCCGTGGATCTGGCGAAATTCCTCGCGCATCTGTTCGGTCGCATCGACCGGCAGGAACAGCGCCGCCGGATCCCCGGTCAGCCGCGACAGAAAGAACACCATCACCACCAGTCCCAGCAGCGAAATCAGGCTGGCAAAGACCCGTTTGCGGATAAAGCTCGACATCGGGAACTCCGGTCAGAATGGTGGCCGGGCGGGCCGAACCCGCCCGGTCAGGGCCTATTTGAAGCCGATCTCGCCCAAAGGCAGCGACGAGGTGGTCGACATGTTCGGCCGCCAGCTCAGCCGCGGCGCCACACGGGCAAAGCGGACCGAATGGAACAGCAGCACATCCGCCACCACATCGTCATGCAGATAGGCCTGAAGCTCGGACCACAGCTTGGCGCGTTCTTCGCCCGTCGCGGCCGAGGCCCGGGTGATCAGGTCGTCGACCTTGGGGTCGCTGATCCCCGATTGCAGCCCCTCGGACGCATATTTGAAGAACATGGTGAATGACGGATCGCCCTTGGAATTGTCATGCATGGCGGTCGCCATCATCGGGCCGCGATCGGTCGGATAGGGCTTGGAATACAGTTTCTGGAACTCGGCGATTTCATAGAATTGCAGATCGACGTTAAAGCCGACCTCCTGCAATTGCTGCTGGATCGCCTCCATCACCTCGGTGATGTTGGGGAAATTGGCGTTGCGCGCGACCAGCGTCAGCTTGGTATCGACCGGCACACCATCGGCCTTGGCCTCGTCCAACAGCTTTTTCGCGCCCTCGGGGTCGTATTTCCAGACCTGGACATCCTTGTTCCAGCCCAGCGTGGGCGGCGGGAACAGCGCGGTCGCCAGCAACGTCCCCTCGGGCAGCAGGGTGCCGATAAAGGCCTCGCGGTCGATGGCCATGTTCAGCGCCTTGCGCACGCGGATGTCGTTGACCGGCGGCATGGAATGGTCGAGCCGGATATAGATCGTCTCGCTGTCCAGATAGGAGAAATCGGTTTCCGGGTTGGTCGCATCGAGCGCCGCGATCGAGGGGGCGATATCGGCCTCGTCGGTGGCGACCATGGCGGCGCGCACGGCGGGATCGGCGCGGAACACATAGGTGGCCGAGGTCACGGCCGGCTTTTCGCCCCAGTACCCATCGCGCTGGCCCAGCACGATCTGCTGGCTGGGGGTCCATTCCTTGAGCACAAAGGGACCGGTGCCAATCGGCTCACGGGTGAATTCGACCGGCGTTTCCTCGGGCACGATGGACAAAAGCGACAAGAGCAGCGGCAGGATCGGCTGCACCGGATCGGCCTTGAAATCGATGGTGTAATCGTCGACCACCTCGGCATTGACGGTCATGCCGCCGAAATAGCGCTTTACCTCGCAGGTGATCTGATCGCTCATGGCGCGGTCAAAGCTGTGCTTCACGTCCTTGGCGTCGAAACCGCTGCCATCGGAAAAGCTGACGCCCTGGCGCAGCTTGAAGCGCCAGCTGCCATCGGCCTGCTGTTCCCAGCTTTCGGCCAGCTTCGGCTGCAAGCCGGTGCCGCCACCCACGTCCAGATAGGTCAGGGTCTCGCTGACATTCTGCAAGAGCACGGCGCCGATGGTCGATTGCGTGGACATGCAGGGTTCCAACAGGTCGACATCCTCACCCATGACGATGCGGACGCCCGTTTCCTGGGCGAACGCCGGCGCCAGACTGGTGGCCAGCATCAGCCCCCCAAGCGTTACAGCCTTTGCGATCATCTTCATTCCTCCCATGATGGCTGCGGCACGATCCGCAACGGAAACGGGGCAGCCGGACTGGACCGCCGACGCGGATATGCCCCCGCCCGGCCCGTTCGTATCGAAGCCTCCCCCTCGATGCCGGGACCATCGCCGAATCCGGTTAAATTGTCAACTGAAACAAATATGCGGAATTCGCATTTCGCCCAGCATGATTTTTTATTGATTTATTACAGTGCTTTAAAATCATAGTTCCTGAATTTGTCAGCTAGCTTCCCAAACTTTATACTTGACAACTACTGCATGATGCGGCCTCTTCACCGCACAGAACCGGGAGAGAGGGAAGATGCGACCAGATCAGATCGCCGCGCGGATGACAGGCCGGCTGACCCAGACCGCCCCGGGCCGGACCGAGGCATTCCTGCCCTCGCCCAAGATCCAGAATCATGCCGCCTTTCTGGCGCCTCTGCCGGGCGGGCATCTGCTTTGCGCATGGTTCGGCGGCACGCTTGAGGGCAAATCCGACATCTCGATCCATGCCGCGATCCTGCCCGCCGGCAGCGATCAATGGGGGCCGGCGCGATTGCTGTCGCATGACGCGGCGCGTTCGGAACAGAACCCGGTGATCTTTGCCGCGCCCGATGGCGGGTTGTGGCTGTTTCACACCGCCCAGCCCTCGGGCAATCAGGACGAATGCCAGATCCGCATGGCGCCACTGCATCTGGACCCGGCGGATCCGACGATGATTTCATCCGGCAAAGGACGGTTTCTGGACCTGCCGCGCGGTTCGTTCATCCGCGCGCCGCTGGTGGTGCGCGACGATGGCGCCTGGCTTTTGCCGATCTTTCGCTGCATTCCGCGGCCGGGCCAGAAATGGAATGGCAGCCATGACATCGCCGCGGTCGGGGTCTCGACCGATGGCGGCGCAAGCTGGCGGCTGGACGAAGTCCCCGGCTCGATCGGTTCGGTGCATATGAGCCCGGTCGATCTGGGCGGGGGCCGGATCGCGGCCTTTTACCGCCGGCGTCAGGCCGATTTCGTGCATCGTTCCGACAGCCGCGATGGCGGGCGCACATGGTCGGCGCCGGTCGCGACCGACCTGCCCAACAACAATTCCTCGATTGCGGCGATCCGGCTGGCGGATGGGCGCATCGCGGTGATCGGCAACCCGGTCAATGCCGAAATGTCGCCCGACCGCCGCGCCTCGCTTTACGATGAGCTGGGCGAGGATGACGCCCGCCCCGATGCCGACCCGACCGGCGGCTGCGTGCCCATCTGGGGCGTGCCGCGCGCGCCGGTGGTGGTGGCGCTGTCGACGGATGGCGGCGCGACCTTTCCGCAGCGGCTGTTGATCGAGGACGGGCCGGGCACCTGCACATCGAACGATTCGACCGATGGGCGAAACATGGAAATGTCCTATCCCTGGATCTGGCAGGCGCCCGATGGCGGCCTGCATCTGGCCTATACCTATCACCGCCGCGCCATCAAACATGTCCATCTGTCGCCCGAACATCTGGCGCCCCGGACGGGAGAACACGCATGAGCGACATCATCGGCATCACCATGGGCGACCCTTGCGGCGTCGGCCCGGAAATCAGCGTCAAGGCATTGGCAGAGATGTCGCCGGCCGACCGCGCCCGCACCCGCATCTATGGCAACCGCGCCACGCTTGAGGCGGCAAAGGCCGCCATCGGCTGCGACGTGGATCTGGATGGCCATGTCGTCGATCTGGCCGTCGAGGGCGCGCCCCTGCCTTGGGGCCAGCTGTCCCCGGTCGCGGGCGATGCGGCATTCCGCTTTATCGAGGCCGCCGTGCGCGACGCGCAGGCGGGCCGCATCGGCTGCATCGTCACCGCCCCCATCAACAAAGAGGCGCTGAACGCCGCCGGCCATCACTACGACGGCCACACGGGCATGCTGCGCAGCCTGACCGGATCGCAGGCGGCCTATATGCTGCTGGCCTCGGACCGGCTGAAGGTCATCCATGTCTCGACCCATGTGTCGCTGAAGGATGCGATCGGGCGGGCGACAACCGAACGCGTGCTGGCCACGATCCGCGCGGGTCATGCGCATCTGCAACGCATCGGCATCGCCAGCCCGCGCATCGCGGTGGCGGGCATCAACCCCCATTGCGGCGAAAACGGCCTGTTCGGGACCGAGGACGACGCCCAGATTGCCCCCGCCGTCGCCCAGGCCCGCGCCGAGGGTATCGACGCCCAGGGCCCGATCTCGGCCGATACGGTGTTTCACCGCGCCTATAACGGCGCCTTCGATCTGGTGGTCGCGCAATATCACGATCAGGGGCATATCCCGATCAAGCTGGTGGCCTTCTACGATGCGGTGAACGTCTCGGTCGAACTGCCCATCGACCGCACCTCGGTCGATCACGGCACCGCCTTCGACATCGCGGGCAAGGGCATCGCCAATCACGGCAACATGAACGCGGCCATCGCCTATGCCCGCCAACTGGTCGCAGGGGGCCGCGCATGAGCTTTGCCATCGAAGGCGTCTTTTGCGCCGCAGCCACCCCCCTGAAAGCCGATGGCACCCCCGACCTGGCGCTGTTTGGCGCCCATACCCGCGCCCTCATCGACGAGGGCTGTCACGGCATCGCCATGCTGGGCTCCACCGGCGAGGCGAACAGCTTTTCCGCGCGCGAACGCATGGCCCTGCTTGAGGCGGCGATTGCCGGCGGCACCCGGCCCGACCAGCTTTTGCCCGGCACCTCGTCCTGCGCGGTGACCGAGGCGGTCGAGATGACCCGCCATGCCGTTCAGGCCGGCGTCCGGGGCGTGGTGATGCTGCCGCCCTTTTATTACACGGCTTTTTCCGACGACAGCCTGTTCCGGTACTATGCCTCGATCATCGAAAAGGTGGCGGATGACCGGCTGCGGGTGATCCTGTATCACATCCCGATGCTGACCGGCGTGCCGATCAGCCGCGATCTGATCGCCCGGCTGATCGCGGAATTCCCGGATACCGTCATCGGCATCAAGGACAGCGATGGCAAGATCGAGAACATGCACGCGATATCCGCCCGCTTCCCGGGTTTCGCGGTGCTGGCGGGTGCCGATCCGCTGCTGCTGCCGGTGCTGCAAGGCGGCGGGGCGGGCTGCATCACCGCGACCTCGAACCTTGTGGCGCGGGAATTGCGCTTTGTCTTCGACCACTGGCAGGACCCGGCCCGCGCAGGCGAGGTCAAGGCCGCGCAGGACATCATCGTCGCCTGGCGCAACCTGACCAACAGCCATGTGCAGCTGCCCACGGTCAAGACCATGCTGGCCCGCCGCCGCGGCGATATGGGCTGGCTGAACATCCATCCGCCATTTTCGCCCCTGTCGCGTGACGAGGCCGCACAGGTCTGGGCAAGCATGGAACAGCTTGAAGGAGCCGCCGCATGAGCCTGTCGCGCATCATCACCCTGCACCAGCCCCGGCGGCTGGAAATCGGCGCCAATGCCGCCGCGCGCACCGGCGCATGGGCCGCGGATGCCGCCCGCATTCTGGTGCTGGCGACGCCGCTGACGGCGGGCTTTGCCGACCGGCTGGGCCTGACCGGCACGGTCACCGTCTTTGACGCCATCCCCGGCGAACCCGATATCGCCACGTTCGACGCCGCGATGGACGCCGCCCGGCAGGCCCGGCCCGATCTGGTCGTGGGTCTGGGCGGCGGCTCGGTCATGGATGTGGCCAAGCTGGTCGCGGCGATGTGGGACGGCGATCAGACGCTGGCCGATGTGGCCGGCCCGAACAAGGTGGCCGGGCGCCGCAGCCGGCTGGTCCAGATCGCCACCACCGCCGGCACCGGGTCCGAGGCCGGCATCCGCGCCCTGATCACCGATCCGGGCAAGGGCAACAAGATCGCCGTCGAAAGCCCGCATCTGATCGCCGATCTGGCGGTGCTGGATCCGGTCCTGACCTATAGCGTGCCGCCCGCCGTCACCGCCGCCACCGGCATCGACGCCATGGCCCATTGCGTCGAGGCATTCACCAACAGGAACGCCCACCCGGTCATCGACGGCTATGCCCGCATGGGGATCGATCTGGTCGGCAGATATCTGGCCCGCGCCGTCGCCGATGGCACCGATACCGAGGCGCGCGAGGGGATGATGCTGGCCTCATTCTATGGCGGGATCTGCCTTGGCCCGGTCAATACCGCCGCCGGCCATGCGCTGGCCTATCCGCTGGGGACGCTCTTGCATCTGCCGCACGGGCTGGCCAATGCGATCATCTTTCCACATGTGCTGGCCTATAATGAAAGCGTCGCGCCGGCCAAGACCGCCGAGGTCGCGGCGGCGCTGGGTCTGGGCGAGGGCGATCTTTTGGCGCGGGCGCATGGCTTTTGCGCGGGGCTGGGCGTCGAGATGCGGCTCGCCGCCCATGGCGCGACCGCGGATCAGCTGTCCCGCTTTGCCGAGGATGCCCATGCCATCCGCCGGCTGATGGACAACAATCCGCGCGACATGTCGGTGGATGACGTGCTGGCCATCTATCGCGCCGCCTTCTGATGGGCGCGGGCGGGGAACGGATCGCACTCGTCTCGGGGGTCAGCTCCGGGATCGGGCAAGAGATCGCCCACACGCTTTTGGCGCAGGGCTGGCGGGTGATCGGGCTAAGCCGCCGCGCGCCCGGCCTTGACCATCCCCGCCTGCACCATGTCGCCGTGGATCTTTCCGATGCGGCGGCGCTGGACGCGGCGCTGGTCGATATCGGCCCGCTCGATGCGATCATCCATGCGGCGGGTGTGCTGCGCGTGGGCCGGATCGGCACGCTTGACCCGGCGAATGGCGATGCCATGTGGCGCCTGCATGTCATGGCCGCCGAGCGGATCGTGAACGCGCTTGTTTCCCGGCTGGCCGATGGCGGGCGGATCGTCCTGATCGGCAGCCGCACCGCCGCCGGTTCCGCCGGGCGGTCGCAATACGCCGCGACCAAGGCCGCGCTGCTTGGCATGGCGCGGTCCTGGGCGATCGAGCTTGCGCCGCGCGGCATCTGCGTCAATGTCGTGGCCCCCGCCGCCACCGACACGCCCATGCTCAAGGACCCCGCCCGCGCCGGCGTCCAGTCGAAAATGCCGCCCATGGGCCGGCTGGTGCAGCCCGCCGAGATCGCCGGCCTGACCGCTTTCCTGCTGGGCGACGCGGCCCGCAGCATCACCGGCCAGCAGATCACCGTCTGCGCCGGATCCTCGCTTTAGGGGCGGCGGCCATGCGGCTTTGCATCATCGCCGACGATCTGACCGGGGCGCTGGACGCCGCCGCGCCCTTTGCCGGGCGCGGGCTTTGCGTGCGGGTCGCGCTGGACCCCGGGGCCACCGCCATGGTCGTCGCCCAGAACCCCGATGTGATGGCCGTCAGCACCCGTTCGCGTGACGGCGACGAGGACGCGGCGCGCGCGGCCATGGCCCAGGTGCTGGCGGCGCTGCCGCCCGGCCCGCAACTGATGAAAAAGGTCGATTCGCGGCTCAAGGGGCATGTCGCGGCGGAACTTGCCGTGCTGGACCCGTCCGCGATGCTGGTGGCCCCGGCGATCCCCGATTTCGGCCGCATCACCCGCGATGGACAGGTGCGGGGCTTTGGCGTCGCCACCCCCATCGACATCCGCGACCGGCTCGGGGCGCTGGCCGGGCGCGCCATCATCCCCGATATCGAAACCCCCGAAGAGATGCGCGCCGCGCTGGCCCATGCGCCGCAAGACGCGCTGCTGGTCGGCGCGCGCGGCCTGAGCGAGGCGCTGTCCATCGCCATGACCGGACAGGCGGTCCCGACCCCGGTCCGGCCCCGCGCAAGCCGGGCGCTGATGATCGTGGGCTCGCAGGATCCGATCACGCTGGCACAGGTCGAACGGGTGGCGCCCGGACTAAGCTGTGCCGATGCGCCGCTGGGCGATCTGGCCGGGGCCGGGGCCTTGGCGGGTGCCGATCACCTGCTGGTGCAGGCGACCCCCGCCGACGCGGCCACCCGCCCGCCCGAGGCCGTGGCCCGCGCGCTGGCGCGCAGCACTCATCCCCGCCTGACCGCCGACCGGCAGGCGATCCTTTTGACCGGCGGCGCCACCGCCGAGGCGGTGCTTGCGGAAATGGGGGTGCGCGTTCTGGACCTGCGGGGCGAATGCCTGCCCGGCCTGCCCGTCGGCGTTCCTGTTGGCCCGACTGTTGGCCCGACCGCCGGTCAGGACGACGGCACCTGCATCATTGCGAAATCGGGCGGTTTCGGCGATGTAAACACACTCGCCTTGGTTCTGGCGATGTTTCGGGACGAGTTGTGATGCCAGCAGTTGAAAAGACCGCGCGGAAAAGCCTGGGTGAGATCGTTTATGAACGCATGGAGCGGGCGATCAAATCCGGCTCGTACAAGCCCGACGAACGCCTGCCGACCGAGCTGGATCTGGCCGCCGAATTCGAGGTCTCGCGCCCGATTGTGCGCGATGCGCTGAAACGGCTGCGCGAACAGGGGCTGATCTATTCGCGGCGCGGCGCCGGCAGTTTCGTGCGCTCGATCGGGCTGAAACAGCCGCTGGGCTTCGGGCTGCTTGAAAACGTGTCGGACCTGCTCAGCTGTTATGAATTCCGCCTGACGCTTGAGCCGGCGGCGGCGGGGTTCGCCGCCGAACGCCGCGATCCGCAATCGCTGGTCCGCATCCAGACCGCGCTGGAACAGATGCGGGACGCGACCAACCGTCAGGTGCACCGCGAGGATGCGGATTTCCAGTTCCACCTCGCCATCGCCACCGCCGCCGAGAACAGCTATTTCTCGATCGCGATGGAGGCGCTCAAGGAACATATCGCCGTCGGCATGCGCTTTCACGGCATGTCGGTCAAGCGCGAGGTCAGCGGCCTGAGCCGGGTCTTTGACGAACATCACGCAATTTTTCAGGCCATCCAACAGGGGGATGCCGCGCAGGCCCGCGATCTGATGCATCGGCATCTGAGCGGATCGCGCGAACGGCTTTTCGAAAAGAAACGGCCCGCGCAGAACGGCTGATCGGTCACGTTGCGCGCGCGAGCGCCCTGGCCTCGGCAAGATCGGCGCATGTGTCGATGTCGCGCAGCCGCTCGGGCGGCAGATGCAGCCGCCGGCCCGGCGCCAGCCCCCGCAGCAAGGCCCCGGCCCCGCGATCCCCGCTCAGGCCCGCCAGCCGGGGAAACCAGCTTGCGGGAAAGACCGCCGGGGGCGTCGGGGCATCCATATGCCACGCGCTGGCCGGCCCGTCCCCCGCCAAAGCCAGCAGCGCCGCTATATCCCCGGGCCGCAGAAACGGCATATCCCCCAAGGCCACGATTGCGCGCTGGACCGGGCCGCGCCCGACCGCCAGCATCCCCGCCGAAAGGCTGGCGGAAAGGCTCTGGCCGGGCGCGACCATCACCACCCTGAAATCATGATCGCGCAGGATTTCGGCGACCGCATCCGACGCGGCGACGGCGATGCGGATATCCACCTGTGGCAGGTGCAGCGACCGCGCCGCATGCGCCACCAGCGCCGCCCCCCCGAGCCGCGCCAAAAGCTTGTCATCGGCCCCGAAACGCCGCGACGCCCCCGCCGCCAGCAAAAGCGCCGCAACCGTCATGCCAGCCGCGCCCGGTCCAGCACCTGCGCCAGCACCGATGCCGCAAGGGTGCGCGGATCGCGGGCCGAAGGCACCAGCCCGAAAGGCGATGCCAGCCGCGCGATCCGATCCCCGGACAGGCCCAGCGCCGAAAGCGCGTCACAGCGCGCCTGATGCGCGCGCAGGCTGCCTTGCGCGCCGACATAAAGCGCGGGCGAACTGAGCGCCGCCTGCAACAGCGGCGGTTCCCAATCGTGATCGTGAAAGAACAGCGTGACCGCGGTGCGCGGATCCGGCCGCAGCCTTTCGGGCCAGCGCGGACGGTCCAGCGCATGGCCGTTTTCCAGCCCGCGCAGGGTCGCGGGATCGGGGGAAAACGTCTCGACCGGATAGCCGGCGGCGGCGGCAAGGACGGCAAAGCAATGCGCCTCGGGGCCGGCGCCAAGAACCGCGAAGCGCAGGCGCGGCTGAATATGCAGCATCAGCGGCCCCAGCAGCAGCATCGCCCCCTGTCGCCGGTCCAGCATCGCGGCGGCCTGCGCAAGCGTGTCCCGGTCGGGATCGGGCAGGACCAGAATATCCAGCCCGCCCCCACAGGGCAGCGCAAGATCGCGAAAGGGCGAGCCCGCCCCATAGCGCAACTGGCGCACCCGCCCATCCGCCAGCGCCTGCCGCGCATGCAGGATCACGTCACGTTCGATACAGCCCGATGACAGATTGCCATGGGCCCGCCCGTTCTCATCCACGACCATCATCGCGCCCAGCGGACGATAGGACGGCCCGTCGACGCCACAGATGACGGCCAGCGCGGCCCGCCCGGACCCCAGCGCGGCGCAAAGGGGTGTGTCGGTTTCACAGATCGCCACGACGCGCGAACTTGCGCGCGCCCCGGTCAGGTCAAGCGGCGGGGCATGGGTCATCTCGGCCTAGCCCGGACAGGGTTGGCCACCGGCGACCCAGGTCTGGATGTCGCGCAGGTGGTTCTCGAACCCGCCGGGCGCGGGCTCGCGCCCGCCACCGGGCACAAAGCCCCAATGGATCGTCCCCTTGAGATTGGCGTCATGGACCAGATGCTCGACCAGCCCGGCCCCGTCGCGCCCGCCATTGCGTGCCGGATCCTTGAGCTGGGCGCAGATATCGCGCCCACTCATCCCGAACCACTGCATTTCGACCGGCGCCAGCTGCCAGTCGACGCCGGCATGGGGCGGGGCCTGTGGCATGTCATTGGGCATGGCCGAGGTCACATGACAGGTCGAACACATCAGCGTTTCCGCCCCGATCCGGCTTTCGCCGGCATTGATGTTCATCCCGTGCGGGCGGGTCCGGGTTTCGCCGACAAGGGTCCACATCGGCACATTGTCGGACCCCACATGGCAATTGGCACAGCGGGGATGGGTGACCACCGCCTCGATCCGGGTCCAGGCCTCGAGCGCCTGCGCGGCGCTGACGCTGCCCGGCGCGGGCATGGGCGGGGCGGCGATATCCTCGGCCAGCAGCGGCGCGGCAAGCGCCACGGGCGCGGCAAGGATCAACATGGAAATTGCGCGTTTCATCGGTGATCCCCCCTGCTCAGACAAAGTTGACGAACTTGTTGAACGGCATTTCGCGAATGCGCTGGCCGGTCGCGGCAAAGATGGCATTGGCCAGCGCCGGCGCCGCCGGCGGGACCGGAGGCTCGCCGATGCCGCGGATCTTGGGACCATTGGCAAGGCCGCGCACCGCAATCGCCGGGCATTGGTGGATGCGCATGCCCTCATGGGCCTGATAATTGGTCTGCTCCACCTGACCGCCGGCATAGGTCAGTTCGCAATTCATCGCATGGCCCAAGGCCCAGACCACGCCCCCCTGCACGAGGTTTTCGAAATTCACCGGGTCCAGAACCGGCCCGACATCCGCCGCCACCCAGACATTGTCGATGCGGATGCCGGCTTCGGTCGCCGTGACCTCGACCACCTCGCAGACCGGAACGCCGAAGGATTCGACAAAGGCCACCCCGCGCCCCCGGCCATTGCCCAGCGGCCCCTGCCAGTCGCACATCTCGGCCACGGCCTCGATCACCTTGCGATGATAGTCGATCTTGCACATGTCGATGCGGGCGCGCATCGGGTCGAGCCCGGCGGCATGGATCAGCTCGTCGATAAAGCCTTCCGAGATGAATCCCCCCGTCGATGCCCCGACCGAGCGCCAGCTTGAGACCGGCGACAGCCCCCTTGCGGCATAGGTCGAGATCCGCAGATTGGGGATCCGATAGCTCATCGGGCGCACGCCCATCGGGGTCTGGGCGTCCGGCCCCTCGACCGGCATGCCCAGCCGGCCCATCTGCGAGGCCATGACCGGGGTCGAGGAAATCAGGAACTCGGCCGCCTCGATCCGGCCGTCGCGCGCGACACCGCGCATCCGGCCCATGGAAAGCTGGCGCGGGAAATCCTGCAAGAAGTCCTCTTCGCGCGAAAAGATCAGCTTGACCGGCGTGCCGCGCATCTTGTTGGCGATCTCGGCGGCGGGGCGGATGTTTTCGAACTCCAGCCGGTGGCCGAAACTGCCGCCGCTATAGAGGTTGTGAAAGATCACCTTTTCCGCCGGATGGCCGGTGATCGCGGCGACCATGGCCTGCACGGCATTGGGGATCTGATGCGCGACCCAGATTTCGGCACCCTCGTCGGTGACTAGGATCAGCGTGTTCAGCGGCTCAAGCGGCTGATGGGCGACATAGGGCGCGCGATATTCGGCCGTGATCACGCCCTCGGCCGCCAGCGCGGCGTCGGCATCGCCTTCGTCGCGCCAGACCTTTTCCAGATGCTCGGGCGCAAAGGACGCCTCGATCACCGCCCAATGCCCGGCCTGATCGGGGGGATAATCGCCCGCCGCCCAATCGCATTCGACCGCCTCGGCCGCGCGCATCGCATACCAACTGTTCGAGGCGATCACCGCGATGCCGTTGCTGATCTCGACGACCGAGGTGACGCCCGGCATGGCCAGCGCCGCGCCGGCGTCATAGCCCTTAAGCTTGCCGCCCTTATAGGGGTTCATCCGCACGGCGGCATGGACCATGCCATCAAGCGACAGGTCGAGGCCGTATTTCAGCGCCCCCGTCACCTTGGCCGCGACATCGACGCGCTGCATCGGCTTGCCCAGCAGCCGCCAGGCGGAGGGATCGCGCAGGCTGACGTTTTCGACCGGCGGGATGGCGGCGGCCTCGGCCGCCAGATCGGTATAGGGGATGCCGGTGCCGTCGGGCAGCACCACCTGTCCGCGCCGGGTGGTCAGATCGGCGACCGCGATGCCGGTCCGCTTGGAGGCCGCCGCCTTGAGGGTTTCGCGCGCCACCGCACCCGCCAGCCGCAGCTTGTCATAGCTGTCGGGGACCGAGCTTGAGCCGCCGGTCATCTGCATGCCCTGCCCGGCGATCCATTGCGCCGCCTGTGCGCGGGCGGCCTCGGCCTCGGGGCTGAGGTCATAGGCTTCATAGGGGACGAACTCGCCGGCAAGGCCGGTATTGGCATAGGCCGGATCGACCGGGCCGAAGGACAGCTCGGGCTGATCAAGATCGACATCCAGTTCCTCGGCGATCAGCGCCGCCTGAACCGAAGCCACCCCCTGACCGACATCGGCATGCGGGGCCACGACCGTGATCCGGTCCGGGCCGATCACCACCCAGGGGTTGATCCGCGCGCTGCCGGCGGGCGCGCCCTGAGGCAGGGGCGGCGCCATGTCCTGGGCCAGCGCGGGCGGGCCAAAGGCCACGCCGCCGGCAATCGCGGCCGAACCGATCAGAAAGGCGCGACGGGACAGATCCATCCTATCCTTCATCCTATTTCTCCGCCATCTTGTCCGCGGCGGCGTGGATGGCCGCGCGGATGCGCACATAGGTGCCACAGCGGCACAGATTGCCGGCCATGATCGCGTCGATATCGTCATCGCTGGGCGTGGCATTCGCATCGAGCAGCGCCGCCGCCTGCATGATCTGCCCGGCCTGACAATAGCCGCATTGCGGCACCTGATGTTCGATCCAGGCCTGTTGAACCGCGTGCAGCGATTGCGCGCCCAGCCCCTCGATGGTGACGATCTCGGCCCCCGCCAGATCGCCGATCAGCGCCTGACATGAACGCACCGCCGCGCCGTTCACATGCACGGTGCAGGCCCCGCATTGCGCCACGCCGCAGCCGTATTTCGGCCCGGTGATCCCCAATTCGTCGCGCAGCACCCAGAGCAGCGGCATTTCGGGCACCACATCGACCTGTCGTTTTTCGCCGTTCACGGTGAGTTCGATCATGCTGGCCTCTCCCTCGCGCTGGCATATCGGATCAGGGAAAGCGTATCGGTTAAGCATAATTTGTCCAGATGGGCGCGCGCGCCGGCCGTGCCCGCGGCCCCGCCCCCGGCCCGCCGGCCGCCATCCTTGCGGGGATCGTGCCGGGCGGCCGCGCGCCCCGTGGCCATGGGGCGGTTTCCGGCAAGTCCCCTTTGCGCCGAGGATTTTCGTCTTGCCGCGTGATTGCCAAAGGCCCGGGATTTCCCGGCGCGGTTTCCCGAAGCCCGGATGCCGGAAAATCCCCGACCCGCCGCGACCGGCCCCAGGACGGGCGGCCGCAATCGCCGGAAATGGGACCAAGCCCCCCCTGCGGGAACCCGTGGGGGACAGAATCACCAAGGCCCCGGCGCGCCGGCACGGATGCCGGCCGCCCGCCCCGCGACCGGGGCGTTACCGGCCCCCAACGGCCCTGGGCGGAACCGCGCGGGGCGGCGCTGCGCCCCCGTTGACAGTTCCCGCGCGCATCACCGAAATGGCGGCAAACGGGCTTTATGGGGCGCGATCCGAATGGATGAACTCTTGGGCGATACAAGCTTGAACGGAATCGCGCATCGGGCGCTGAGCCTGTGGCAGAACGGCTATCTGGGCATCAGCATCAAGCGTGTTGTGATCGCGCTGGCGATCATGACGGTGGCGATGATCCTGCGCCGGCCGGTCGCCTCGCTCTGCCTGTCGCTGGTGCGGCGGACCTTGCGCGGCCGTCGCCGCAGCACCGACACCGCCCCGCTGGTGAATGTGCTGCACCGGCCCGCCCAGTTTCTGGCGCCCTTGCTGGGGCTGATTCTGATCAGCGAATTCGTGTTGCAGAACGACCGCCTCAAGACGATCTGTCAGGATCTGTCGCGTTCGATGGTGGTGTTTGCGCTGTTCTGGGCGCTGTTCCGGCTTGTCGATCCGATGCTGCGCCGGATCGATGAACGCTCGCCCTATCTGAACGCCTCGATGCTGGGCGTGGCGGTGGCGGTGGCGCATATCATCGTCTTTGCGCTTGGCGCCGCCGCGTTTCTGGACATCTGGGGCATCAAGATCGGCCCGATTCTGGCCGGGTTCGGCCTTGTCGGCGCGGCGGTCGCGCTTGGCGCGCAGGATCTGTTCAAGAACCTGATCGGCGGCATCTTCATCATCATCGAGAACCGCTTTCAGATCGGCGACTGGATTTACGCCGATGGCATCTGCGAGGGCACGGTCGAGGCGATCGGGCTGCGCACCACCACCGTCCGACAGTTCGACATGTCGCCGATCTATGTCCCCAATTCGCAACTGTCCGACACGCCGGTGGTCAACAACCAGCGCATGACCTATCGGCGCATCGACTGGACCGTCGGGCTGACCTATGACAGCACCGCCGCGCAGATCAAAGAGGTCTGCGACGGCATCCGCGACCATCTGATCGGCAACAGCGATTTCGTGCAGCCGCCCGAGGCCCAGATTTTCGTGCGCGTGGACGAGCTGGGCGACAGCGCCATCAACGTGATGGTCTATTGCTTTACCCGCAGCACCGACTGGGGCGAATGGCTGCGCATCAAAGAGGCGCTGGCAAACCGCATCACCGCCGTCGCCGCCGCCGCCGGGGCCGGCCTCGCCTTTCCCAGCCAGTCGCTTTACGTCGAGACCTTTCCCGGCCAGGGCCCGCATTCGGCAAGCCCCGTCGCGCAAAAGGATGCCTAGGCACGGAAATCCGGGCTTGAACCCCGCTCTTGGCTATGGGCTGATGGTGCGACAGCTCCGGCCGCGCCCGGCCGGGCGGATGACCCCGAAAGGAACGCGCATGCCTGGAACTGCCAAGATCCTGACGCTGACCCTTGCGGCCGCGCTGATGCCGGTCGCCGCACTGGCCGCCGATCCCGAAACCTGCGCCAAGGTGCGCCTGTCCGATCCGGGCTGGACCGACATCACCGCCACCAATGGCGTCGCCGCCGCCCTGCTTGGCGGTCTGGGCTATACGCCCGATATCGCCACGCTGTCGGTTCCCATCGGCTATGAGGCGCTGAAGAACGGCGAAACCGATGTGTTTCTGGGCAACTGGCTGCCCGCGCAACAGAAATTCCGCGACGATCTGGACGCCTCGGGCAAGACCGAGGAACTGGTCCAGAACCTGAGCGGCGCCAAGTTCACGCTGGCCGTGACCGAGGCCGGCGCCGCCCTTGGCATCAAGGATTTCGCCGATCTGGACGCCCATAAGGACGCCTTTGGCGGCAAGATCTTTGGCATCGAGGCGGGCGCCCCCGCCAACCAGTCCATCGCCGCCATGATCGCGGCCGACAAGTTCGGGCTTGGCGATTGGGAACTGGTCGAATCCGGCGAACAGGCGATGCTGGCGCAGGTGGCGCGCAATGACGGGGCGGGCACGCCCTCGGTGTTTCTGGCCTGGGCGCCGCATCCGATGAACGTCAAGCACAAGCTGACCTATCTGTCGGGCGGGGATGCGGAATTCGGCCCCGATTTCGGCGGCGCGAGCGTGCATACCCTTGCCCGCAAGGAGTGGGTGGCGGCCTGTCCCAACGCCGCGAAACTGTTCAGCCAGCTGGTCTTTGACGTCGATATGGAAAACCTGCTGATGGGCAATATCCTTGACGACGGCATGTCCGCCGAAGAGGCCGCCAAGGGCTGGATCGCCGCCCATCCCGATACGGTCAAGACCTGGCTCGACGGCGTGACCACGCTGGACGGCCAGCCCGGCGCGGATGCGGTCATGGCGTCCGTGAACTGACAGGGGGATGGATTGAACCGGCCGAATATCCTGATCGTCATGGCCGACCAGCTGTCGGGGGTGCTGTTCCCCGACGGTCCGGCCGGTTTTCTCAATGTGCCGCATCTGCGGGCTCTGGCGGCGCGGTCCACGCGCTATGCCAATGCCTATTGCGCGAGCCCCCTTTGCGCGCCCAGCCGCGCAAGCTTCATGTCCGGGCAATTGCCGCGCCGAACCCGGGTCTATGACAATGCGGCCGAGTTCGCATCCGACATCCCGACCTATGCCCATCACCTGCGCCGCGCGGGCTATCAGACCTGTCTGTCGGGCAAGATGCATTTCGTCGGCCCCGACCAGCTGCACGGGTTCGAGGAACGGCTGACCACCGACATCTATCCCGCCGATTTCGGCTGGACCCCGGATTACCGCAAGCCGGGCGAGCGCATCGATTGGTGGTATCACAACCTCGGTTCCGTCACCGGCGCGGGCGTGGCCGAGATCACCAACCAATACGAATATGACGACGAGGTCGCCTATAACGCCTGTCGCAAGCTTTACGACCTCGCGCGGGGCGGCGACGACCGTCCATGGTGCCTGACCGTCAGCTTTACCCATCCCCACGACCCCTTTGTCGCGCGGCGCAAATATTGGGATCTCTATGAGGGCGCGCCGGAACTGGAACCGCCCGAGGGCCTGTCCTATGACCGGATGGATCCGCATTCCCAACGCCTGATGGATGCCTGCGACTGGCGCGGGCTTGAGGTGACGCCCGAACATATCCGCCGCGCCCGCCAAGGCTATTTCGCCAATATCAGCTATGTCGACGAGAAACTCGGCGAAATTCTCGACGTGCTGGAACGCACTCGACAGGATGCCATTGTGGTGTTCCTGTCCGACCACGGCGAGATGCTGGGCGAGCATGGGCTGTGGTTCAAGATGAACTTCTTTGAACAATCCGCCCGGGTGCCGATGATGATCGCCGCGCCCGGCATGGCGCCGGGCCGGGTGGATACGCCGGTCTCGACCGTGGATGTGCTGCCGACGCTATGCGAATTGGCGGGGATCTCGATCGCCGAGATCGCGCCATGGACCGATGGCCGCTCGCTGGCGCAGGGTACCGAGACGCGCGGCCCCGTCGCCATGGAATACGCCGCCGAAGGCAGCATCGCGCCGCTGGTCTGTCTGCGCGATGGCGACTGGAAATACATCGCCTGCGAGGCCGACCCGGAAATGCTGTTCAACCTCGCCATCGACCCGGGCGAACGCGTCAACGTCGCCGGCCATCCCGGCGCCGCCGAGGTGATGGAGCGCATGCGCGAATTGGCCGCCGCGCGCTGGAACCTCGACGCCTATGACAGCGAGGTGCGCGAAAGCCAGGCCCGGCGCTGGATCGTCTATGAGGCCCTGCGCAACGGCGCTTATTTCCCATGGGATTATCAGCCGCTGATGCAGGCATCCGAACGCTATATGCGCAACCACATGGATCTGAACGTGCTTGAGGACGCCAAGCGCTTTCCGCGGGGCGAGTGATTGGCCGGGGATATCCCCCTTGCGACGCCGCGCATGGCCGCGATCCGGCTTGGCCCGGGTGAGGATCCGTTCACCGCGCTGCGCGACTTGCAGGCCCGGACGGGCGCGCGGGCCATGGCAATGGTGACCTGCGTCGGCAGCCTGACACGGGCCATGATCCGCCATGCCGACCAGCCCGAGACCCGGGAATATCTGGGCCGTTACGAGATCACCTCGCTGGTTGGCACCATCGACCCGCTCAGCGCGCATCTGCATCTGGGGATCGCGGATGGCGAGGGGCGCGCCTTTGGCGGCCATCTGATGGCGGGATCGCGGGTCTATACCACGGCGGAAATCGTCGTCGCAATCCTTGACGGGCTGGCGTTTTCGCGCGCGCCCTGTCCCCGCTCGGGCTATGACGAGCTTGTCGTCCGCCGCGATCCCGACCGGTCCTGATCGCCCGCCGCCCCGGTCGAAACGGGACCGCCCGGGCCTTGTCCGCGACGGCATGCCGCGCCGCTGGGCTGGAACGAAACGCCCCGAGCCGCGTTTGCCAGAGTTGTTTCCATGAAAGGATGTTGAAATGTCCGACCTGCTTGTCATCGCATTCGACAACGAGGCCAATGGCTTCGAGCTGCGCACCGCCCTGGTCAACATGCAAAAGGAATATCTGATCGAGCTTGAGGACGCTGTCGTCGTCACCCGCAATGCCGAAGGAAAGATCCAGCTGCATCAGGCGATGAACCTGACCACGGCGGGCGCTGTGGGCGGCGGCTTCTGGGGCACGCTGGTGGGGCTTTTGTTCCTGAACCCGCTTCTGGGGGCGGCGGTGGGCGCGGCCTCGGGGGCGTTGGCCGGCAAGCTCAGCGATATCGGCATCAATGACGATTTCATGCGCGATCTGGGCAATTCCATTCCGCCCGGCGGCTCGGCCGTGTTCATTCTTGTGCGCAAGATGACCGCCGACAAGGTGCTGGCCAAGCTGGAAAGCTTCCACCTCAAGGGGCGCGTGCTGCAAACCTCGTTGCCCGAGGCAGAAGAGGCGCGCCTGCGCGAGGCCTTTGCCGGCGGCAAGCTGGGCAGCGCGCTTGGCGTGCCGGCGGCCGACCAGAGCGCCGCCGAGGCCACACCGGCGGGCGGCGCATAAGCCTTTGGCTTGACGCAAGGGGGCTGGCCGTGACAGGACGCGGCCATGCCCCGCAGCGCCGACCCAAGCCCGCAGGAACAACGACGCCTCGTCCGCCGGGGCGGGGGTCTTTTTCTATCGCTCATCCGCTGGCTTTGGGGCTGGACGCGCTGGATCGGGGCGCGGTTTCTGGCACTTATGGTGGTGCTGGTCCTGATCTTTTCCTTTATCAATCCGCCGACCAGCTGGACCATCCTGACCGAAACCCGCGCCTATCCCGGCACACCGCACGAATGGACGCCGATCGGGGAAATCGCCCCGGCCATGGTGCGGTCCGTCGTCGCGGCCGAAGACGCCAATTTCTGCGCGCATTGGGGCTTCGACATGGTCGAGATCCGCAAGGTCATCGCCTCGGGGTCGACGCGCGGGGCCTCGACCCTGACCCAGCAGACGGCCAAGAACGTATTTCTTTGGCAGGGGCGCAGCTGGCCGCGCAAGCTTCTGGAAACCGCCTATACCCCGATGATCGAGGCCTTGTGGTCCAAGCGCCGCATCGTCGAGGTCTATCTCAATCTGGCCGAATTCGGTCCCGGCGTCTTTGGCGTCGCGGCGGCGGCGAAATATCATTTCGGCACCACACCCGACAAGCTGAGCGCCCGGCAGGCGGCGGCGCTGGCCTCGGTGCTGCCGGCCCCGAAAGCGAGAAAGCCGCAAACCGGATCGCGCCGCACCCGCGCCATTGCCGACGGTGCCGCGACAATCGCGGCGGACGGTCGCGACAGCTGTCTGCAACTTCCGCGTTAGGCGCGTCCCCCGTGCCACCGTCCCGGCGGGAAACCCCGTCCGGCCCCCAAGCCTGTTGAAACCCACCCCCCCGAGGCGTATCACCCCGGAAAGCCCGCGAACGAACCGGTTTTCCATCCATGAATACGTCCCCGTCCAATTCCACGATCCGTCTTTACCACGTCTCGCTTTCGCCCTTTTGCCGCAAGGTCCGGCTGGTCCTGGCCGAAAAGCGCATCGAGGTCGAACTGGTCGAGGATCGCTATTGGGAACCCGATTCCGAACTGATGCGGCGCAATCCCGCCGGCAAGCTGCCGGTGCTGCGCATGGACGGGCGGTTGATGGCCGAAAGTCAGGCGATCTGCGAATATCTGGACGAAACCCATCCGCAGCCGGCGCTGATGCCCGCAAGCGCCGCCGACCGCTATGAGGTGCGCCGGCTTTGCGCGTGGTTCGACGACAAATTCAACGCCGAGGTCACCCGCCCGGTGATGAACGAACGGGTCTGGAAAAAGATCATGCGCCAGGGTTACCCGGATTCGCGCACCGTCAAGGCCGGGCTCAGCGCCATCCGCCAGCATATGGATTACATGCGCAGCCTTTTGGAACACCGCCGCTGGCTGGCCGGCGATGTGATGACGCTGGCCGATTTCACCGCCGCCGCGCATCTGTCCTGTCTGGACTATATCTCGGATGTGGACTGGACCTATTCGACCGAGATTCAGGAATGGTACGCCAAGATCAAGTCGCGGCCGGCCTTCCGCAGCCTGCTGGCCGATC
Source organism: Paracoccus mangrovi (assembly GCF_042648425.1). Taxonomy (NCBI): domain Bacteria; kingdom Pseudomonadati; phylum Pseudomonadota; class Alphaproteobacteria; order Rhodobacterales; family Paracoccaceae; genus Paracoccus; species Paracoccus mangrovi. The sequence continues at coordinate 213,457 of NZ_JBHRXJ010000002.1, read as the reverse complement.
ATCTGCCGGGGGTGCACCCGGCGCCGCATTATGCGCTCCTGGATTTCTGATCCGGCCGAAATCCGCGACCGGCTCATCGCGCAGGCCGGGGCCGAGGGGTTTTCCGCCCTTGGCATCGCGGCCCCCGACGCCAATCCGCAGCTGCCCGAACGGCTGGCGGCCTTTCTGGCCGATGACCGCCACGGCCAGATGGGCTGGATGGCCGAACGCACGGCATGGCGCGCCGCGCCCGATGCACTTTGGCCCGAGGCGCGGTCGGTCATCATGCTGGCCGAGCTTTATACCCCCGAACACGACGCGACCGAAATCCTGCGCCATCCCGACCGCGGCGCGATCAGCGTCTATGCCCAGGGCAAGGATTACCACGATATCGTCAAGAAGCGCCTGAAACGGCTGGGCGGCTGGCTGGTCAACCTGACCGGATGCGAGATCAAGGTCTTTGTCGACACCGCCCCGGTGATGGAAAAGCCCCTGGCGCAGGCGGCGGGCCTTGGCTGGCAGGGCAAGCATACCAACCTTTTGTCGCGCGAGCTGGGCAGCTGGTTCTTTCTGGGCGCGATCTTCACCACGCTGGACCTGCCCCGGGATGCGCCGGAACGCGAACATTGCGGGTCCTGCCGGTCCTGTCTGGACGCCTGTCCGACGGGGGCGTTTCCGGCCCCCTATCAACTGGATGCGCGGCGCTGCATTTCCTATCTGACCATTGAACACAAGGGGCCGGTCGACCCGGAACTGCGGCCGCTGCTGGGCAACCGCATCTATGGTTGCGACGATTGCCTTGCGGCCTGTCCGTGGAACAAGTTCGCCCAGGCCGCGACGGAACTGCGCTATCACGGCCCCCATGGCGGCCCGGCGCTGGCCGAAATCGCGGCGCTGGACGACGCCGCATTCCGCGAACGCTTTTCCGGCAGCCCCATCAAGCGCGTGGGCCGCGACCGCATGGTCAGGAACGTCCTTTACGCCATCGGCAATTCCGGGCTTGCACATCTGCGCCCGGTGGCCGAGGCTTTGCAACAGGACCCCGACCCGGCCGTCGCCGACGCGGCACGCTGGGCCTGCCAACGATTGTTGTGATGCCGACCCGCGACCCGACCGCGCCGAACCATATCGAATTGCCGCCGCAAAGCCCGTTTCTGGGCATCATCTTGAAGTGCCTCAGCGTTCTGGTCTTCACCACCATGGGCGCGCTGGTCAAGGCGACCTCGGACGGGGGGCTTGGCGTGCCGCCGGGACAGCAGGTGTTCTTTCGGTCCTTTTTCGCGATCCCGGTGATCCTGATCTGGCTGGCATGGCGGCACGAACTGCATGTCGGGCTGCGCACCTTTCGGCCGATGGGACATTTCTATCGCGGCATCATCGGCACGCTGTCGATGGCGCTGGGGTTCTGGGGGCTGGCGCTGTTGCCATTCCCCGAGGTGACCGCGATCGGCTATGCGGCGCCCCTCCTGGTCGTCATCTTTGCCGCCATGTTTCTGGGCGAGGATGTGCGGCTGTTCCGGCTGTCCATGGTCGTGCTTGGCCTGATCGGGGTCATTATCGTGCTGTCACCACGCATCAGCACCGGCACCGATCTGGGCTATAAGGAAACGCTGGGCGCGGTGGTCACGCTGGGCGCCGCCGCCTGCACGGCGCTTGCCCAGATCTTTGTGCGCAAGCTCGTGCATGAGGAACGGATCTCCGCCATCGTGTTCTGGTTTTCGATCACCTCGACGATCCTCGGCCTGCTGACCCTGCCCTTTGGCTGGGTGGTGCCCAGCCTGCGCGAGGCCGTGCTTTTGGTCAGCATCGGGCTTTTGGGCGGGCTGGGACAAATCCTGATGACCTCGGCCTATCGCCATGCCGATGCCTCGCTGATCGCGCCGTTCGAATATGTCTCGATGCTGCTGGCGCTGGCCATCGGCTGGTTCATCTTTGGCGAGGCGCCGACGATGGTGATGCTGCTGGGCGCGGCACTGGTCATTCTGGCCGGCATCCTGATCATCTGGCGCGAACGTCAGCTGGGGCTGGAACGGTCGCGCCAGCGCAAGGCGATGACGCCGCAGGGGTGATCGCGCGATCCCCGGCTAGGGCCGGCCCCCAAAACCAAAGGCGACGTAATCGCGCAGATAGGCCTTTTTCGCCGCGCTGCGCAGGCTTTGCTCTTCCAGAAAATCGGGGTAATCCGGCTCGTCTCCCGGCAGGGCGGCGGGCTTGGCGATGCCCGCGCCGGCGGCCAGCCAATCCAGATCGCGCGCCAGCTCTGCCTCGCGCAGCACCATGTCGGGGGCGCCAAATCGGGAAAATCCGGCCAGAACCTCGGACTGGCTGGCCCAGCCGGGATAACAGGGCAAGGTGGTCTGGCCGTTCAGATTGCGGCGCAGGAAATCCAGAAACGCGGCAAAGAGTTCGGCCTTGCGGGCATCGTCCAGCGCCGCCAGTTCCTCGTCCGGGGGCAAGGCGACGCGGTGAATGTCGCGCATCAGCTGGCGCAGCTCACCATTGCGCCCGCGCAAAAGCGTCTCGAACGCGGTCCATGCCCGCAACAGGGGATGGCGCAGCACGGTAAAGCTGCGATGGCCGGCATGCTCGCGCTTCCACTGGCGCAGGTCGTTCTGGTTGAAATCGTCCCGGACCGCCGCCATGGCGCCCAGCCAGCCGGCGATCCGCGCGGACGGGCCGCCCTTGATCGGCATATAGATCAGGCCCTTGCCCGCCTCGGCGGCGATGAATGTGGGTACGGCCGGGCCCTTGCGCGGTTCGAAATTCGGAATGCGGCGCAGCATGAACGGATCCAGCCGCGCCAGTTCCGCCTGCATCTCATCGAAATTGCTGACTTTTTCGGCCAGCTCGCGCGGGTTTTGCGGGACCTGATCGCTGGCCGGCTCGACCCGTTTCAGATCGGTCCGCCCCAACCAATGCATGAGTCCGGTCATCACCCCGGCATCGCGCAGATCCTCATAGCCCAGCCAGAACCCGGTCTGGCCGGTGGCTTGCAGACGATGCATCACGCGCAGCTGAAATTCTTCGATGCGGTCGGTGACCTCGCGGAACTCGGCACCGTCGAAATGGGCGCTGGCGGGGATCGGGGTCTCGGTCTCGTTCAGCTTCCACTGATTGGTGGCGCGGGCCAGCGCGGTCGAGACATAGCTGTCGACCGGATTGCGGGTCAGCACGATCTTGGCGATGCTTTTGTCGTCCATGATGGCGTCAAAGACGCGCGGATCGTGATCGTGGAAATAGCGAAAGCCCGGCAGGTGGTTGGGCTTGTCGAAAATGGCCCTGAGCAGCGGCAGCGGATCGGCATCACGCTCGGCCATGGTGATGCCCTTGAGCTCGTCCTTGTCGGGCCAGCCCATCATATAGGGGTTGAACGCTTCGCCGAAGCAGGTGACGCGCTTGATCGCGTTCAGCGTCGCCTCAAGCAGGTTCGAGCCGGTGCGCATCTCGGCAAAGATGACAAAGCCGCGAAAGGAATCGGTCATATCAATCGTCTTTCCTGAAATTCGTCGTTTCGGCGGCCGGGAAATCCCCCATCAATTGCGGCCGCAGCCCGGCATTGCGCAGGCGTTGCAGGAACCGCCCCATGGCCGCCATCTTGCGCATCGGCGGCAGGTTCACCGCCGCTTCGGGGTCGCCGCCCAGTTCCTCGATCAATCCGCGCAGCGCGGCCGAGGGCCGGGCACAGAAATCGCCCAGATCCCAGATCCGCGTCCGCGCCTTGAGCCAGACGGAATGCAGGATGTCGATCTGTTCCAGCTCGACCCGTTGCAGGACGGCGGCTACGCGGCGGATGTCGTCGAACGGCATGCCGGAATGCAAAAGCGGCACCGCCCATGCCCCGGTGATGACAAAGATGCGGGCATTGGGATCGGTGGCCATGAACCAGTTCAGATATTGCTCGTCGCGGGGGCTGTATTGCCAGACCTGCATCCGCCGCGAGATGCGGATCAGGTTCGCGACATAGCTGCGCGGATCCAGATCGCGCAGCGCCGCGCTGTCGGACAGGCATCCCGGCCCGATCGAGACGCGGCCGGCAAATTCCGCGCCATGCGGGGCGAACAGATGGCCATGCACATCGGCATCGATCCGCGCCGCCAGCCACGGCCCGAAATCGGGAAATATCTCGGTGAACCCCTGCAAGACCGCATAGGGGGCCGATGTCTTGCCGTTTTCGCGATCCTTCACGGGAAAGCGGCTTTGCATGTAAAGGCCCGGCCGGCCCAGCCGGCGCCGCGCGACGGCATGGGCGACCATGCGTTCCAGCCGCTGGGGCGCGGGTTCGGCATCCGGCGCGCTTGCTGGATCCTCATGCGGGAAATAATCGTAAAGCCGATGCGCCTTTGGCCAGATCTTGCGCGCCACAAAGCCCCGCGATTCCCGCAGCATGTTCAGGTGATCGTCATAAAAGATATAGGGTTTGCCCTGATCGTCGAACTTGGACATCGTCAACGAGCGGCTTTCGATCTGCAACGAATGGCGGCGCGCGAGGGTCTGGAAATAGCTTTCATCGGGGATCCAGACGCGCCGGAAATAGCGGTCGAATTCGGCCCGGCGCGGATCGTCCAGAATGGCGGACAGCGTGCCGCGCGTCATGCACCACCATTGCGACCCCAGATGCGGCACCAGCCCCTGTGGAATGCGGCGCCGAAAGCGGATCCTGCGCTGAAAGGCGACATAGCGGTCGAACAGCTTGCGCCGCCGGCGATAGGCAAAGGGGAAACGCAGGGTAAAGCGTTCCTCGTTCAGGCCGCCCACGGTCCAGCCGACATCCTCGGCGGTGACGCTTTCGATGAAATCGCGGCGCGGATGGCGGGCCAGAAACGCGCAAAGATCGGCCACCGGGCGCAGCGGCAGACAGGATCCCGACACGACCATCACATGGGTCAGGTCGGGAAATTCGCGCAAAAGCAGCGAACAGGCATCCTGGGTCGCCTGCACCAGGCTGAAGGTGCCCCATTCGCAGGCATGGCGGCGGCTGAAACGCAGCCCCGCCAGATCGCCAAGCTGTTCGCGCATCGCCGCAAGTTCGCTTGCCGGCATCTTGGCATCGGCATGGATCGCCACCGCCGCGCCGCCCGTGGCCCATGCCCGCGCCATGCGGGCCGCGATGATCGGCTCATTGTGGCACAGCATCACCACGCCCAGCCGGATATCCTCAATGGGGATGCCCGCGCTCATGCCCAGTTCCCCGTCGAGATCAGGCCAAGATCCTCAAGCTGGCGCCAGTCCTCGAACCGACAGGATTGCGCGCACCACAGCGACGGGGCCGATTGCATCGCGTTGTGATAGGCCTTGTATTCGTGGCTGTTGGCATAATGCTGCTTGCGGTTCAGCTCTTCGGCGGATTTCTCGACGAAGGTGGACAGAAACTTGGCATGCAACAGACAGCCCGAGGCCTTTTCGCCGCCATTCTCGTCATAGACCAGATTCAGCGCCCGCGGCAGCAGCATATGGGTCGAGCTGGCATAGACATAGCCGCGTTCCCAGCGCACCAGCGGGATCTTGTTCAGCGCCGGCCCGTTTTCGGGATCGTCGGGAAAAAAGACCCGCCCCCGGACGCCGCCCTGAATCCACAGATTGCCGTATAGTCCGTTCTTGCGGATCGAATAATTCGCCGGATCGAACCAGCAGGCGATATCGAACGGGTTCTGGCCGCTGCGATAGGGCTCGGCGGTCAGGTCGCCCTTGGGATACATGTCCAGAAGCATGGCCGAAAACGACCGCAGGGCCGATGCATCCAGCCAATCGGTCAGCGCCTGCAACGGCCGGGTGTCGTAATGCGGATAGACCAGGAATTCGTCGGGATCGACCGTCAGGCACCAATGCCCGGTGCCGTAACGACGCAAAAGCCAGTTCATCCAGTCGATGCCAAAGCGCGCTTCCTTATAGCTGGCATGGGTCAGCCAAAGCGACACATCGGGTTGCCCGGCCAGATATTCGCGCCCGCCATCGTCCGATCCGTTATCGACGACCAGAAAATGCCGCACGCCCATATCGCGGTAATATTTCAGGAAATAGGGCAGACGCGCGATTTCGTTGCGCAGCGTCATGAACAACAGGATATCGCCCGCCCCGATGCCGGCGGTATTGTCGACGACCGGCCGCAGCCGCCGCCCCCGCCGGATCGCGCGCCCCAAAAGCCATTGCCGGCGAGCGCGAAGGCGCAGCTTGCGCCGAAAGATACGAAACAGGCGCCGCACGACCCTAAAACACCCCTATCCAATAGATCAGGACTTAGACACAGACATCCCAAGCTGCAACTTTGCACGCAGCACTTCATTGATTTCGGCGAAGTATGTGTCCCAATCGCGCACGGCAAGGCTTTGCAGACGCAACGGAACTGCCCCCGCCAACAGCGCGACGGCCCCCGCCCAGGCGCGCGGATCGTCGGGCGACAACCAGCGCGCGTAATCGCCCATGACCTCTCGCGCCGAGGCAAGCGGCGTCGACAGGACCGGAATGCCGCGCCCGGCCGCCTCGGTCAGCGGCAGGCCGAATCCCTCGGCGCGGCTGGGCATCAAGAGCCCGTGGCTGCGCGCCAGAAGCCAGGCCACCTGTCCATCGTCGAGCCCGGCGAATTCGCGCACCAGACCGTCCTGCGGCAGCGCGTCGAGGCGGGCGAACACCTCGCGGTTTTCCCAGCCCCGACGCCCGATGATATAAAGCCGCGGCATCCGCGCGGCGGGCAGGCGGCGGCCCAGCTCCTGCCAGGCATCCAGCAGCACGGCATGGTTCTTGCGCGGCTCGATGGTGCCAAGGGTGACAAAGAACGGCCGGTCGGTGGCGATATCGGGCACCGCCGCCCCCTCGGGCGACAGGCGCGTGGCCAAAGCCACGGCTTCGACAGGGGCGCGAATGGGCAGGCCCAGCGTCGCGCGCCAGCGCAGGATATCGGCCCGCGCGGCCCCGGAAATGGTCAGGATCAGATCCGCCTGCCCCACCGCCGCGCGGAACCGGGCGCGAAAGCGTTCGGATTGCCCGGCGCGGGTGAATTCGGGGTGATCCAACGGGATCGTGTCATGGATCAGCACCACCCGGCGCAGCCCGCGCAGATTTTGCCACAGCACCGGGCGCAGGTTGGCATGGCCGACATTGACATAGACCCCATCGGCCACGGGACCGGGCAGATGCCGGCGCAGATGGCGCACCAGCCCGTGCCCGTCGCGCCCCGTCCGGGCAAGCGCCATCCGCCGCAGCGCCGCCCCCGCGCGGGCGCGCAGATCGCGCCGCCCCCGCAGCCGGTCCATCAACCCCGGCGCCGGCAGCGCCTCAAGCCCGCGCCCCGCGATCCAGTCCAGGATAGCCGCCCCCGCCGCGGGCGGCAGCAAAAGCTGCCCCCCGCCGGTCCGGCACAGCAACAGATGCGGGCGCGTCTGCATATGGGCCAGCCATTCGGCCTCGACCCGGTCGATGCCGGTGGCAGGCCCCGCCCCCAGACGCGAGATCAGGCGCGATACATCCAGCAGGATCGCCGGATCAGCCGTCATAACCGCCGTTCTGGTGCCAGCGCCAGGCATCGCGGATCATCTGTGGCATGGTCGAGCGCGCCGGGTTCCAGCCCAAGACCGCCACCGCCTTTTCGCTGCCCGAAACCAGCTTGACCGCATCGCCGGCGCGGCGCGGACCTTCGCTGACCGGGACCGGGCGGTTGGTGACATGGCCGGACTGGTCGATCACCTCGCGGACCGAAAAGCCGTTGCCGGTGCCCAGACAGAACACCTCGTGCCCGCCCGCCGCGACCTTGCCATCCAGAAGATGGCGCAGGCCCAGCACATGCGCATCGACAAGATCCATGACATGGACATAGTCGCGGATGCAGGTGCCGTCCGGCGTCGGGTAATCGGTGCCGTGAATGGTCAGCGCCGGGCGCTTGCCGTCGATGGCATCAAGGATCAGCGGCACCAGATGGGTTTCGGGCTGATGGAATTCGCCCACCTCGCCGTCGGGATCGGCGCCCGCCACGTTGAAATAGCGGAAGATCACGCTGCGCAGCCCGTCCGAGGCGCCGAAATCCTTCAGCATGTCCTCGATCGCGCGCTTGGATGCGCCATAGGCGTTCAAGGGCAGCTGCGGGGTGTTTTCATCCAGCACCACCCCGTCGTGATCGCCATAGGTCGCGCAGGTCGACGAGAACACGAAATCGCGCACCCCCGCCGCCAGCGCCGCCTCGATCAGGCTGAGCGAGGCGCTGACATTGCCGCGCCAGTACTTGCCCGGCTGGGCCATGGCCTCGCCGACCTGACTCAGCGCGGCGAAATGCATCACCGCAACCGGCTTGTGACGGGCAAACACCTCGTCCAGCCGGGCGCGGTCCAGAAGATCGCCCTGTTCAAAGGGGCCGAATTTCACGGCCTGCTGCCAGCCGGTGCACAGGTTGTCGTAAGTCACGGGCACGAAGCCCGCATCCCGCAGGGCCTTGCAGGCGTGCGAGCCGATATAGCCCGCACCCCCGGTCACCAGTACCGTCTGCGCCATGCCTTATTCCGCCGCCTTGCGCATGGACATGACATCTTCCAGATAGTCGCCGAATTCATGCTTCAGATCGTCGCGCGCCAGACCAAAGGCCACCGTCGCCTGAAGGAAACCAGCCTTCGAGCCGCAATCGAAACGCTGACCGCGGAAGCGCAGGCCAAAGACGTCGCGGCCTTCCTCGATCTCGTCGGCGATGGCGTCGGTCAACTGAATCTCGCCGCCCGAGCCCTGCTTGAGCTTGTTGAGATTGTGCATGACCGTCGGCGCAAGGATATAGCGGCCGATCACGGCAAGGTTCGAGGGCGGGTTTTCCTTGGGCTTTTCGACCATGCCCTTGGCGCGGACGATGGCGCCCATATCCTCGACCACGTCCAGAACGCCGTAGGCCTTGGTCTTTTCGGGCGGCACTTCCATGGTGGCGACCATGCTGCCGCCGGTTTCCTGATAGGCCTCGATCATCTGCTGAAGACAGGGCGGCTCGCCCATGATGACGTCATCGGTCAGAATGACGGCAAAGGGCTCTTCGCCGACCAGACGACGCGCGCACCAGACCGCGTGCCCCAGCCCAAGCGCCTTGTGCTGACGGATATAGGCGATGGCGCCCGAATCCATGTTCGTGCCACGCAGGATATCGAGCAGGTCGGTCTTGTTGGCCTTTTTCAGATTCGATTCCAGCTCATGGGCGTGGTCGAAATAATCCTCCAGCGCGCCCTTGCCGCGCGAGGTCACGAAGATGAATTCCTTGATCCCCGCCGCCCGGGCCTCGTCGATCGCGTACTGGATCAACGGACGATCCACCAAGGTCATGATTTCCTTGGGAATACTTTTCGTGGCGGGAAGGAAACGGGTGCCAAGGCCGGCTACAGGAAAGATGGCCTTGGTAACTTTACGACTCATTTAGATGTCTCCTGAACATTTCGCCAACATCGGGCACGTTATCCCCGTTTGTCCGCGTCTACGCAACAAGCCCGCAACAAACCGAACTGTTCCGTAAAAAGAATTCTCGTTATGCCAAAGCGCGCGTTCGGGGCAAGTTTCCGCCTATTTCGAACCAAGGTCCAGAAGTTTTGGCCCCTCACGGCGGATTCGCGCCGCCCAACCCATCAAAACCATTGAAGAATCCCCCGGTTGCGACGCGCCCCAAAGACCGCCGCGCTGTTCCCACCATCCGCCCCGGGTCAACAGCATCCGGTGCGGTTGCACCCCCGGCGTCAGCAAGAGCACCGTCACCAGCGCGCCCCCGGCCACCGCCCGCGCCGCCTCGGCCCGCAACCGCCGCCGCTGCCAGGACCAGCCCGACAGCACAAGATGCGGCGGAACCCGGGTTTCAAGCCGATGAAACCTCGGCGGGGCGACCCAATCCGGCGGGTCGGGCGGTGGCGGAACCGTGCCCCCCTGCGCCATACCCTCGGCGATGCCGCGTTCCAGCGAGGCCAACAGCGGCGCCACGGCAAAGGGATCCAGCCGCCCCGCCACCATATGACGCAGCAGCCGCCGGCGCTGGCTGTGACGGGTCCAGTCCAACTTCCCGCCATGGCGCGCGGCAAAGATCGCGGCCGAGCGCCCGATCGCGGTCAGATCGCGCGGCACATTGCCGGCGGCGCGCGCCGCGCCGGGCGCGATGCCGTGGATCACCTGCGCCCGCGGCACCACCGCCGTCAGCGCCTGTGGAAACCGCGCCGCCATGCGCATGTTCACGTCGCTTTCGTCCAGATGATAGGCGAATGCCGGATCAAAGCCGCCAATCGCGGCCAGCGCGTCCCGGCGAAAGGCGCAATTGGTGCCGATGGTGCTGATCGGCAGGCCCGCCTCGGGCGCAAGCAGCGCGGGGCGATCCAGATCCAGCGCCAGCGCCTGTCCCGATCGGGTCATCCGTTCGGCCCGCGCCTGCCAGCTCAGCCCGTCGGGGCCACGGGTGAAACCGGTCGCCGCCAGCACGCGCGGATCGGCGAAAGGCGCGGTCAGTGCCTCGGCCCAGCCCGGCACGGCCAATGCATCATCGTCGATAAAGGCCACCACCTCGCCGGCCGCCAGCGCGATGCCGGCATTGCGCGCCTCCGAGATATTGGCCCGGTCGAATGCAAGACGCTTCAGCGGCAGATCGGGGCGGGCGCCCACCGCATCCGGGTCGGCGACCAGCACGATTTCGAAATCCGGGTGGCTTTGCCGGGTCAGCGCCTCCAGACAGCGCGCCAGCGCCTGCGGCCGGTGCCGCGAGACGATGACCACGCTTGTCGGCGGCGGCCGCCCCGGCGGCTGAACCATCAGGCGATGCCCATCCGCTGCATCATCGCCTCAAGCTTGGCCACGTCCGAAGGGTTGTTCAATTCCCAGAACTCGCGGCCCCGCGCCTCGACCTCGACGCACAGGATGCGGCGGCCACGTTCAAGGAAACGCAGCTGTTCCAGCCCCTCAAGCGCCTCAAGCCGGCCCTCGGGCCAGGTCGGATATTCCGCCAGCGCCGCCGGGCGATAGGCATAGACGCCGACATGGTGATAGACCGGGGTCGGATCGCTGGGCCCGAAATCGTGGCCCACATAGGGAATGACCTCTTTCGAGAAATAAAGCCCGCGCCGGTCATGGCCAAAGACGGCGGTGGTGCCGCCGACGCGCCCCGCCACCCGGTCGGCGATCAGCTCGGAGCGCATGGCGCCATTGCAGCGCAGGACCGGCGTCGCCACATCGGCGCCCGGATCGGCGCCAAGCCCGGCGACCAGATCCTCGACGAACCACGCGGGCGTCAGCGGCGCGTCGCCTTGCAGGTTCACCACGATCTCATGCGTCAGGCCCAGATTGGCCACCGCCTCGGCACAGCGCTCGGTGCCATTGCGGGCGGCGGTCGAGGTCATCGCGACCTCGGCGCCGAAGCTTTCGGCATGTTCGCGGATGCGGTCGTCATCGGTGGCGACGATCACGCGGTCGATGCCGGCGACGGCCTGCGCCGCCTCCCAGCTGCGGCGGATCAGGCTGAGCCCCTGTCCGGCGGCGCCGCGCAATTCCACCAGCGGCTTGCCCGGATAGCGGGTCGAGGCATGGCGGGCGGGGATGACGATGACCACCGACATGGGATCAGTCCCGCGCCAACAGAACGCCCGGGGCAAAGGCGATGAAGAACGGGTTTTCAAAGCCCGGCTTACCATAGCTCAGCGCGGTATGGTCGTCAAAGCGCACCACCTCGCCGCCGGCACCGCGCAGGACCGCATCCCCCGCCGCCGTATCCCATTCCATGGTCCGGCCCAGACGCGGATAAAGATCCGCCTCGCCCGTGGCGACCAGACAGAATTTCAGCGAGCTGCCCGCCGAGGTCATGTCGCGCACCCCGTAGCGGTTGATATATTCGTCCGTCGCCGCGTCGCGATGCGATTTCGAGGCCACGACCATCAGCCCGCGATTGTCGGGCGTGGAATTGACGCCAATCGGTGTGACCTCGCCCGGCTCGGCGCCGAAGGGGGCCTTTTCCTCGACCGCGCCGCCGCTGGCGGTGGTATAGAAAAGCCGCTCCTTGGCGGGGGCATAGACCACGCCGAAACGCGGCACGCCGTTTTCGACATAGGCGATGTTGACAGTGAAATCGCCGCGCCGCTGCACGAATTCCTTGGTCCCGTCCAGCGGATCCACGATCAGAAAGGTGGACAGGCTCTGACCATGGGTGGCGGCCTGTTCCTCGGTCACCAGCGGGATATCGGGAAAGGCCGCGCGCAGCCCGGCGGAAATCAGCGCGTCGGCGGCCTCGTCGGCCTCGGTCACCGGCGAGGCGTCGGATTTCGCGCGGACCTCGAAATCCTCGGCGCCATAGATGCGCATGATTTCATCCCCGGCCTGCAGGGCGAGGCGGCGCATTTCGGCAATCATTGGTTCGAATTGCATGGTTTTTCCTTTCCGCACCGGGCTTGCCGGCACTCGGCACCGATTGTAACCGGCATTCCGGCCCCTTATGATGTGACGGATCGCGCAGGGCAAGCGCCCGGCCAACCCCTAGGCGAAAGACCAGTCGTCCATGTTCACGCAGCGGCGCAATCGCAACATGGTCGAGGCCGCGTTCACGACGCTGGCCCTGATCTATCATGTCACGGTCAACAACCTGCGCAAGGGTCAACGCAATGCCCTCGTCGGGCTGTTGATGACGGTCATGCAGGCGATCGCGATGATCCTGGGCTTTTACCTGATCTATGCCATCGTGGGGGTCCGCACCTCGCCGATCCGGGGCGATTTCATCGTCTATATCATGACTGGCATCTTCATGTTCATGGCCCATTCACAGGCCATGGGCGCGGTTTCCAACGCGGGAAACCCCAACAATCAGATGATGAAGCACGGCCCGATGAACACCGCCGTGGTGATCACCGCCGCCGCGCTGGCCGCGCTTTACAAGCAGACGTTTTCGGCGCTGGTGGTGTTGACGGCCTATAATTACCTGGTCCAACCGATCCATATCGACCGTCCGCTGGCCTGTTACGCGATGCTGCTGCTGGCCTGGTTCTCGGGCTGTGCGATCGGGCTGATCTTCATGTCGATCCGGCCATGGTGGCCGCAGGCCGCGACCGTGCTGACCCAGCTTTATCAGCGGCTGAACATGGTGTTTTCGGGAAAAATGTTCGTGGCCAACACCATGCCCTCGGCGATGCTGCATATTTTCGCGTGGAACCCGCTCTTTCACATCATCGACCAGACGCGCGGCTTCGCCTTCATCAACTATTCGCCGCGCAACTCGAATCTGGAATATCCGGTCTATGCCACGCTGGCTTTGCTGATGATCGGGCTGATGGCGGAATTCGTGACGCGCAAATCCGTCTCGATCAGCTGGTCGGCCGGACGCTGAGGCCGGTGGCCGCAATGGGTGCCGGCAGGCCCGTTCCAAGAGGCGCGGACCGGCCGCCGGGGGCCCGGCCATCGCATGTGAAAAAGCCACTCATTCCGGGCTTCGCGCTGCTTGCAGGCCGTCTGGCCCCTTCCTATATAGGCCCATGAACCGCGAAGGATTGCGCATCGCGCGCCTTCGTCTCCAATCCAGGGATTGGGTTTCGGGGGCCTCATGGGACCCGCAACCCGTAATATCGCCGCAAGAAAGGTTATTGCATGTCTAAAGTCATCGGCATCGACCTCGGGACCACCAACAGCTGCGTCGCCATCATGGACGGCAGCCAGCCCAAGGTTATCGAGAATTCGGAAGGCGCGCGTACGACCCCTTCGATCGTCGCCTTCACCGATAGCGAGCGACTGGTCGGTCAGCCGGCCAAGCGCCAGGCCGTCACCAACCCCTCGAACACCGTTTTCGCCGTCAAGCGCCTGATCGGCCGCCGCCTGACCGACCCCGAGGTCGAAAAGGATCGCAAGCTGGTCCCCTATGCCATCGTCGATGGCGGCAATGGCGACGCCTGGGTCGAGGCCCGGGACGAGAATTATTCGCCCTCGCAGATCAGCGCCATGATCCTGGGCAAGATGAAGGAAACCGCCGAATCCTATCTGGGCGAGCCGGTTACCCAGGCCGTCATCACCGTTCCCGCCTATTTCAACGACGCCCAGCGTCAGGCCACCAAGGACGCCGGCAAGATCGCCGGGCTTGAGGTGCTGCGCATCATCAACGAACCGACCGCCGCCGCGCTGGCCTATGGTCTGGACAAGAAAGATTCGAAAACCATCGCGGTCTATGACCTTGGCGGCGGCACCTTCGACATCACCATTCTGGAAATCGACGATGGTCTCTTTGAGGTCAAATCCACCAACGGGGACACGTTCCTGGGCGGTGAAGACTTTGACATGCGCATCGTCAATTACCTTGCCGACGAGTTCAAGAAAGAGCACGGCGTCGACCTGACCCGTGACAAAATGGCCCTTCAGCGCCTGAAAGAGGCGGCGGAAAAGGCCAAGATCGAACTCAGCTCGGCCAGCCAGACCGAAATCAACCAGCCCTTCATCAGCATGGACCCCAATAGCGGGACGCCCCTGCACCTGGTGATGAAGCTGACCCGCGCCAAGCTGGAAAGCCTGGTCGGCGACCTGATCAAGAAGACCATGAAGCCCGTGGCCGACGCGCTGAAAGATGCCGGCATGTCGAAAGGCGACATCGACGAGATCGTTCTGGTCGGCGGCATGACCCGCATGCCCAAGGTCGTCGAGGAAGTGACCGCGTTTTTCGGCAAGGAACCGCATAAGGGTGTGAACCCCGATGAGGTCGTGGCCCTTGGCGCCGCCATTCAGGCCGGCGTGCTGCAAGGCGACGTCAAGGACGTGGTCCTGCTCGACGTGACGCCGCTGTCTTTGGGCATCGAGACGCTGGGTGGCGTGTTCACCCGCCTGATCGACCGCAACACCACGATCCCGACCAAGAAGTCGCAGATCTTCTCGACCGCCGAGGACAATCAGAACGCGGTGACCATCCGCGTGTTCCAGGGCGAACGGGAAATGGCCGCCGACAACAAGCTGCTGGGCCAGTTCAATCTGGAAAACATCCCGCCGGCACCGCGCGGCATGCCCCAGATCGAGGTGACCTTCGACATCGACGCCAACGGCATCGTGTCGGTTTCCGCCAAGGACAAGGGCACCGGCAAAGAGCAAAAGATCACCATCCAGGCCTCGGGCGGGCTGTCGGATGACGAGATCAACCAGATGGTCAAGGACGCCGAGGCCAATGCCGAGGCCGACAAGACCCGCAAGGAACTGGTCGAGGCCAAGAACCAGGCCGAAAGCCTGATCCACACCACCAAGAAGTCGCTGGAAGAGCATGGCGACAAGGTGGACGGCTCGACCGTCGAGGCGATCGAACTGGCCGTCGGCGCGCTGGAAGACACCATCAAGTCGGACGATGCCGGCAAGATCAAGGGCGGCATCCAGAACCTGATGGATGCCTCGATGAAACTGGGTGAGGCCATCTACAAGGCCAGCCAGGCCGAAGGCGGCAATGGCGATGCCGAACCCGAAGCCGGTCCCCGCGACGTCGATGACGAGATCGTCGATGCCGATTTCGAGGATCTCGGCGAAGACAAGCGCAAGTAAGCGCGATGTAAACCGTTCGGCCGGCCCGTTGCAGACCCGCACGGGCCGGCCATTTCTTGAAGGACCCCGGACGCGATAAACATGGCGAAACGTGACTATTACGATGTGCTGGGTGTTGCGCGGGCTGCATCGGCCGATGACATCAAGAAGGCCTATCGCACCAAGGCAAAACAGCTGCACCCTGACCGCAACAAGGATTGCAAGGTCTCGGAGGCCGAGTTCAAGGAAGTGAACGAGGCCTATGAATGCCTGAAAGACGACCAGAAAAAGGCCGCCTATGACCGTTTTGGCCATGCCGCCTTTGAAAATGGCGGCGGCGGTTTTGGCGGTTTCGGGCGCAATGGTCAGGGCGATTTCGGCTCGGCATTTGCCGATGTCTTCGAGGATCTGTTCGGCGACATGATGGGGCGCCGCGGCGGCGCCGGGGGCGGTCGCGCCCGCGCCAGCCGGGGACAGGATCTGCGCTATAACCTTCGGGTTTCGCTGGAGGACGCCTATAACGGCGTGCAGAAAACCATCAATGTGCCCGGCTCGGTCGCCTGTGGGGCCTGTAATGGCACCGGGGCCGAGGGCGCGGTCGAACCGGCGACCTGTCCGACCTGTTCGGGCATGGGCAAGGTGCGCGCGACCCAGGGCTTTTTCACCGTCGAACGGACCTGTCCGACCTGTAACGGCCAGGGCCAGATCGTCAAGAATCCCTGCAAGGAATGTCAGGGCGCCGGCCGCATCGAAAAGGAACGCGCGCTGTCGGTGAACATCCCCGCCGGGGTCGAAACCGGCACCCGCATCCGTCTTGCCGGCGAGGGCGAGGCCGGGATGCGCGGCGGGGCGGCGGGCGATCTGTATATCTTTATCGAGGTCAAGGAACACCCGATCTTTCTGCGCGATGGCAAGATGCTGGCCTGTCAGGTGCCGGTCAGCATGGCCACCGCCGCCCTTGGCGGCGAAATCGAGGTGCCGACGATCGACGGCGGCCGTTCGCGCGTCAAGGTTCCGGCCGGCACGCAATCGGGCCGGCAGCTGCGCCTGCGCGGCAAGGGCATGCCCCCCCTGCGCCACGGCCCCGGCCTGAACGGCGAAGCGGGCGACATGCTGATCGAAATGACCGTCGAAACCCCGGTGAACCTGACCGCCCGGCAGCGAGAGCTTTTGCGCGAGTTCGAGGACATCAAGGCCGACAACAACCCCCAGACCCAAGGGTTTTTCCAAAAAATCAAGGGGTTCTGGGACGAGATGAAGGGCTAAAGGGTTAACGCCTTCTTTACCCTTTCCATGGCAGGCTGTCGCCATGGGATCGAATCGCGCCTTTCACGAAGCACCGCTTCCGCTCTTTACCCCCGCCCCTGACCCGGCGGGGGATGAGGCGTTGTTGTCCCGCGCCGGACTGACCGCGGGCGCGGGGCGGGTGCCCAGCTATCTGGCCGATCACCGGGCGCGGCTGCGCGAACGCTTCATGCAGGGCGGCGCCGGGGCCATGCCCGATTACGAATTGCTGGAACTGGTGCTGTTTCGCGCCATTCCGCGACAGGACGTCAAGCCGCTGGCCCGCCGGCTGATGGATGGGTTCGGCGATTTCAACCGCGTGCTGTCGGCCCCGCCCGCGCGGCTGGCCGAAATCGCGGGCGTCGGACCCGCCGTCATTCAGGAACTCAAGATCGTCGAGGCGGCGGCCCAGCGGCTGGCCCGCGCCCGCGTCATGCACCGCCCGGTTCTGACCAGCTGGGACGCGCTGCTGGATTATTGCCACACCGCCATGGCGCATCGCGATATCGAACAGTTCCGGGTGCTGTATCTGGACCGCAAGAACGTGCTGATCGCGGATGAGGAACAGGCCCGCGGCACCGTCGATCACGTCCCCGTCTATCCGCGCGAAATCATGCGCCGGGCGCTGGAACTGACGGCCAGCGCGCTGATCCTGGTCCATAACCACCCCTCGGGCGACCCGACCCCGTCCGAGGCCGATATATCCATGACGGCCCGCATCGTGACCGCCGGCGAGGTTATGGGAATCGCGGTCCATGACCACCTGATCATCGGAAAATCCCGCGAGCTGAGCTTTCGCAGCGAGGGCCTGCTTTGACCGCTGCCGGTCCGTCCCGGCCTTGCCGCAGCTAAAATCCCACACCTGCGTCGTTTTGCGGCACATCGCCGGCTCTGGCCTTCTGGACTGACGGGAAATTGATCGCTAGAACCGCCTAGGCGAGGGCTGTGCCGTGTCACGGCCCGTTCGGTCGTATCGCCCCCTAAAGGGGCAAGAATGGAGATCAAATCCGTGTCCCACGCAGATGAACACGCAGGCGAACACGGCACCCGGAGGGACTTCCTCTATTTCGCGACGGCCGGTGCCGGCACGGTCGCGGCCGGGGCCGCCGCCTGGACGCTTGTCAACCAGATGAACCCTTCGGCTGACGTTCAGGCGCTCTCGTCGATTCAGGTCGATATCAGCGGCGTCGAAGTCGGTTCGCAGCTGACGGTGAAATGGCTGGGCAAGCCTGTGTTCATCCGCCGCCGCACCGAGGAAGAGATCCAGAAGGGTCGCGAGGTCGAGCTGAATCAGCTGATCGACCAGAACGCGGAAAACGCCAACAAGCCCGGCGAGTCCGCGACCGACCAGAACCGCACCATGGACGAGGCCGGCGAATGGCTGGTGATGATCGGCGTCTGCACCCATCTGGGCTGCGTGCCGATCGGCGACGGTGCCGGCGATTTCGGCGGCTGGTTCTGCCCGTGCCACGGTTCGCATTACGATACGGCCGGCCGCATCCGCAAAGGCCCCGCGCCGCAGAACCTGCATATTCCCGTTGCCGAATTCGTCAACGAAACCACCATCAAGCTGGGCTGAGGAGGCGCACATGGCCGGAATTCCCCACGACCATTACGAGCCCAAGACGGGTTTTGAGCGCTGGCTGCATCGCCGCCTGCCCGTCGTCAGCCTGGTCTATGACACCCTGATGATCCCCACCCCCAAGAACCTGAACTGGTGGTGGATCTGGGGCATCGTGCTGGCATTCTGTCTGGTTTTGCAGATCGCGACCGGCGTCGTGCTGGTGATGCACTATACCCCGCATGTCGATCTGGCCTTTGCCAGCGTCGAACATATCATGCGTGACGTGAACGGCGGCTATATGCTGCGCTATCTGCACGCCAACGGCGCCTCGCTGTTCTTCTTTGCCGTCTATATCCACATCTTCCGCGGCCTTTACTATGGCAGCTACAAGGCCCCGCGCGAGGTGACCTGGATCATCGGCATGCTGATTTACCTGTGCATGATGGGCACGGCGTTCATGGGCTATGTGCTGCCCTGGGGTCAGATGTCCTTCTGGGGTGCGACCGTGATCACCGGCCTTTTCGGCGCGATCCCGGGCATCGGCGAATCGATCCAGACCTGGCTTCTGGGCGGGCCGGCCGTCGACAACCCGACGCTGAACCGCTTCTTCTCGCTGCACTACCTGCTGCCTTTCGTCATCGCGGCGCTGGTGATCGTCCATATCTGGGCCTTCCACACCACCGGCAACAACAACCCGACCGGCATCGAGGTGCGCCGCAGCTCGAAGGAAGAGGCGGAAAAGGACACCCTGCCCTTCTGGCCCTATTTCGTGATCAAGGACCTGTTCGCGCTGGCCGTGATCCTGGTGGTGTTCTTTGCCGTCGTGGGCTTCATGCCCAACTATCTGGGCCACCCCGACAACTATATCGAGGCCAACCCGCTGGCGACGCCGGCGCATATCGTGCCGGAATGGTACTTCCTGCCCTTCTACGCGATCCTGCGCGCCTTCACCGCCGATGTCTGGGTGGTGCAGCTGGTCGACTGGCTGAGCTTTGGCATCGTCGACGCCAAATTCTTTGGCGTGCTGGCGATGTTCGGCGCCATTCTGGTCATGGCGCTGGTGCCGTGGCTTGATACCTCGCGCATCCGTTCGGGCCAGTACCGGCCGCTGTTCAAGTGGTGGTTCTGGATCCTGGCCGTCGACTTTGTCGTGCTGATGTGGGTGGGTGCAATGCCGGCCGAGGGGATCTATCCCTATATCGCGCTGGCGGGTGCGGCCTATTGGTTCGCCTATTTCCTGATCATCCTGCCGCTGCTGGGCATCATCGAAAAGCCGCTGCCCATGCCGCAGACGATCGAGGAAGACTTCAATGCCCATTACGGGCCCCAAACCCATCCTGCCGAGTAAGGAGAGGCACCAATGACCATGAGAAACGCATCGCTCACGGCTGTTGCGGCCCTGGCCGTTGCCTTGGCGGGTGGCGCTGTGGCCCAGGATTCGAACCTTGCGCCGGGCACCACCGCCCCCGCCGGTTCGAGCTATCAAAGCACCAGCCCGGTCGCCCCTGCGGCCGAGCAAGCGACCACCCCGGCCACGGCCGAGCCGGTCGCCCAGGCGACCGAACAGGCCGCCGAGGCCGCAGCCGAAGCTGTGACCGAGGCCCAGACCGCCGCCCCGGCCGCCGTCGAAGAGGCAACCACGCAAGCGGCTGAAGCCGCGGCCGAGGCTGTCACCGCCGGTCAGGCGGCCGTCGAAGCCGAAGCGCCGGCCGCAGCCGAGGCTGCGCCCGAGGCCGCCGAGGCCACCGCGGCGGTTGCCGAAACCGACGCGGCCGATCAAAGCGCCGCCAGCGTCGCGGTCGAGGGTCAGGCCCAGCCTGAGCCGACCGAAACCGCCGAGGCCGCGACCCCGGCGCAAGAGGACGCGCCGGCCGGAACCACCGCCGAAACCGCCGTCGAGGCGGAATCGGCCGAGGAACCGACCGCGACCGAGGGCGCAGTGTCGGATGCCGCCGCCGATCACGCGGCGGCCGAACCCGCCGCCAGCCACGAGCCCGCGCATATCGAGGATATCGCCTTCAGCTTCGAGGGTCCGTTCGGCAAATACGACCAGTTCCAGCTTCAGCGCGGTCTTCAGGTCTATACCGAGGTCTGCGCCGCCTGCCACGGGCTGCGCTATGTGCCGCTGCGCACGCTGGCCGATCCGGGCGGCCCCCAGCTGCCCGAGGATCAGGTTCGCGCCTATTCCGCGAATTTCGACATCACCGATCCGGCCACCGGCGAGGACCGCCCGCGCGTTCCGACCGACCACTTCCCCACCGTCTCGGGCGAGGGGATGGGGCCGGACCTGTCGCTGATGGCCAAGGCGCGCGCCGCGTTCCACGGCCCCTATGGTTCGGGCATCAGCCAGCTGTTCAACGGCATCGGCGGCCCGGAATACATCCATGCGGTGCTGACCGGCTATAACGGCGAAACCAAGGAAGAGGCCGGCGCCGTGCTCTATCACAACGCCGCCTTTGCCGGGAACTGGATCCAGATGCCCGCGCCCCTGACCGAGGATCAGGTCACCTACGAGGACGGGACCCCCGCCACCGTGGATCAGATGGCCCAGGACGTCGCCGCCTTCCTGATGTGGACGGCCGAACCCAAGATGATGGACCGCAAGCAGGTCGGCTTTGTCTCGGTTCTGTTCCTGATCGTGCTGGCCGCGCTGCTTTATCTGACCAACAAGAAACTGTGGTGGTCGGTCAAGCATCCGCGCAAGCCCGAGTGATCGCTTCGGACATGAAATCAGGACGCGCCCCTTTGCGGGCGCGTTTTGCATTTCGGGCAAGAGATATGGACAAGCCGGGCCGCGACCGCTCAGATGGGAAATCGGCGAAACGGGCCGTGACAGGGGGCAAGGCGATCCATGACCATCTATAATCTCGGCTCGATCAATATCGACCATGTCTATCGACTGGCGGCGCTGCCGCGCGTCGGCGAAACGATCAGCTCGCTGGATCATGCGCTGGGGCTGGGCGGCAAGGGCGCCAACCAGTCGGTCGCGGCGGCGCGCGCCGGGGCGCAGGTGCGGCATCTGGGCGCCATGGGGACCGGCGATGACTGGGTTCTGGACATGCTGGGCGCGGCCGGGATCGATACCGGGGCCGTCGCGCGCCTTGACGGTGTTGCGACCGGCCACGCGATCATTCTGGTCGATGCCGAGGGCGAAAATTCAATCATCCTGCATGGCGGCGCCAATCGCGCCCTGCCCGCCGGGCTGGTGACCGGCGGTCTGGCCGCGATCGGTCCCGGCGACATTCTGATGATGCAGAACGAAACCACCCTGCAAGCCGAGGCCGCCGCCCATGCCCGCGCCGCCGGGGCGCGGGTGATCTATTCCGCCGCCCCCTTCGAGATCGCGGCCCTGCGCGCCGTGCTGCCCCATGTCTCGATCCTGGCCGTGAACGAGGTCGAGGCCCGCGACACCTTTGCCGCCTTTGGCGAGGCGCTGCCCATTGCGGGGCTGTTGATCACGCGCGGGGCCAAGGGGGCCGAATATCGCGACCTTGAAACCGGCCGGATCTGGGAACAGCCGGCATTTCGCGTGCAGGCCGTGGACACGACCGGCGCCGGGGATTGCTTTGCCGGCTGGTTCGCCGCCGGCCTGTCGCGGGGCGAGGATATCGCCACCACCCTGCGCAATGCCTCGGCCGCAGCCGCGCTTCAGGTGACCCGCAAGGGCGCGGGCAATGCCATGCCCACCCGCGCCGAGGTCGCCGCGTTTCTGGCCCAACAGGTATGAAACCGCGCCGCAAAGCTTGCCGCGGGGCCGGCGCGCGCCTATCTGCTTGGGCATGAAAATTCCATTCCTGAACCGCCCGGCGCATGTCGCCGTCCTGCGCCTGCAAGGCGCCATCGGAGCCGCCGGCCGCGGCGGCTCTGGCCTTTCCGACGCAACGCTCGCGCCGCTGCTGGAACGCGCATTCCGGCGCAAGAAGCCGGTCGCGGTCGCGCTTGCGGTCAATTCGCCCGGCGGATCGCCCGTGCAGTCCAGCCTGATCGGCGCCCGCATCCGCCGCCTGTCCCAGGATCACGACGTCCCCGTCCATGCCTTTGTCGAGGATGTGGCGGCATCGGGCGGCTATTGGCTGGCCTCAAGCGCGGATTACATCTGGGCCGATGACAGCTCGGTCCTGGGCTCGATCGGGGTGATCGCGGCGGGCTTCGGCTTTACCGAACTGATCCAGCGCCACGGCATCGAGCGGCGCGTGCACACCGCCGGCCGCTCGAAATCCATGCTGGACCCGTTCCGCCCCGAAACCCCCGAGGATGTCGAGCGGCTGGACCGCCTGCTTGGCCCCATCCATCAGGCGTTTCAGGATCAGATTCGCAGCCGTCGCGGCGGCCGGCTGGCCGAGGGACGCGATCTTTTCACCGGCGAGGTCTGGACCGGCCGCGAGGCGGTCGAGCTGGGGCTGGCCGATGGCATCGCCCATCTGGTGCCGAAAATGCGCGAACTTTACGGCGAGAAGGTACGCTTTCTGACCTATGGCCAGCGCGTGCCGTGGTTCCGGCGCTTTGGCATTTCCGCCGATGATGTCATCGACTCCATCGAGGAACGGGCCGCGTTTTCGCGTTTCGGGGCGGGCCGGGGATGATCAAATTCGTCATCCTGTGCCTTTTGGTCATCATCGCGCTGGCGCTTCTGGCCGGCCCGGGCGTGCGCCGGATCATCGCACGGATTCTGGGGCTGCCGCATAAATGATCGTCGATCTGTTTCTGATTCTGGCCGGACTGGTGGCGCTGGTCGTGGGCGGCGAATTTCTGGTGCGTGGCGCCGTCGCCATGTCGCTTCGGCTGGGTCTGCCGCCGCTGATCGTCGGGTTGACGGTGGTCGCCTTCGGCACCTCGGCGCCCGAGATGATCGTTTCGGTCGCGGCGGTGCTGAACGGGTCGCCCGATATGGCATTGGGCAATGTCGTCGGCTCGAACATCGCCAATATCCTGCTTGTGCTGGGCCTGCCGGCGCTGATCGCGGGCATTCCGACCCGCGATGTCGATTTGCGCGAAAGCTGGGTGCTGATGGTGGGCGCGTCGCTTTTGCTGATCGCCATGGCCTGGATGGGGCCGATCGGGCGCATGCAGGGGCTGATCCTTTTGGTGACGCTTGGCCTTGTGATCTGGCGTCAGATCACGACCGCGCGCCGTGACGGCGCCGCCGTCCCCGAACTCGAGGCCGGGTCCGGGACCACCGTCGCCGGCTGGCCGCGCATCCTGATCTGGCTGGCGATCGGGTTGATCGCGCTGCCGCTGGGCGGACAGGTTCTGGTCACCGGGGCCACCGATATCGCCCGGGTCTTTGGCATCAGCGAGGCGGTGATCGGCCTGACGCTGGTCGCGGTCGGCACCTCGCTGCCGGAACTTGCGACCTCGGTCATCGCGGCGATCCGGGGCCGCGCCGATCTTGCGCTTGGCAATGTCATCGGCTCGAACATTTTCAACATCCTGTCCATTCTGGGGATCACGGCGCTGATCGATGCGCTGCCGGTGCCCGAACAGATGCTGAATCGCGATCTGTGGATCATGCTGGCGACGGCGCTTTTGCCCGCGCCCTTCCTGTTCCGGCGCTGGCCGATCAACCGCCCCGTGGGCGCGGCGTTCATCGCCGCCTACGGGCTTTATGTGGGGGCGATGCTATGACCGCACTGATCACCGGGGGGGCACGGCGCCTTGGCCGGGCCATCGCGCTATATCTGGCCGGGCGGGGACAGGATGTCGCGATCCATTACCACGGTTCGGACGACGAGGCCCGCGCCACCGCCGCCGAGGCCCGCGCATTCGGCGTCCGGGCCGAGGCGTTCCACGCCGATCTTTTGGATCTGGACCAGACCGAGGCGCTGGTCGGGCGGGTCACGGCCGAAATGGGTCAGCTGGATCTGTTGGTCAACAACGCCTCGATCTTTGAACATGATCGGATCGACACCGCGACGCGCGACAGCTGGGACCGGCATCTGGGTTCGAACCTGCGCGCGCCCTTTATCCTGACCCAGGCCTTCGCGGATCAGGCCCCAAAGGCCGATCACAGCGACGGCGAGCCGCGCGCGCGGGCACAGGTCATCAACATGATCGATCAGCGGGTGCTGAAGCCGACGCCGGAATTCATGACCTATTCGCTTGCCAAGGCGGGGCTTTGGTGGCTGACCCGGACCCTGGCCCAGGGGCTTGCGCCCGATATCCGGGTGAACGCCATCGGCCCCGGTCCCACGCTGCGCGGCGCGCGTCAAAGCGACGAGCATTTCGCCCGCCAGCGCGCCGCCACCATCCTTGAACGCGGCGCCGGCCCCGAGGATATCTGTGCCGCCCTTGGCTATCTGATGGATGCCCCCGCGGTCACCGGACAGTTACTTTGTGTGGATGGCGGCCAGCACCTTGCATGGCGCACGCCCGATATTCTGGGGGTAGAATAGGTGGGCTCTTCGCCTCTGGCGCGACAAGTTGTCCACTTTCGGTCCGACCTTCACGAATTCTTCACGATTCTGGCAAGGATTTCAGGGGATTGTGCCAGTGACAAAAAATTCTCCGCAATATCATGGCGTTATTTTAATGCCCAATTATTAGGCAGATCAGCAATTCCCCATGATTGCCCCGGCAAACACCCCATACCCCCAAGGTCATTCACAAACTTATCCACAGATTCCGTGGACAGGTTTAATCTTGAACTTTCCGGTTCAAACTTGCAGCCGCAGCAAAGAATCACTTCGTTAACAAAATGATCGATTCCCCCCCCTCTGATATGCCGCAAAAGACCGGGCAGGCGCTGATTCAGGACTATCTGAAGACGCTCGACAGCTCGCCGGGCGTCTATCGGATGCTGGATGCGCAGGGGGCGGTGCTTTACGTCGGCAAGGCACGGAACCTGCGGGCGCGGGTTTCGAATTATGCGCGCGGCACCGGGCATTCGGCGCGGATCGCGCGGATGATCCGCGAAACCTGTTCGATGATGTTTCTAACCACGCGCACCGAGACCGAGGCGCTGCTTCTGGAACAGAACCTGATCAAGCAGCTGAAGCCGCGCTATAACGTGCTGCTGCGCGACGACAAGTCGTTCCCGAACATTCTGGTCGCCAAGTCGCATCCCTTTGCCCAGATCAAGAAGCATCGCGGCGCCAAAGGGGAAAAGGGCGACTATTACGGCCCCTTTGCCAGCGCCGGCGCGGTGAACCGGACGCTGAACCAGTTGCAGCGGGTGTTCTTGCTGCGCAGCTGCACCGACGCGACCTTTTCAAGCCGCACCCGGCCCTGTCTGTTGTATCAGATCAAGCGCTGCGCCGCGCCCTGTGTCGGGCGCATCGACAAGCCCGATTACGACGCGCTGGTTCAGGACGCGGAACTGTTCCTTCAGGGCAAATCGACCCGCATTCAGGCCGATCTGGCCCGCGAGATGACGGATGCCTCGGAGGCGATGGAATACGAACGCGCCGCCGCGCTGCGCGACCGGATCAAGGCGCTGACCGCCGTCCAGTCGGTTCAGGCGATCAACCCGCGCGGCGTCCCCGAGGCCGATATCATCGCGCTGCATATCGAGGGCGGTCAGGCCTGCGTGCAGGTGTTTTTCATTCGCGGCAACCAAAGCTGGGGCAACCGCGATTTCTATCCGCGCCTGAACGGCGTCGAATCCGCCGATGAGGTGATGCAGGCCTTTCTGGTCCAGTTCTATGACGGCAAGGTGCCGCCGCGCATGATCTTGCTGTCGCACGGGATCGAGGATCCCGATCTGATGACCGAGGCGCTGTCGGGCAAGGCCGGGCGCAAGGTGACGCTGGGCGTGCCCCAGCGTGGCGAAAAGGCCGAGCTGGTGGAAAACGCCCTGCGCAATGCGCGCGAAAGTCTGGCCCGGCGCATGTCGGAAAGCGCCGCGCAGGCGCGTCTGCTGGACGGTCTGGCCGAGGCATTCGACCTGCCGGGTCCGCCGCGCCGGATCGAAATCTATGACAACAGCCATATTCAGGGCACGAATGCCGTCGGCGGCATGGTCGTCGCCGGCCCCGAGGGCTGGATCAAAAGCCAATATCGCAAGTTCAACATCAAGGGCACCGAGATCACGCCCGGCGACGATTTCGGCATGATGAAAGAGGTCCTGACCCGGCGCTTTTCGCGCCTTTTGAAAGAGGACCCGGACCGCGAATCCGAGGCCTGGCCCGATCTTTTGCTGATCGATGGCGGCGCGGGCCAGGTCAGCGCCGTCCATGAGATCATGGCCGAGCTGGGGGTCGAGGACATTCCCATGATCGGCGTTGCCAAGGGCACGGATCGCGACCACGGCAAAGAGGAATTCTATCGCCAGGGCCAGCGTCCCTTTGCGCTGCGCATGAACGATCCGGTGCTGTATTTCGTCCAGCGCATGCGCGACGAGGCGCATCGCTGGGCCATCGGCACCCATCGCGCCAAACGGGCCAAGACCACCATGGCCAACCCGCTGGACGAAATCGCCGGTGTCGGCGCCGCCCGCAAGCGCGCGCTGCTGGCCCATTTCGGCAGCGCCAAGGCGGTCAGCCGCGCCGGTCTTGCGGATCTGATTGCCGTCGACGGCATCAGCGAACAGCTGGCGCAAAAGATCGTCGATCATTTTCACAAGGGCTAGGGCCGACCGTCAAAGGGGGGCCTGCCGCCCCCCTTTTCGAACCTGTCCCGCAGCGGCTTAATGCGCCGTCATCTCGTCCACGACCTGCGCGGCATTCAGCGCGGCCGGGTAATAGGTCGGCCAGTTGGTCAGTTCTTTCAGGATCTCGGCCCGGTCCTCACCCCAATACAGGTGATAATGGCCCGCCTTGCCCGGCGCGATGGCATGGTCGCTGAACTGGATAAAGCCGGGCGCATCCGCATCGCCTTCGACCTTTTTATAGATGAAGCGGACGCCGCGATTGCCCTTTTTATAGGTCAGGATCTCATGGCCATCGGCGGCATAGCGGCCCTGAACGGTGCCGCCATCGCGATGGAAGGCCACGTTGTCGCCGTCGATCACGATCCGGTTCACATCGGTCTTGTAGCCGATTTCGTAATAAGCCCGGTATTCGGCGGCGGTCTTGTCGCCATGCTCGGCCTTATGGGCCATGACCGGGTCCAGCGCGCCCGAGATCAACAGCGGATAGACCGACTGCCAGTCGCCCTGCCAATCGGCCAGCGTGCGCGGCGCGATCTGCTCATCCTTGAAATAGCCCTTGTAGATTGCCTTGCGGGCCTCGGCGTCCTTGTCATCGGCATGATCGTGGTCGTGGCCGTGGTCATGCGCGTGATCGTGGCTGTGATCATGGGCCGCGGGCTTGGCAGATTGCGCAAGCGCCGGTGCACCCAAAGCCAGCACCGCCGCCAGGGCCAATGCGCCGATTTGCCTTACATCATGTCCCTTCATTCGAAAACGCCTTTCCAGTTTGCGTTAATGTAATGTTATTACATATCGGCTCATAATCAAACCCAGGCCCGGGGGCAAGCACCCCGAACACATCCGGGGGCCGTCAACGTGTCGCGCCCCCTTCCCCCGGCCCGCACAAGTGCCTAGATTGCGCCCATGCGCTGGACATTGCCCAATATCCTGACCCTTCTGCGACTTGCAGCCGCGCCGCTGGTGCCGCTGATGTTCCTGTTTCTCAGCCGGCCCTTCGCGGATTTCGCGGCCCTGGTGCTGTTTCTGGTCGCCGCCATCACCGATTGGTTCGACGGCTATCTTGCCCGGCTCTGGGGACAGGAAAGCCGATTCGGCGCCGCCATGGACCCGATCGCGGACAAGGCCATGGTCATCATCGCCGTGGTCGTCATCACCGGCTATTCCGGCATGAACCCCTGGCTGATCCTGCCGGCCACGATCATCCTGTTTCGCGAGGTCTTTGTGGCAGGGCTGCGCGAATTTCTGGGTGACCAGTCGCGGCTGCTCAAGGTCACCAAGCTCGCCAAATGGAAGACCACCGCCCAGATGGTGGCCATTGCCGTGCTGTTTCTGGGCACCGGGCTGAAATATTACGAGGTCGGTCACCCGCCGCTGGTCGGTGAGCCGCGCCTGCCCTGGTCCAGCAGCTGGTCGGATCTGGCGACGCAGCTGGGCCTGCTGCTGATCTGGATCGCGGCGGTTCTGACCGCCATCACCGGCTGGGACTATTTCGACAAGGCCCGCCCCTATCTGAGGGACGATCATGGCCGTTGACGTGCTGTATTTTGCCTGGCTGCGCGAACGTATCGGTCATCCGCGCGAGCGGATCGAAACCGACGCCACGACCGTGCGCGAGCTGGTGGCCCAGCTGGCGGCCATGGACGAATGGCATGCGGCGGCCCTGTCGGACCTTTCGGCGGTGCGGGTCGCGCTGGATCAGGAACTGGCCGATCTGGACGCGCCCCTGGCCGGGGCGCGCGAGGTCGCGTTCTTTCCGCCGATGACCGGGGGCTGAGATGTCGGCGCGCCTGCAATCCGAAATCTTTGACATCGGGACCGAGCTGCGCGGCTTTGGCGCCGACGCCGGCGCCGTCGTCGCCTTTTCCGGGCTGGTCCGCGACGAGGGCGGCCGGCTGACCGCGCTTGAGATCGAGCATTATCCCGGCATGACCGAAAAGGCACTGACGGCCTATGGCGCGCAGGCGGCGGAACGCTTTGGGCTTGCCGATTGGCGCATCATCCATCGCCATGGCCGCCTTGGCGTGGGCGAGCCGATCATGATGGTCGCCACCGCCGCGCGCCACCGCAAGGCCGCCTTCGAGGCGGCGGAATATCTGATGGACTGGCTGAAATCGCGCGCCCCCTTCTGGAAGCGCGAGATCGGCCCCGAGGGGCCCGGCGCATGGGTCGAGGCACGGTCCGAGGACGAGGACGCGCTTGCCCGTTGGTAAGCCCTGAACATTGCAATCCCGGCGCGCGGCAAGCATATAGGCCGCAACCAGACCGGATGACATCGCGGAGCTTTGCATGACCTACCTGGAGTTCGAAAAGCCTCTTGCCGATATTGAGGGCAAGGCCGAGGAACTGCGCGCGCTGGCGCGCAAGGGCGAAGGTGTCGATCTGGAAAAAGAGGCGGCCGGGCTGGACAAGAAAGCCGACGAGATGCTGCGCGACCTTTACAAGTCGCTCGATCCCTGGCGCAAGACGCTGGTCGCCCGCCATCCCGAGCGTCCGCATTGCAAGGATTATATCGAACAGCTGTTCACCGAATACACCCCCATGGCCGGCGACCGCGCCTTTGGCGAGGATGAGGCGGTGATGGGCGGCCTTGCGCGGTTCCGCGACAAGCCCTGCGTGGTGATCGGCCATGAAAAGGGCAATGACACCAAGTCGCGCATCTCGCGCAATTTCGGCATGGCCCGGCCCGAAGGCTATCGCAAGGCGATCCGGCTGATGGATCTGGCCGACCGGTTCCGCCTGCCGGTGATCACGCTGGTGGACACGCCCGGCGCCTATCCCGGCAAGGGCGCCGAGGAACGCGGCCAAAGCGAGGCCATCGCCCGTTCGACCGAGAAATGCCTTCAGATCGGGGTGCCGCTGGTCTCGGTCATCATCGGCGAGGGCGGATCGGGCGGCGCCGTGGCCTTCGCCACCGCCAACCGCATCGCCATGCTGGAACATTCGATCTATTCGGTGATCTCGCCCGAGGGCTGTGCCTCGATCCTGTGGAAGGATGCCGAGAAAATGCGCGAGGCGGCGCATGCGCTGAAGCTGACGGCGCAGGATCTGAAAAAGCTGGGCGTGATCGATCAGATCATCCCCGAGCCGCTGGGCGGGGCGCAGCGCGCGCCCGTCGAGGCCATCGATGCCGTGGGCGATGCGATTCACGCGATGCTGGCAGAGCTGGCGGGCAAGAAGCCGGCCGAGATCATCAAGGACCGCCGGCAGAAATTCCTGGCCATGGGGTCGAAGGCGCTGGCCTGAGGCGGCGCACCCGGCGCCGTTTGCGCGGTCGCATGGATATTTGAGTGAAGAAGAATTCGAAGGCCCGGCCGTGATGGTCGGGCCTTGCGCTTTCTGGATCAGGCGCGGGCGGCGCGGATCGAATCCTCAAGGATGTCGAGGGCTTCGTCGAAAACATTGTCCTGAATGGTCAGCGGCGCGAGGAAGCGGATGACATTGCCGTAAACGCCGCAGGTCAGGAGGATCAGGTTGCGTTTAAGGGCCTCTTCGCGGACGCGGTTGGCCATGTCGGGATTGGGCTTGTCGCCCCCGGCGATATTGAATTCGACCGCATTCATGAAGCCGGGGCCGCGGATATCGGCGATTTCGGGCACGTCCGAGGTGATGCCGGCAAGGCGTTGTTTCAGCCGCTGGCCAAGCCGGGTGGCGCGGTCGCAAAGCTGTTCGTCCGCGATCACATCAAGCACGGCATGGGCGGCCGCGACCGCCAGCGGGTTGCCGGCATAGGTGCCGCCAAGGCCGCCGGGGTTGGGGCTGTCCATGACCTCGGCCCGGCCGGTGACGGCGCTGATCGGAAGGCCCCCGCCCAGCCCCTTGGCCATGGTCGTCAGATCGGCCGCGACGCCGTGATGTTCCATCGCAAAGAGCTTGCCGGTGCGGGCAAAGCCGGTCTGTACCTCATCGGCGATGAGCAGGATCTTGTGCTGGTCGCAGGTCGCGCGCAGGCGCTGCATGAAGCCGGCCGGCACCTCGTAAAAGCCGCCCTCGCCCTGCACCGGCTCGACGATGATGGCGGCGACGCGGGCAGGGTCGATATCGGCCTTGAACAGGCGGTCGAGCGCAGCCAGTGCGTCATCCGCGCTGACCCCGTGCAGGTCGTTGGGGAAAGGCAGGTGCCAGACATCGTTCATCATCGGCCCGAAGCCGGCCTTATAGGGCTGAACCTTACCGGTCAGCGACATCCCCATGAAGGTACGCCCGTGAAAGCCGCCGGCAAAGGCCACGATGCCCGGGCGGCCGGTATAGTGGCGGGCGATCTTGATGGCGTTTTCGACCGCCTCGGCCCCGGTGGTGTAGAAGGCGGTCTTTTTCGGGAAATCGCCCGGCAGCGCCGCGTTCAGCCGTTCGGCCAGCGCGACATAGTTTTCATAGGGCACCACCTGATGACAGGTATGGGTGAAACGGTCGAGCTGATCCTTGACCGCCTGGATCACGCGCGGGTGGCGGTGGCCGGTATTGACCACCGCGATGCCGGCGGCAAAGTCGATATAGCGATTGCCGTCCTTGTCCCAGATTTCGGCATTCTCGGCGCGGTCGGCATAGATCTGTGTGGTCATGCCGACGCCGCGCGAGATGGCGGCGTTCTTGCGGTCGGTCATATTGGTCATGTCAGCCCCCTGATGGACGATTCGGCGTGATGCTATACGCGCGCCTGCGCGGCGAGAAGGGCCGCTTGCGCTATCACCGCGCTTGCGGCACCCTGCCCCGGTTCAAGTCAGGTGGCCCGATGTTTCCGATCCGCGATCACAACCCGTCCGAGCGCACGCCCTATGTCACCTATGCGCTGATCATCCTGAATATCGCGATGTTTCTGATCACCGCGCCATGGGCCGGCGGGGCGACCGGGCTTTGGGACCGGCTGGCACTTTATCCGGTCGCGATCATGCATGGCGAATGGCTGTGGGGGTTGGTCACGCATATGTTCCTGCATGCGGGGATCATGCATATCGCCGGCAATATGCTGTTTTTATGGGTGTTCGGCGACAACCTCGAGGATCAGATGGGGCATCTGGGCTTTCTGGTCTTTTATCTGGCCTGCGGGCTGGCGGCGGCGGCCGGGCAGATCGCCATCGATCCGATGAGCACGATCCCCATGGTCGGGGCCTCGGGGGCGATTGCCGGGGTGATGGGGGGGTATCTGTTGCTGTTCCCGCGCGCCCGCGTCGATGTGATCGCCATCATCATCATTATCATCAAGCGCTTTACGATTCCCGCCTGGGTGCTGCTGGCGGTCTGGTTCGGGATCCAGATCGTGTCCAGCGCGGCCGGCGCCGATCAGGGCGTGGCCTATATGGCCCATATCGCGGGGTTCATCGCCGGGATCGTGCTGGCGGTGCCGCTGTTTCTGCGCCGGGGCGGGACCGCGTTCTGGAACCGCACCCAGGGCCGGCCGCCGCATCCCCCGATCCAGTACACGCGCAGCCGCATCCCGTTGGTGCGGCGCTAAAGCTGGCCCCGGCTCATATGCCGCTTGCCGGCAAAGCCGGGGGCGCGGGTGACGGCAAAACCCGCCGCCGCAAGGGCCCGGCGCACATGGCCCGCCGCCGTATAGGTGGCGAATGTGCCGCCGGGCGCGGTATGGGACGCGACCTCGGCCATCAGATCCGCGCCCCAAAGCTCGGGGTTCTTGGCCGGCGAAAACCCGTCCAGAAACCATGCATCCGCCCGGCCCGGCCATGCCGGCAGGGCGGCGCGGGCATCGGCCTCGATCACCTCGGCGCTGACCTGTCCGACGGTGAAACGCCGCGCGGGCCAGCCGTCGCGCATCTGGGCGGACAGATCCGCCAGTTCGGGGAACGCCGCATGCGCGCGCGCCAGTTCGTCCACCGCCATCGGATAGGCCTCGAAGCTGGTAAAGCGGACCGGCACCGTGGCGATCCGGGCCAGCGCCAACAGGTTCAGCCCGGTCCCAAAGCCCAGTTCGGCTATGTGAAAGCCGGGGCACAGCCGCGCCGGCAGGTCATTGCCGCCAAGAAACACATGCCGCGTCTCGTCCAGCCCGCCATTCAAGCTGAAATACGGATCGTCGAACCGGCGCGAAACCGGGATCGCCCCCTCGCGCCAATCCAGATCGGCGCTGCTCTGGCCCTGATGATCCATCCGCGCTAACTCCTTTTCCCGGGCAGATGCGACAAGGGGCGACAGAATGGCAAGCGCAAAGATCACCATCGCCGGGGCCGGCATCTTCGGGCTTAGCTGTGCATGGGAATTGACGCGCCGGGGCCAGCCGGTGCGGGTCTATGAGGCGGGGCGGATCGGCGCCGGATCCTCGGGCGGGCATGTCGGCGCGCTGGCGCCGCATGCGCCGGAAAACTGGAACCCCAAGAAGCAGGTCCAGCTTGAGGCGCTGATCGCCGCGCCCGGCTGGTGGGCGGCGGTGGCCGAGGCGGGCGGCAAGGATCCCGGCTATGCCCGGGGCGGCCGCATCCAGCCCGTCGCCGCGGGGACCGAGGACCGGCTGCGCGAACGCATTGCCCATGCCCGCGCCAATTGGCCCGATTGGGCCGGGATGGCGCTGACCGATCGCCCCGAGGCGGCGCTGGTGCCCGCCTCGCCCACGGGACTGTGGCTGATCGACCGGCTGACGGCGCGGATCAGCCCGCGCGCGGCGGGCAAGGCGCTGGCGGCGGCGATCCGTGCCGGCGGCGGCGAGATCATCGAAGACATGCCCGCGCCCGACGCCCCCGCGATCTGGGCCACCGGGGTGGCGGGGCTTGCGCCCTTTGGCGGCGGCGGGGTCAAGGGTCAGTCGGCGCTGCTGGCATTCGCGGCTCCTGGCCAGCCACAGGTCTTTGCCGACGGGCTGCATATCGTGCCCCATGGCGACGGCACGGTCGCCATCGGCTCGACCTCGGAACGAGGCGTCCTTGACACCGGCACCGATGCCCAGCTTGAGGCGCTGATCGCCAAGGCCCGGACGATCTGTCCGGTGCTGGCGGATGCACCGGTCGTGGACCGTTGGGCCGGGATCCGGCCGCGCGCCCCGTCCCGCGCGCCCATGGTCGGGCCATGGCCGGGACGCCCCGGGCATTATGTCGCCAATGGCGGCTTCAAGATCGGTCTTGCGATGGCGCCCGCCGTGGCCGCGATGCTGGCCGACCTGATCCTCGAAGGCCGGGACCGCATCCCCCAGGGCTTTCGTCCCCCCGCTATGGCAGCGGGCTGACCCCGATCACCAGCGGGTGCAGGTGAAACAGCGCCGCCCAGATCACCGCCGCCGCCAGCAGGCGCGGCCATGCCACCCGCAAGGCAACGCCCCGGCGCAAACAGATCCCCAGCCCGAACAGCGCATAGATCAGCATCAGCCCGAACAGGATCCCATGCGCAAGATCGCCATTCGCGACCAGATGCGCCCCGGCCCAAAGCGCGAACCCCGCCATCAGCCCGGCCATACCCCCAATCGCCGCCGCCAGCACCGCCACCGGCATCGCCAGATTGACCAGCCAACGCATCCACGGCTCTTGCGGCCAAAGCTCGACATAAGGCGCCCGGCCGGACGCCACGATCAACCAGTAAAGCAGCGCCAGCGACAGGATGCTGTAGCCGATGACATAGGCGCGCTTGCCGAAACGCGCGATCAGCGGGGCGCGAAACCGCGCCGGGATCACATGCGATCCCAGAAACGCCGCCAGCGCGATTGAAAATTCAGCCCATTCCATGGCCGCGACCCTAGTCCGCGGTGCATGGGGCGGCAATCCGCGTTGACGCCGCCAGCCCCTGCGGCATGATGTCCGAAACGAAAGGGACCGACCATGACCCGCCTTGAGACAGCCTTTGCCGCCATCGATCAGGCCAATTCCGCCGACCCGAACCTGACGGACGGGCAGCCCAACGAACTGCTTTACGGACAGCGCATGACCGCCGAACAGGACATGCTCTATCCCGGGGCTGCCGATCCCCTGCGCATTGCCTGCCGGGGCCAGCATATCGAACGCTGGACGCTGCCGCGCCACGATTTCGCGATGGACCGCCCCGGCTATCTGGCATGGCGCACCGAACAGGGCCGCCGCCACGCCGCCCGGGTGGCCGAAATCATGCGCGCGGCCGGCTATGACGATCACGACATCCAGCACGCCGAAAAGATGCTCATGAAACAGGGGATCAAGCGCGACGAGGACGTGCAGGCGCTTGAGGATGTGGCCTGCTTCACCTTCATCCGCTGGTATATGGGCCCCTTCTCGCAGACCCGCGACCCCGACGAGATGCTGCGCATCGTCGAAAAGACCGCGCGCAAGATGTCGCCCATGGCCCGCGCCCGCGCGCTGACCGAATTCGCCATCCCCGAACCCTTCGCCGCCGCCTTCCGTGACTGAGATCCTGATCGTCGCCCATGGCCAGCCGGGCGACCCCGAACCCCAACAGCTGGCGGTCGAAGCGCTGGCCGCCCGCATCGCCGCCCACCTGCCCCGGGCACGGGTCCGGGGCGCGACGCTGGCCATGCCCGGCGCACTGGATATCGCGACGCCCGAAACGCTGATCTATCCGATGTTCATGGCATCGGGCTGGTTCACGCGCAGCGAACTTCCCCGCCGCCTTGCGCTGGCCGGCGCCGAGGGCGCGCGCGTGCTGCCGCCCTTTGGCAGCAGCCCCGGCCTGCCGGCGCTTTGCCTGCAACTCATCGCCGATGCGGCCGCCGCACAAGGGTGGCCGCCGGGCGAAACCCATCTGCTGATCGCGGCCCATGGCTCGGGCCGCTCACCCGCCCCGGCCAGGGCCGCCCGCGATCTGGCCGATCAGCTGGCCCCGCATGTCGCCGCGACGACCTGCGGCTTCATCGAGGAAGCCCCCTTCATCGCCGATGCCGCCCGCGACCTGCCCGCCCGCACGATCTGTCTGCCGCTCTTTGCGACCAATGCCGATCACGTCACCGAGGATCTGCCCGATGCCCTGCGCGGCGCAGGCTTTCGCGGGATCACCCTGCCCCCGGTCGGCATGGCCGCCGCCGTCCCCGAAATGATCGCCGAAAGCATCAAGGCCGCCCTGAACGCGCGGCCCTGATCTTCTTCTTCATTCAAATATCCATGCGGCCGCGCCACCGGGCGCGGTCCGTGCCTACATCGCGGCCAGCTGTGCCAAAGCCGCCCTGATCCGGGCGATGTCATCCTCCAGCGCGGCAAGCTTGTCGCGGGTTTCCTCGATCACCTCGGGTTCGGCATTCTCGACGAATTTCGGATTGCCCAGACGCCCGCGCAACCCGCCCGCATCCTTTTCGGTCTTGGCAACGGATTTCTCGAGCCGCGCGGTCTCGGCCGCGACATCGATGATATCGCCGACCGGCAGCGCGAAACTGGCGCCCAATGCCGCGACCGAAATCATCCCCGGCCCCATCGCACCCTCGACGGGCGCATTCACCCGGGCAAGCCGCTCGATCAGGGGCGCGTTCGCCGCCAGCGCGGCGCGCGCGGCCGCGTCCGCCTCGGTCACGATCAGGTCAAGACGCGCGCCCGCCGGCACGCCGATCTGCGCCCGGGCCGAGCGGATGCTTTCGATCAGCGAAATCACCCAGTTCATCTGGCGGTCGGCATCAGGATCGATCAGCTCGGCGCCATAGGTGGGCCACGCGCCATGGACCAGCATCCCGTCGCGGGTCCCGGTCAGCGCCCAAAGCTCTTCGGTCAGGAAGGGCATGACCGGATGCAGCAGCGCATAGCACTGATCCAGCACCCAGCCCATCGTGGCCTGCGTCTCGGCGCGATATTCGCCGTCAAACAGCGGCTTCGAGAGCTCGACATACCAGTCGCAGACCTTGCCCCAGACAAAGGCGTAAAGCCCGTTCGCGGCATCGTTGAAGCGATAGGAGGCCAGCGCCTCGTCGGTCGCCATGCGGATGCGGGCGACCTCGCCGATGATCCAGCGGTTCACGACATGCTGGGGCGCGGGGCGCGCAACGCCGCCGCGCACATCGTTCATTTCGGCGAAACGGGTGGCGTTCCAGATCTTGGTGACGAAATTGCGGTTCGCCTCGACATGCTTGGGGCCAAGCTTGGGGTCGCGACCCATCGCGGCCATGCTGGTCAGCGTGAAACGCAGCGCATCGGCGCCATATTCGTCGATCAGCGTCAGCGGGTCGATGACGTTGCCTTTCGACTTCGACATCTTGGCGCCCTTTTCGTCGCGCACCAGGCCGTGGACATAGACCGTGTGGAACGGGATTTTCCCCACCACCTCAAGCTGCATCATCATCATCCGGGCGACCCAGAAAAAGATGATGTCAAAGCCGGTGACCAGCACATCGGTCGGGAAATATTTCGCCATTTCCGGCGTCTTTTCCGGCCAGCCCAGTGTCCCGATGGGCCAGAGGCCGGAGGAGAACCATGTGTCGAGGACGTCGGGGTCGCGCATGATACGAACGCTTTGGCCGCCATAAAGCGATTCTACCGATCTGTCTCTAGACAGAGAAACAGTAAATTCAGGCCCATAGTAAGCCCTTGCAATTTCAAGTGCTTCGACCTCACTCGCGGCACAGAACGGGATAACAGGATAGCCATCAAGTGAAGTGAAGGACTGCTTTACCTCCGGGTTAACACCGGCCTTCAATGGCCCATACCAGACCGGGATCTGATGCCCCCACCACAGCTGGCGGGAAATGGTCCATGGCTCGATATTTTCCAGCCAGTTGAAATAGACCTTTTTGTGCTGCTCGGGCAGGATCTGGGTGCGGCCGTCGCGCACCGCGTCCAGCGCCGGGCCAACGATGCGCTGCGTATCGACGAACCACTGATCGGTCAGCATCGGCTCGATCACCACGCCCGAGCGGTCGCCAAAGGGCTGCATGATCGGCTTGGCATCGACCAACGCGCGGCGTTCCAGATGCTCGGCGCCGGTTTCCTTGTCGATTTCCTTGTGCAGATAGGTGACGGCCAGCCCCTCGGCGCCGATCTGCTCGATCACCAGCTTGCGCGCCTCGTAACGGTCCAGCCCGCGCAGATCCTCGGGGACAAGGTTCACGTTCGAGACATCGCCGACATCCTCGCCCCGCGCGGCGCGGGTGGCGATTTCGGCGCTTTCGGCATAGCTGAGGCCATCGGCGCGCATCGCGCCCTTGCTGTCCATCAGCGCGTAAAGCGGGATGCCGTTGCGCATGGCAACGCCATAGTCGTTGAAATCATGCGCGCCGGTGATCTTGACCGCGCCCGAGCCGAAATCCGGGTCCGGGTATTCGTCGGTGATGATCGGGATCAGGCGGCGGTATTCCTTGGGGCCGACCGGAATTTCGACCAGCTTGCCGACGATGGGGGCATAGCGCGCGTCACCCTGATGCACCGCCACCGCGCCATCGCCCAGCATGGTTTCGGGCCGCGTCGTCGCGATGCTGATGTAATCGCGGGTCTCGCGCAGAGTGACGTTTCCGTCGGCGTCGCGTTCGACATATTCATAGGTCTCGCCGCCGGCCAGCGGGTATTTGAAATGCCACATATGGCCGGGCACTTCGCGGTTCTCGACCTCAAGATCGGAAATCGCGGTCTCGAAATGGGGATCCCAGTTCACCAGCCGTTTGCCGCGATAGATGATGCCGCGACCATCCGGCCCTTTCTTGTTGTAGAGGTCAACAAAGACGCGGATCACGGCGTCGTGGAAATTCCCTTCCTCGCCCGCCGGGGCGCCCGGCGCGCCGGACATGGTAAAGGCATTGCGCGACCAGTCGCAGCTGGCGCCAAGGCGTTTCAGCTGGTTGATGATGGTGTCGCCGGATTCCTGTTTCCAGGCCCAGATCTTTTCGACGAATGCGTCGCGCCCGATCTCGCGGCGGTTGGGTTCGCCGCGTTCGGCCATGCGCCGTTCGACCACCATCTGGGTGGCGATGCCGGCATGGTCCTGACCGGGTTGCCACAGCGTGTCGAACCCCCGCATCCGGTGCCAGCGGACCAGAATGTCCTGCAAGGTATTGTTCAGCGCGTGACCGATATGCAGGCTGCCGGTGACGTTCGGCGGCGGGATCATCACGGTAAAGGTCTTGTCGTTCGTTTCGGCATTCGCGACGTGAACGCCGGCCTTGAAGGCCCCGGCCTTTTCCCATTGCGCGCTGATGCGGCCTTCGGCGGCCTGCGCGTCGAAACTCTTGTCCATGCTCATCTCGACAATCCCCTTGCTTGAGCACGGATTAACGAATGACCGGGAAAAGGCCAAGATGCGGCGGGAAAAACCCCTTAAGTTTGCGGGCCGGGACCTTGGGGCGCCCGCCCCGCATGGGCGGCCCGTCTAGGCCTGCGCGGCCATGCGGGCGTCGGCCGCCTGCCAATGCGCCATGTGATCGGCCAATGCCCGCTGAAATGCGGGGCGCGCCGTCGCCCGCGCCACATAGGCCGTCAGGGCCGGATGACCGGCCAGCGCCTCCATCGCGGCGGGCACGCGCAGCACATCGGCCAAGAGGATATCGGCGGCGCTGAAATCACCGGCAATCCAGTCGCGGCCCTGCATGACCCGTTCCAGCGCGTCCAGCCGGGCGACCATCCCCTGGCGGGCATGTTCCACCACCTCGGGGGGCGAGGGCGGGCCAAAGATCGCGGGATGGCGTTCGGCCATCTGCATCAACGCCCATCGCCCGGTCGCCCCCTCGACCGAGTTCAGCGCGGCGATCAGCCATTGCGTGATCTCGGCGCGCCGGGCCTCGGGCAAAAGCGGGGTGCCCTCGGCCAGATGCAGGACGATGGCGCCGCTTTCAAACAGCGTCAGATCGCCGTCGCGCAGGATCGGCACCTGTTCAAAGGGCTGAATCTGGCGATGCGCGACAGATTTCGGCATCACCGGAAGGGTTTCCACCGCATAGGCGACCCCCGCCTCTTCGGCGGCCCAGCGGGCGCGGATGTCGCGCACGAAGCCGCGCGGAAATTCGGGCAGCCATTCATAGGTGACGATGGTGACGGGATCGCGGGACATCAGCTTGCCTCCAACGGGCCGACAATGGCGAAATGCGCCCCCTGCGGATCGCGGGCCATGGCGATAAAGGCCGGGCCGGGCACCTCGACGGGACCGTGCAGCACCGTGCCGCCGGCGCCGGTGATGCGGTCGATCGCCGCCTTGACGCCGTTCACCCCGAAATAAGGCAGCCAGCAGGGTTGCGGCGCATTGCCCAGCCCCATCATCCCGCCGATATCGGTGCCTTGCCACGCGAACAGCTGATAAGTACCCATCCCGTCCATCTCGACGGCCCGGGACCTGGTCCAGCCGAACAGCGCCGCATAGAAATCAAAGCCCGCGGCGGGATCTGTGCTCATCAGCTCGATCCAGTTGCCATGGCCATCCTTGCGCTGGTTCCATGCGCCCGCCTCGACCGGCGGGTTCGGGTCCATCGGCGCGGGTTCCAGCAGGCCAAAGGCCGCGCCCTGCGGATCGGCGGCGATGGCAAAGCGGCCGGTGCCGGGAATGTCGGCGGGTTCGCGAAAGATCATGCCGCCCAGCGACCTGATTTTCGCCGCCGCCGCGTCGATATCGTCAACGTCCAGATAGATCATCCATGCCGGCGGCATGCCCACGACATCGGCCGGCATCTCCATGGCACCGGCGATCATGTCGCCGCCATGGCTGGCCAGATGATAGGTCATGCCGTCCATGCCGGAATCGGCAAAGTCCCAGTCAAAGACCTTGCTGTAAAAGGCCGTGGCCGCCGCCAGCGCGCCTTTTTCGGTCGACAGCTCGAACCAGCAGGGTTTTCCGTGATACATCGCAATTCCTCCTAATGATCGGCCTAGTGATCGGCCATACCGTGGCTGACCATCCAGCTGGTGCCGAAACGGTCGGTGCACATGCCGAACCCCTTGGCAAAGAAGGTCGGGCCATATGGCATAGCGATGCGGCCGCCCTCGGCCAGCCGCTCGAACAGCGCCAGCGCCGCCGCCCCATCGTCCCGCGTGACCGAGATCGAGACCCCGGCCTGAGGCACGCCGCCATATTGCGGCGGCATGTCGGCGCCCATCAGAACGCCGTCCGGGGTCACGATCTGGGCATGCATCAGCCAGCCCTTCTGTTCGGGGGAAGTTCGGGGCCCCCTGCGTCGGCGGGGATTTCGGAAAACGGGCTGGTCTCGGGCGTGGCGCCAAAGACCTTGCCGTAAAAGGCGAAAGCCTCGGCGCATTGACCCTGAAACGACAGATAGGGAACGAAGGGCATGGCGGGTTCCTCAGGCTTTCATATCCACGATGGGCGCAAAGCCGCCCCACATCATGCGCATGCCGTCAAAGGGCATCTCGCCCATGTTCTGCATGTCGGGATCCTCCATCATCGAGGCGAATGCGGCGTCGGCGGTGGCCCGGTCCGGCCATTCAATCCAGGAAAAGACCACGGTTTCGTCGTCCTTGGCCTTGGTCGCCATGTAGAAATCGGTCACCTTGCCATGGGGCACGTCCTCGCCCCACGCCTCGATCATGCGCAGCGCGCCGCGCCTTTGAAATACCGGCCAGGATTTGGCGGCGTGGTCGGCATAGGCCTTTTTGTTCGCGGTCGGAACGGCGATCAGGAAGCCGGAATAATAGCTCATGTCTTTTCTCCTCCACAGACAGGGCGCGAAAAGCACCGATGCGACTCAGCGTGGCACTTGCAGTAGTAAAAAGCAACTGATAATATCAAAACATGACTTACACCGGCAAAATCTCGCGCCTTCGCTATGACGAGGGTTGTCTGGGCGCCCACGCCCTGAACTTCATCGGCGACCGCTGGGCGCTGCTGGTGGTGCGCGAGCTGATGTTTCAGCCCAAGCGGTTTCAGATGATCCGCGCCGGCATGCCCGGCATCACCGCAAGCGTGCTGACCCAGCGGCTGGCGCAGCTGGTCCAGGCGGGGGTCGTGACCCATGACGAGGTGCTGGGAATCTATGCGCTGACCGATGCGGGCCGCGCCCTGCATCCGGTCCTGACCGAACTCTGCCGCTGGGCGCTGATCATGCCGGGGCACGATCCGTCGAAATTCATCAGCATCTCGGCGCTGATGATTTCCATTTCGGCGACGGTGGATGCGGGCCGGGCCGCCGGATCACCGATCCGCGCGGGCTTTGTGTCCGGCCACGAGGGGTTCGAGGTGGTGCTATCGCCCGCCGGCGCGCCAAAGGTCACGGCCGCGCGCACCCCCGGGGCGGATTTTGTTCTGGAAGGCAGCGGCAACGCGCTGGCCGCCGCGATCTATGGCCCCGGGCCGGTCGCACTGGCCTCGCTGGGCAAGATCACCCTGCGCGGCGACCGGGCCGCCGCGCAGGAATTCGCCGGTTTCTTCAGCCTGCGGCCTCAGATCAGGTCCAGCAGCGAATCACCCGAGGACAGCGCACAGGCGCCCGGCGATTCCTCGACCTGAAGCTCGGTCACCACGCCATCCGCGACCAGCATCGCATAGCGTTTCGAACGGCCGTTGACCCAGCCTTCGCCCACGATATTCATGCCCAAAGCCTTGGTATAGCTGCCATCGGCATCGGCCAGCACCTCGATCCCGGCCGAGGTGGCGCCGGTATCGCTGGCCCAGGCGCCGGCGACAAAGGGATCGTTGACCGTGATGCAGATGATGCGGGTCACGCCACGCTCGCGAAACTTGTCGGCGTTTTTCACGAAGCTGGGCATATGGGCGTTGGTGCAGGTCGGCGTATAGGCGCCCGGCACCGCAAAGATCGCGATATGGCCCGTGGCCAGATCGGCGGCATCGACGGGCTCGGGGCCGTTGGGGCCGGGTTTCAGCAGCTGGCCCGCGGGCAGCGTGTCGCCTTT
The DNA here is from genome assembly GCF_042648425.1 of Paracoccus mangrovi. Lineage (NCBI taxonomy): Bacteria > Pseudomonadati > Pseudomonadota > Alphaproteobacteria > Rhodobacterales > Paracoccaceae > Paracoccus > Paracoccus mangrovi. The sequence goes on along the minus strand of NZ_JBHRXJ010000002.1, from coordinate 170,913 downwards.
CGAAATGGACATGTGCGTTTCTCCGTGAATTGCATCGTCGTGGGGGCGACTATAGGCTGCGGCGCGCAGGCAGACCAGCGAGGGCAGAGAATGAACATCGTGATCCTTGGCGCCGGGCAGGCTGCGGCCTCGATGGCGGCGAAACTGCGCGCGCTGGGGCATGAGGGGGCGATCACGCTGATCGGCGATGAGCCCATCGCGCCCTATCAGCGCCCGCCCTTGTCCAAGGCCTATCTGCTGGGCGAGATGGATCAGGACCGGCTGACGCTGCGCGCGCCCGAATGGTGGGCGGAAAACGCCATCACGCTGCGGCTGGGCGAACGCGCCACCGCCATCGACCGCGACCGTCGCATGGTCACGACGACCGGCGGCACGCTGGACTATGACGCGCTGGTGCTGACGCTGGGGGCCACGCCGCGCCGCCTGCCCGCCGCGATGGGCGGCCATCTGCCCGGCGTCATGGTGGTGCGCAATATCGCCGATATCGCCGCGCTCCGGCCCGCGCTGGCGCCGGGGCGGCGGCTGGTGGTGATCGGCGGCGGCTATATCGGGCTTGAGGCGGCGGCCGTCGCCCGCAAGCTGGGCCTGAACGTCACGCTGGTCGAGGCCGCGCCGCGCATTCTGGGCCGCGTCGCCGCCGCCGAAACCGCCGACATGATCCGCGACCTGCACCGCGCGCATGGCACCGAGATCATCGAAGGCACGGGCATCGCCCGCATCACCGGCACGGATGCGGCGGATGGGGTCGATCTGGCCGATGGCCGCCACCTGCCCGCCGATCTGGTCATCTGCGGCATCGGCGTTGCCCCCGAGATCGCGCTGGCCGAGGCCGCCGGGCTGGCCATCGACAACGGCATCGCCACCGACACACAGGGCCGCACCGCCGATCCCGCGATCTGGGCGGCGGGCGATTGCGCCAGCATTCCGGGCGCGGATGGCCGGTTGCGGCTGGAAAGCGTCGGCAATGCCATCGACATGGCCGAGGCGGTGGCCGCGAACATCCTTGGCGCGGGGGCCGATTACGCGCCCAGACCGTGGTTCTGGTCCGATCAGTTCGACGCGAAATTACAGATCGCCGGGTTGAATGCCGGCTACGACCAGGTGGTGACGCGGCCCGGCGCGGGGACGCATTCCGGCTCGGTCTGGTATTACCGCGACGGGCGGCTGATCGCGGTCGATGCGCTCAATGACGCCCGTGCCTATATGATCGGCAAGCGCCTGATCGAGGGGGGCAAGTCGCCAACCCCCGAAACCGTGGCGACGGCCCCCGATCTGAAGGCGCTGATGTGATGCGCATCGTTGGCGGCAATCTGCGCGGGCTCAAGCTTGCGGATGTGGGCGCGGGCGATCCGGCCGCGCATCTGCGCCCCACGACCGACCGGGTGCGCGAAGCGATCTTCAACCTGTTGATCAACGGCACGCATGGCAATCCGGTCCCCGGCGCGCGGGTGCTGGACCTGTTTGCGGGCACCGGCGCGCTGGGGCTTGAGGCGCTGTCGCGCGGCGCGGCGCGGGTGGCCTTTGTCGATGACGGCGTGGCGGCGCGGGCCTTGCTGCGCCAGAATGTCGAAAAGGCCCGGGCCATGGGCGTCACCGACATCTGGCGGCGCGATGCGACGCGGCTGGGCGAAAATCGCGGCGCGCCCTATGGGCTGGTGTTTCTGGACCCGCCTTATGGCAAGGGTCTGGGCGAAACGGCGCTGGAATCGGCGCTGGCGGGCGGCTGGATCGCCCCCGGCGGCATGGTGGTCTGGGAAGAATCCGCCCCACCCGCGCAGATCGCCGGCCTGACCCGGATCGATCAACGCAAATATGGCGACACGCTGGTCACATTGTTGCGCGCGGAACACGCCTAGGTGGCACGATCCAGCTTGGTGGACAGGTGAATCAGGCTTTCACTGGATTTCACGCCGGTCAAACCGCCGATCTGATCCAGCACATCGTCCAGCTGACTGGTCGATACGGCGGCCAATTGCAGCAAAAGATCAACCCGACCGCTGGTCGTATGAATGCGCTCGACCTCGGGCAGGCTGCGCAGCCGGGTCAGGATCGCAGCCTGGGCGCGCGGCTCGATATTCACCATGCAGGTGGCGCGGATGCGATGTTCCCGCGCGGAATCGCCCAGCCGCAGCGTATATCCGGCAATGGAACCCGATGTTTCCAATCGCTCAAGCCGGGCCTGCACCGTCGAGCGCGCGACCTTGAGTCGCCGCGCCAGCACCGCCACCGACATGCGCGCATCCTGCGCCAGATGGGCCAGAATGCCCCGGTCAAGCTCGTCCATCCCCAGCCCTGTCATATTGACGAAACAATGGTTATATTAACCGAACTCATGCCCATTTCCACCCTTTTCATTGCTTCAATCGGAACTCATAGGGCGCAGACTTGTTTTCACCCCGACACGCGAACAGGAAGGATATGCCGATGGGACTGACCGAGGGCCGTGGCCCCAAGACCGTCTGGGCCAACCCCGCCGAAATCATCCGCAGCCTCGCACCGGAAAATCCGGTCATGGCCTTTGCGCCTTCGGTCCTGCGCGCCACCGCGCAGCGGTTCTTGCAGGGCTTTCCGGGCCTGGTCACCTATGCGGTGAAATCAAACCCCGACGAGGCGGTGATCCGTACCCTGGTCGAGGCCGGCGTCCGGGGCTTTGACGTCGCCTCGCCCTATGAGATCGACCTGATCGGCCGGCTGGCCCCGAATGCGGCGCGCCATTACCACAACCCCGTCCGTTCGCGCGCCGAAATCGCCCATGCGGTCGAAGCCGGCATCACCTCATGGTCGGTCGACAGCCATTCCGAGCTGGAAAAGCTTTTCGCGCGCGTCCCCGCGGGCAGCGAAATCTCGCCCCGCTTCAAGCTGCCGGTGCTGGGCGCGGCCTATGATTTCGGCTCGAAATTCGGGGCCTCGCCCGAGCTTGCGGCGGAACTGCTGCGCGCGGTGGCCGATCGCGGCTATATTCCGTCGCTGACCTTCCACCCCGGCACGCAATGCGTCGATCCCCACGCCTGGGAGGCCTATATCACCTCGGCCCGCGAAATCTGTGACATGGCGGGCGTCCGGGCACGGCGGCTGAATGTGGGCGGCGGGTTCCCCAACCACCGCGTCATCGGGATCGAACCCGATCTGACGGCGATCTTTCAACTGATCGGGCGCACCACCGCCGAGGCCTTTGGCGATGACGCCCCCGAACTGGTCTGCGAGCCGGGGCGCGGTCTGTGCGGCGACGCATTCGCGCTGATCACCCGGGTCAAGGCGGTGCGCGACGGCACCAGCGTCTTTCTGAACGATGGCGTCTATGGCGGGCTGACCGAGCTGCCGATGATCGGCAATATCGACCGGCTGCAAGTGCTGACCCCCGAAGGCACCCCGCGCGAGGATGAGGCCATGCCGCGCGTCATCTTTGGCCCGACCTGCGATTCCGTCGACCGTCTGCCGGGCGAATTGGCCCTGCCCGCCAGCATCGAGGAAGGGGACTATGTCATCTTTCACGGCGCCGGGGCCTATTCGACGGTCACCAACACCCGATTCAACGGCTTCGGTCAGATGGCACACCTGACCGTGAACACGTTTGAATAGGCATTAATCGACGCTTTGCATTTCCATGTTAGCGTGGCGGGATGGAATCGTTACCCCCGCCCGTTACCCAGATTGTGCTTCTGGATGGTACCTTTGCCTCGCTCACGCAGGGGCGAAGGTCGTCGATTGCGCGCATCCATGCGCTGCTTTCGGGCGATTGCGGGCCTCTGCCGGCGCAGGTCGGGCTGTGCTATGAGCCCGGCCAGCAATGGGAGGCGTGGCGCACCTTGCCCCAGCTGGCGATGGGTGCGGGGCTGGAACGGTCGATCTGCGAAGCCTATGCTTGGCTTGCGCGCAAATGGCGGCCGGGCAATCCGCTGTTCTTTTTCGGCTATTCGCGCGGGGCTTTTGGCGTGCGTTCACTGGCGGGGATGATCGGGCATGTCGGCCTGCTCAAGCCCGCCCATGCCAGTCACAAGAACATCATGCGCGCCTGGCAGCTGTATCGCCAGGGTGGCGCCGGCAGGCCGCAGCGGCTGGATCCGACGCTGTGCCACGATCAGGTGCCGATCCGCATGATCGGCGTTTTCGACACCGTGACGGCGCTGGGATTGCGGCTGCCTTTGCTGTGGATGCTGACCGAGCCGCGCTTTCGCTTTCACGACAGCCATCTGGGCGCGCTGGTCGAACATGGCGTGCAGGCGCTGGCGCTGGACGAAACCCGTGCTGCGTTCCAGCCGCTGATCTGGGACAGCGCGGCGGCGGGGGATCGGGTCGAACAGATGTGGTTTCGCGGCTGTCACCCCGATATCGGCGGCCAGCTTTCGGGCCTGGAATATGCGCGTCCGCTGGCCAATATCCCGCTTGTCTGGATGCTGTCGCGGGCCGAGGCCTTTGGCCTGCCGCTGCCACAGGGGTGGCGCGATCACTTCCCCTGCGATGCGACCGCGCCCTCGATCGGGTCATGGCGCAATTGGGGCAAGGCGTTTCTGGCCCGCGCCCCGCGTCTGGCCGGCGCCGACCCGTCCGAGGCGCTGCACCCGACCGTGCCGCGCCCCTATACCGGCCCGGCGCTGTTGACCGGCGCGCTCAGCGCCGCGGCACCCGAACGCCCGCATCGGCGCCCATACCGGGCCAAGCGCAAAGCCGGGCCGCGGATGGCGGCGGCGCCCCCCGCCGCCACCCCGGCAGAACGGGCCATCGAGGACGCCCCCGTCGGCCAACCTCAACAGGACGGCTGACACGCCGCCACCTGCGGGCACGCGAACCGATGGGCGGCAATGGCGCGGCCGGGACATGATCGCCCCAAAGCCGCACCCAAGCGCGGCGACCCCGATATGGCGGTGGCGGAGGGATCAGCAAAGCGCGATGGCCTTGGGCCGGGTGTGCGAAAACGGCCCCGCCGAAGACATGCCCCCAAAGGCCATGACGGCCAGCGCCGGTTCCGGCACGGGCCATCATTCACGCGATACCCGCGCCCCGGAACCGTCCCGTGATCCGCAAGGGCGGCCGCGATGGCCGGGCACGATCCCCGCTCAGGCGACCTGCGACAGATCGCCGTTCGGATGAACCCCCAGCGCGGCACAGACTTTCAACACCAGCTCGGGCTTGTTCAGCGTATAGAAATGCAGCTTTTCGACGCCGCCCTCGACCAGCTGCTCGCACAGGCCGACACAGACATCCAGCGCAAGCTGCGCTTCGCCGGCCTTGCCGGCGGCGGCAAAGGCCTCTTCGGCCCATTGCGGCACGCTGGTGCCGCAACGCTCGGCAAAGCGGCGCGCCCCGGCCCAGCTTTGGATCGGCAGGATCCCGGGCAGGATGGGCGCGTCGATCCCGGCCGCCACGCAGGCATCGCGAAAACGGAAAAAGGTATCGGCGTCGAAAAAGAACTGCGTGATCGCGCTGGTGGCGCCGGCATCCACCTTGCGTTTCAGCCAGGCCACATCGGCGGCGGTGTCGGGGCTGTCGGGATGCGGCTCGGGATAGGCGCCGCAACGGATGGTCATGTCGCCGCGCGCCGCGATCGCCTCGATCAGCTCGACCGAGCTGGCGAAACCGTCGGCATGCGGGGTAAAGCGGTCCTGCCCCTGCGGCGCATCCCCGCGCAGGGCGACGATTTCACGCACCCCGGCGGCGGCGTAATCGGCGACGATCTGCAAGGTTTCCTCGCGCGTGGCATCGACACAGGTCAGATGCGCGGCCACGTTCAGCCCGTAATGGCTGGCCAGCGCCGTCACCGCCTCATGGGTCAATTGCCGCGTGGTGCCGCCCGCGCCATAGGTCACCGAAACGAAATCCGGTGCCAGCGGCGCCAGCGCGCGCGCCGTGTCCCACAGCCGGAACGACTGATCCAGATTGCGGGGCGGAAAGAATTCAAAGCTGACAGCGGGCAGGGTCATGGCGGGGTCCTTTATCTTGCGGGGCTTGTGACACGCCCCGCGACGTGAGACAAATTCATAATCTTCAAGATCGTGATGAGTTTCAGTCAAGATGCACCTTGAGCTTCGGCACCTGCGCAGCCTGCGCGCCATCCATGATCAGGGCGGTCTGGCCCGCGCCGCCGAGACGCTGAACCTGACCCAATCCGCACTGTCGCATCAGATCAAGGCGCTTGAGGAACAGGCCGGGGTCGAGCTTTTCCTGCGCAAGACCAAACCTTTGCGCCTGTCTGCGGCCGGGATGCGGCTGTTGCGCACCGCCGAACAGGTCCTGCCTCTGATCGCGGCGGCCGAGGCCGAATTCCGCGCCGTCGAGATCGGCCGCGCCGGGCGCCTGCATGTGGCGATGGAATGCCATCACTGTTTCGACTGGCTCTTGCCGGTGCTGGACCAGTTCCGCCGCGCCTGGCCCGAGGTGGATCTGGACATCCGCTCAAGCCTCGCGCTGAAAGCCTTGCCCGCGCTGCAACGCGGCCAGGTGGATATGGTCATATCCTCGGATCCCGAGGATATGGACGGGATCACCTTTCAGCCGCTTTTCGATTACGCGCCCACGCTGGTGGTGCCCGCCGGCCATGCGCTGGTCGCCAAGGGCCATGCCGAGGCCGCCGATCTGGCCGCCGAGACGCTGATCACCTATCCGATGGACCGCGCCCGGCTGGACGTGTTTTCGCAATTTCTGGACCCCGCCGGGGTCGAACCCGCGCAGGTCCGTCAGGTCGAACAGACCGCCATCGCATTGATGCTGATCGCGGCGGGGCGCGGGGTGGCGGTGATGCCCGACTGGGTGCTGCGGGCGCAGGCGGCGAACCCCGAAATCGCCCTGTTGCCGCTGGGCCGGAACGGCATCCTGCGCCGGCTTTACGCCGCCCTGCGCAGCGAGGACCTGCATCAACCCTTCATGGCCCATTTCCTGCGTCTGGCGCGGACCGAACCGCTGCGGCTGATGCGCGGCGCGGCAACGGCCCCGAAATGACGCGACGCCGCCGGCATCAAAACGACCTGTGACGTTTGACAAGCCGTCACATTCGCTGAACAACGCAAATGTAGCGATTGCAGGAACCCCATGGTTGACCAGCCCGTCTTTCCCAAGCTGACCGCGACCATGACCGATGGCGCCCTGCGGATCAGCGGCGATTTCACGGTCTGGACGCTGGCAAGCCTGCCGGCCGGCGCGGATGGCGCGAAGGTTATCGAACTTGGCGACCTGCGCCGTTTCGACACCGCCGCCGCGCAATATCTTGCCGGCCGCGAACGCGACGGCGCCACCCTTCGCGGTCTGAACGAGGTTCAGGCCGCCCTGCTTGGCACGGTGCGCAAGGCCGAACCCAAGCCCGAGATCCTGCCACCAGAGCCGCAGGGCTGGCGCGCGACCTGTGAACGCACCGGGCGCCAGCTTGTTTCCGGGCTGGGCCTGATCAACGAGCTGGCCGAATATCTGGGCCGCTTTCTTGCCGCATTGGGCCGCGCGATCCGCAGCCCAAGCGAGTTCCGTTTCACCTCGCTCGTCTATCATTGTCAGGAAACCGGCCTGCGCGCGGTGCCCATCGTGGCGTTGATGTCGTTTCTGATCGGTGTCGTGCTGGCCTTTCAGGGCGCATCGCAGTTGAAATATTTCGGCGCCGAGATCTTTGTCGTCGACCTGATCGCGATCGCCATCCTGCGCGAGCTGGGGATCCTGTTGACCGCGATCATCGTCGCCGGGCGCACGGCCTCGGCGCTGACCGCGTCGATCGGTTCGATGAAGATGAACGAGGAAATCGACGCCATGCGCACGCTGGGGCTGGACCCGGACATGGTGTTGCTGTTGCCGCGGGTGCTGGCGCTGATCATCACCCTGCCGATTCTGGGGCTGATATCGGATGTCGCGGGGCTGGTGGGCGGCGGGCTGATGTCGTGGATCGATCTTGGCATTTCGCCGGCGATGTTCACCTATCGCCTGCTGGCGGATACCGATGTCAGCCATGTCTTTGTCGGACTGGTCAAGGCGCCGGTCTTTGCGGTGATCATCGGCGTCATCGGCTGCCATGCCGGGATGAAGGTCGGCAAGGATGCGGAATCGCTGGGGGCCCAGACCTCGGGTTCGGTCGTGCGGGCGATCTTTGCCGTGATCGTGGCCGATGCGCTGTTTTCCATCTTCTTCTCCGAGCTTGGCCTATGACGGAAAATGTCATCGAGGTACGCGGCCTGAGAAACCAGTTCGGCAGCCATGTCGTGCACAACAATCTGGATATGGACCTGCGCCGGGGCGAGATTCTGGGCGTGGTCGGGGGATCCGGCACCGGGAAATCGGTGCTCTTGCGCAGCATCGTCGGGTTGAACCGGCCCGCCGCCGGCACCGTGCGGGTGCTGGGCCAGGACATCGCCACCCTGTCGGGTCCGGCGCGCGAGGCGCTGGAACGGCGCTGGGGCGTGCTCTTTCAAAGCGGGGCGCTGTTTTCATCGCTGAACGTGCGCGAAAACGTCGAGGTGCCGCTCAAGGCGGTGCCGGGCCTGTCGCCCGAAACCCGCTCGGCGCTGGCCGAGCTCAAGGTGTCGATGGCCGGCCTGCCCTGGATCGCCAATGACAAGAGCCCGGCCGACCTGTCGGGCGGCATGGTCAAGCGCGCGGGGCTTGCGCGGGCGCTGGCGCTCGACCCGGAAATCGTCTTTCTGGACGAACCCACGGCGGGGCTGGACCCCATCGGGGCGGATGCCTTTGACCGGCTGATCCTTGAGCTGCGCGATTCGCTGAACCTTTCGGTGTTCATGGTCACGCATGATCTGGACACGCTGCACACCTGTTGCGACCGCATCGCGGTTCTGTCGGACAAGCGCGTGCTGGCATCGGGCACCATCCCCGAGCTGCTGAAAGTCGACGATCCCTGGATTCACGAGTATTTCCACGGCCCGCGTGCCCGCGCGGCCTTTTCGACCGACGAAGGCAAGGAGCAAGGCTGACATGGAAACCAAGGCCAATTACGTTCTGATCGGCGCCTTCACCATTCTGGGCTTTCTCGGGATCCTGTTGTTCCTGATGTGGTTCGCCAAGCTTCAGGTGAATCGCCAATTCGCCTATTACGACATCTATTTCACCGGCGTCAGCGGCCTGAGCGTGTCCTCCGAGGTCACATTCGCCGGCCTTGGCGTGGGCAAGGTCGTGGACATGGTCTTGGCCGACAATGACAACGGCGTCGTGCGCGTCCGTGTCGAGGTCGAGGAAAACACCCCCGTGCGCAGGAATTCGGCCGCGTCGCTGGAAATTCAGGGCGTGACCGGCACCGCCAATGTCGCCATCACCTCGGGCACGCCCGATTCGCCGCTTTTGCGCGGCGAGGGCGGCGAGATCCCGATCATCGTCGCCAATGCCTCGGTTCTGGAAACGCTCAGCAATGAGGGGCCGCAGATGATTTCGCGGCTGAACCATGTGGCCGAACAGCTGACCTTGCTGCTGGGCGACGACAACCAGACCCGCGTGCGCAACATCCTCAGCAATGTCGAACGCTCAAGCGCCAATCTGGATCAGGCGCTGGCCGATATCGGCACCGCCGCCGATGGCATCGCGGCCCTGGGCAGCAAGCTGGACGCGCTGAGCGCCTCGGCCGACACGATGATGAAAAAGATCACCGAAACCGCCGGCAATGCCGATACGACGCTGGCTTCGGGGACCGCGACGCTGGACGAATTGCGCGGCTATGTGGCGGGCGATCTGAAATCGCTGACCGAAAATCTGGGCCAGACCGCCGCGACCCTGCGCGAGGATGTGCCGCGCCTGACCGCCCGGCTGACGACGACGCTGGACAATCTGGATCCGGCCATCGCCATCGCCAAGGAAACGCTGGGTTCGGCGGCGCGCACCTTTGACGGCGCCGACCGCATCATCAACACCGAGGTCGGGCCGGTCGCCGCCGATCTGCGGGTCACGCTTGGCAAGGCCAATCAGGCCATCGACCAGCTGGCGGTCGATCTGCCCGATATTTCCCGATCCGTGCGCAACGCCGCCGACTCGGCGGATGCCGCGTTCTCGGGCCTGCGCCAGATGGTCGAGGGCGCGCGTGCCCCCGTCGTCGCCTTCACCCGCGAGGGGCTGCCGCAATATACCCGGCTTGCCGCCAGCCTGCGCAGCGTGGCAGATAATGTGAATCAGCTCGTCTCGTCCCTGCGGCGCAACCCGTCCAGCATTCTTTCGGGGCCCAAAACCCCGGAATTCCGCCGCTAATCCCGCCTGAGGAGATCAAGATGCGCCTTTCCGCCGCCACATTTCTCGTCCTTGGCCTGACCACCGCCCTGACCGGCTGCGGCGCGCTCAAAGCGCTTGAGGGCGAACCCGACCGCGACGTGTTCGAACTGCGCCCGCCTTCGGACACGCCGTTGAAATGCGGTCGCGGCCGCATCGCCGAGCTGGTGATCGAAGCCCCCAAGGCGCGCGGCACGCTGGACACCGAACGCATCATGATCCGGCCCAGCGCCTTGCAGACGCAATACCTGCCGGATGCGCGCTGGGGCGATACCGTGCCGGTCACGCTGCAAACGCTGCTGGTGCGCGGCTTTGGCGCCTATGACGTCTGGACCCATGTCGGGCGCGCGCCTCTGGGCACCGCGGGCGATTATGCGATCATCAGCGAAATCAACGATTTCAACGCCGAAACCCAGGGCAAGGGGGCGATCGTCAAGCTGACCGTCGACGCCCAGATGGTGCGCGAGGCCGATGCCTCGGTCGTGTCGCGCGGCCATTTCGCCACCACCGCCGTATCGCCCAGCACCAAGACCGAGGATCTGGTCGTGGCCTTCGATCAGGCCGGCCAGCAACTGGTCGCGGAAATGACCGGCTGGGGCCTCAAGGCGGTGGGCGTGAACGCCGCGCGCTGCCGCTAATCGGCCCCGCCCCGCCGGCCGCCACCGGCGCCGCCACCACCGCGCCGGAACAGGCTGGCGCGGTCGTAAAGATCCTCAAGGCGGCGCATGCGGGCCTCGGTCTGGGGCCAGTCGCGTTCCTGCACCGCCGCCAAAAGCGTTTCGACCAGCACCAAAAGCGCGACCGAACTGTCCCAGGCCGAGGGCACCTCGATCTGGGCGGAAAAGCGGAACCGCGCATGGGCGGCGATGGGGCTGACCCATGGGTCGGTGATCAGCACGATCTCGGCGCCGCGTTCGACCGCCAGCTCGGCCAGTTGCAGGATCGTGCTTTCATAGCGGCGGATGTCAAAGACGATCAGCACATCGCCCGCCCGCAGATCCAGAAGCGCCGGCGGCCAGGCGTTCGACACCCCCTGCATCAGCGTCACCCCCGGCCGCACGATGCCCAGCTGCGTGACCAGATAATCGGCCAGCGCATGGGTGATTCGCCCGCCGGTGACGAAAACACGGCGCGCCGGATCGGCCAGCATCGCCGCGCAGGCATCGAATTCGGCATGGTCGATCCGGCCCAGCGTCACCGACAGATTGGTCAAGACCGCATCGGCGAAACGGTTCAGGATATGGGTCTGCGGCACGCCATGGGTCCAGCGCGCGTGCTTGGACAGGGGCGATTCCAGCCGCGCCTCGACCTCGGCGCGCAGCTGGGTCTGAAATTCGGGATAGCCGCGAAAGCCCAGCTTTTGCACCAGCCGCAGCACCGTGGGCGTGGAAACGCCCGCCTCGCGCGCAAGCTGCGGCATCGAGCCAAGCCCCGCCACCGGGTAATGCCGCGTCAGATGCCCGGCCAAGAGCCGCTCGGACGGGGTCAGCGTCTCGAACCGCTGGGCAAGGCGGTCCTCGATCATGCAGGCGGCCATTTCGGCCGGGGTCGGCGCATCGGACATATGCTGATCCTTCAGGCAGAAAACGGGCCGCATCCAGGCAAGCGCCGTAAAGATCGTAACAGAACAAACCTATCCTGAAAAATAATTGACAGAACCCGCCCGCTTGATCCAGCCTGTTCTTCGGGGGGAACGGAATGACCGACAGCGTGCCATTCTATCGGATCGAGAACGAGGCGGCGGCCAGCGCCGTGGTTCTGGTCTGTGAACATGCCTCGAACGCGTTTCCGCCGCCCTGGGAGGACGAGCTTGGGCTGGCGCCCGATCAGCGCGCGGCGCATATCGCCTGGGACCCCGGCGCGCTTGGCGTGGCGCGGGGGCTGGCGCGGGCGCTGGATGCGGCGCTGATCCACGCCACCGCCTCGCGGCTGATCTATGATCTGAACCGCCCGCCGCATGCGCCCGGCGCCATGCCCGCCCAAAGCGAGGTTCACCGCATCCCCGGCAATGCCGATCTGTCCGCCGGGGAGCGGCTGGCCCGGACGCGGGCGCATTACATCCCCTTTCACGCAGCCCTTGCCGGGCTTTTGTCGGAACGGCTGGCGCGCGGGACGCGCCCGGCGCTGATCACCGTCCACAGCTTTACCCCCGTCTATTTCGGCCAGCCGCGCGCGGTCGAATTCGGCGTGATCCACGATGCCGACGACCGGCTGGCGCGCGCCATCGCGGCGCGGGACACCGGCCTGAACACGCGTCTCAACGAACCCTACAGCGCCAGTGACGGCGTGGCCCATATGCTGGCGCGGCACGCCACGCCCTTTGGCCTGCCCCATGCCATGCTGGAGATCCGCAACGACCTGATCGCGACGCCCGAGGCACAGGCCGACATGGCCGCCCGCCTTGCCCCCGCGATCCAAGCCGCCATCAACGAGGTGGGATAATGCCGAACTGGGCGATTTCTTACGTCAGGGGGATCGAGGCGGTGAATTACCGCATCGGCCGCCTTGCCATGTATCTGCTGTTCGTGATCATGGGGATCCTCTTGTGGTCCTCGGTCACCAAGGTCTTTGCCTTTCCGTCGCTCTGGACGCTGGAAATGGCGCAGTTCACGCTGGTCGCCTATTACCTTCTGGGCGCGCCCTATTCGATGCAGCTGGGCGCGAATGTGCGCATGGACCTGCTTTATGCGCGGTTGCCGCTGCGCCGACAGGCGGCATGGGACATCTTCACGATCTTCTGCCTGCTCTTCTATCTGGGGGTGATGCTGTGGGGGGCGCTGGACAGCACCGCCTATAGTTTCCGCATCGGCGAGCGCGCGCCCAGCGCGTGGCGGCCCTATCTGTGGCCGATCAAGCTGATCATCACCATCAGCTTCGCGCTGATGATCCTTCAGGCCATCGCCCATCTGATCCGTGACATCGCCATCATCCGCGGGGTCGAAATCGAAAAGCCCTTTGCCCACGAGGTCGACCGATGAGCTATGAATGGATCGCGGTCCTGATGTTTTCGACCATGCTGCTGATGATGATCACCGGGCAGCGGGTCTTTGGCGCCATCGGCTTTGTCGCCGTGGTGGCGGCGCTGGCGCTCTGGGGGCCGGGCGGCACCGATATGGGCTTTTCCGCCGTGATGAAGGTGATGAAGTGGAACGCGCTGCTGACGCTGCCGATGTTCGTCTTCATGGGCTATGTGATGTCGGAATCCCGGCTGGCCGAGGATCTTTACCGCATGTTCCACGTCTGGTTCGGCCCGATGCCGGGGGGGCTGGCGATCGGGACGATCCTGCTGATGGTGATGATTTCGGCGATGAACGGGCTTTCGGTCGCGGGCATGGCCATCGGCGCGACCATCGCGCTGCCGGAACTGGTCAAGCACCGCTATGACAAGCTGATGATTTCGGGGGTGATTCAGGCCGGCTCAAGCCTTGGCATCCTGATCCCGCCCTCGGTCGTCCTGGTGCTTTATTCGCTGATCGCGCGTCAGCCGGTCAGCCAGCTTTGGCTGGCGGGGATCGGGCCGGGCCTGCTGATGGCGGCGCTGTTCGTGGTCTATGTGCTGATCCGCACATGGCTGAACCCGGCCCTGGCGCCGCCCATGCCGGCCGAGGAACGCGCCGCGATCACCTGGCCGGAACGCTTCCGCTTGCTGCGGGCGGGGTTCCTGCCGCTGGTGATCTTTGCCGCGATGATGATCCCCTTTGTCAAAGGCTGGACCTCGCTGACCGAAAGCAGCGTCGTGGGCGCGCTGGCGGCGGTGCTGGCCGCCGTGATCAAGGGCCGCTTCACCCGGCAGGTGTTCGAGGTGGCGACCCGCCAGACGCTGGCCATCACCTGCATGTTCATGCTGATCATCATGGCGGCGCTGAGCTTTGGCGCGGTCTTTGACGGGCTGGGCGCGGGCCGCGCCATCGAGGATCTGTTTCTGGGCCAGCTGCACCTGACGCCCTTGCAGGTGCTGTTGCTGATGCAGGTCTCGTTCATCTTCATGGGGATGTTTCTGGACGACACCGCCATGCTGGTCATCGTCGCGCCGATCTATGTCGGGCTGGCGCGCAGCCTTGGCTTCGATCTGGTCTGGTACGGCATCCTTTACACGATCACCTGCCAGATCGCCTATCTGACGCCGCCCTTCGGCTACAACCTGTTCCTGATGCGGGCCATGGCGCCGCGCGATTTCACGCTGGGCGTGATCTATCGCTCGGTCCTGCCTTTCGTTCTGATCATGGTGCTGACCTTGGCGCTTGTGATCGCGTTCCCGGGCATCGCCATGTGGCTGCCCCATTCGATCTACGGACAATAACACCAACAGGGAGAATGAAGATGACCACCAGACGCAAGTTCCTGACCCATGGCGCCCTTGCCGCCGGCACGACCGCGCTGGCCGCGCCCGCCATCGCGCAGGGCGCGCCCCTGAAATGGCGCATGCAGACCTATGCCGGCTCGGCCCTGGGCGAACATGTCTGCAAGCCCGCCATTGATGCCTTCAACAAGATCGCCAATGGCCAGATGGAGATCGAGCTGTTCTATGCCGACCAGCTGGTGCCCACGGCCGAGCTGTTCCGCGCCATGCAAAACGGCACCATCGATGCCGTGCAATCCGACGATGACAGCATGGCAAGCCCGACCGAGGTCACCGTATTCGGCGGCTATTTCCCGTTCGCGCTGCGCTATTCGCTGGATGTGCCGGCGCTCTTCAACCACTACGGCCTCGATGAGATCTGGAAGGAACAATATGCCGCCCAGGGCATCCAGCATATCTCGGCCGGGTCGTGGGATCCGTGCAACTTTGCCACCAAACAGCCGATCAACAGCCTTGCGGACCTGAAGGGCAAGCGCGTCTTTACCTTCCCGACCGCCGGGCGGTTCCTGTCGAAATTCGGCGTCGTCCCCGTCACCCTGCCGTGGGAGGATATCGAGGTCGCCTTGCAGACCGGCGAGCTGGACGGCGTCGCATGGTCGGGCATCACCGAGGATTATACCGTCGGCTGGGCCGGTGCGACCGGGCATTTCCTCACGAACAGCATCTCGGGCGCGTGGATCGGGCATTTCTTTGCCAATCAGAAACGCTGGGACGAGGTGCCCGATCACCTGAAAGAGCTGATGAAGGCGGTCTTCGATCAGTCGCATTACTATCGCCAGCACTGGTATTGGTCGGGCGAGGCCAAGCTGCGCGTCACCGGCGACAAGATGAAGCTGACCACCATCCTGGCCGAGGAATGGGCGACCGTCGAAACCGCCGCCAAGGAGTTCTGGGACGAGATCGCCGCCGAATCCGAGGTCAAGGCCCGCGTCGTCGCCAAGATCAAGGAATATAACGAGGCGATGGAAAAAGCCGGCCCGCCCTATCGCTATTCCTGATCGCCGATCCCTGACAGCGGGGCGCGCCAGTCCCGGCGCGTCCCTTTCCCCCGGAGTGACCCATGCCCGCGAATCTGACATTCCAGACCCTGAAAGCCGCCGTTCAGGCGGGCGAGATCGACACCGTCATGGTCGCCCTTGTCGATATGCAGGGCCGCCTGATGGGCAAGCGCTTTCACGCCGCGCATTTCATCGAAAACCCCGATGAAACCCATTGCTGCAATTACCTTCTGGCCACGGATATCGAGATGAATACCGTGCAGGGCTATCAGGCGACGGGCTGGGCGGCGGGCTATGGCGATTATGTGATGAAGCCCGATCTGAGCACGCTGCGCCGTCTGCCATGGGCGCCGGGCACGGCCTTTTGCATGGTCGATCTTTACGACCATCACACGCATGAGCTGATCCCCCATGCGCCGCGCAGCGTGCTGCGCAGCCAGATCGCCCGGGCCGAGGCGATGGGCTATACCCCGATGATGGCGACCGAGCTGGAATTCTTTCTCTTTGCCCAGGGCTACAAGGATCTGTTCGACAATGGCTATGCCGGACTTGTCCCCACCGCGCGCTATAATGTCGATTACGCCCTGACCGGCACCGCCGCCGACGAGCCGGTGATGCGCGCGCTCAGGAACGGGCTTTACGGCGCCGGCATCCCGGTCGAGAACTCGAAAGGCGAGGCCGAGGCCGGCCAGCACGAAATCAACGCCAAATATTCCGACGCGCTGGACACGGCCGACATGCATGTGCTGATCAAGGCGGCGACCAAGGAAATCGCCCAGGCGCATGGCCAGTCCGCGACCTTCATGGCAAAATACCGCCATGGCCGCGCCGGATCGTCCAGCCATGTCCACCAGTCGCTGTTCCGGGACGGCGCGAACGCGTTCCACGACCCGAATGCCGAACATGGCATGTCGGACCTGATGCGGCATTATCTGGCCGGGCAGCTGGCCCATGCCGAGGCGCTGACCTATTTCCTTGCGCCCTATGTCAACAGCTACAAACGTTTCGTGACCGGGCTTTTCGCCCCGACCAAGGCGATCTGGTCGATCGACAACCGCACCGCCGGCTTTCGCGTCTGTGGCGATGGCACGCGGGGCGTGCGTGTCGAATGCCGCATCGGCGGTGCCGACCTGAACCCCTATCTGGCCTGCGCGGCGCTTCTGGCCGCCGGTCTCGACGGGGTCGAACGCAAGCTGGGGCTCGAGCCGCAGTTCTCGGGCGATGCCTATGCCGCCGAGGCCGCGCGCCAGATCCCGAAAACGCTGGGCGATGCGGCGCGGGCGCTGGACGGATCCGCCATGCTGCGCGCGGCTTTCGGGGATCGGGTCATTGACCATTACCTGCGCGCGGCGGAATGGGAACTTGAGGAACAGAACCGCGTCGTCACCGACTGGGAACTTGCCCGCGGCTATGAACGCGCCTGAACGGATTTCGCCGGCAAGGCCCGGCCAGATGAGGATGAAATGACCAAGACGATCAAGTTGATTTCCCCGGTCGATGGCTCGGTTTACGCCGAGCGCACCCCCCTGACCGGCACCGAGGCGCGCGCCGCCGTTGCTCGCGCCCGCGCCGCGCAAGGTGCATGGGCCGCGCTGCCGCTTGCGGAACGCATCGCCCGGGTTCGGGCCGGCATCGCCGCGCTGAACGCGATGAAGGACGAGGTGGTGCAGGAACTTGCCGGCCAGATGGGCCGCCCGACCCGCTATGGCGGCGAATTCGGCGGCGTGAACGAGCGCACGGCCTATATGTCCGACATCGCCGCCGAGGCACTGGCCCCCATGGTGGCCGAGGACAGCGACCGTTTCCGCCGCGAGATCCGGCGCGAGCCGGTCGGCGTGGTCTTTGTCATCGCGCCCTGGAACTATCC
The DNA here is from genome assembly GCF_042648425.1 of Paracoccus mangrovi. Classification (NCBI taxonomy): domain Bacteria; kingdom Pseudomonadati; phylum Pseudomonadota; class Alphaproteobacteria; order Rhodobacterales; family Paracoccaceae; genus Paracoccus; species Paracoccus mangrovi. Next base: position 153,515 of record NZ_JBHRXJ010000002.1, on the reverse strand, counting down.
GTTCCTGACCGCCGTCAACACCATCGTGCCGGCGCTGATCGCCGGGAATGCCGTGGTGTTGAAACATGCAAGCCAGACGCTTGTGGCCGGCGAGCGCCTGGCCCAGGCCATGGCGCAGGGTGGCGTGCCGGCGGATGTGTTCCAGAACGTCGTTCTTGACCACCAGACCACCGAGGACCTGATCGCCGAGCGTAGTTTCGGCTTCGTGAACTTCACCGGCTCGGTCCGGGGCGGACAGGCGATCGAGCGCGCGGCGGCGGGCACATTCACCGCAACCGGGCTGGAACTGGGCGGCAAGGACCCAGGCTATGTGCGCGCCGATGCCGATCTGGATGCCGCCGTCGACGGGCTGATGGATGGGGCGATGTTCAATTCCGGCCAGTGCTGCTGTGGGATCGAACGGATCTATGTCCATGAAAGCCTGTATGACGCATTCGTCGAAAAGGCGGTGGCATGGGTGATGGGCCAGCGTCTGGGCAATCCCTATGACCCCGAGACCACCATGGGGCCGATGGCCAATACCCGCTTTGCCGAGGTGGTGCGCGGCCAGATCGCGGATGCGGTGGCCCAGGGCGCGCGCGCGCTGATCGACCCGGCCGCGTTCCCGGCCGATGATGGCGGTGCCTATCTGGCGCCTCAAGTCCTTGTCGATGTCAATCACGACATGCGGGTGATGCGCGAGGAAAGCTTTGGCCCGGTCGTCGGCATCATGCCGGTCAAGGATGACGACGAGGCCGTCGCGCTGATGAATGATTGCGATTACGGGCTGACGGTTTCGGTCTGGACGGCGGATGCGGATGCGGCGGCGGAACTGGGTGCGCGGCTGGAAACCGGCACGGTGTTTCTGAACCGCTGCGACTATCTGGACCCGGCTTTGTGCTGGACCGGCTGCAAGGATACCGGGCGGGGGGCGGCGCTTTCCAGCCTTGGCTATATGGCCGTGACCCGGCCCAAATCCTACCATCTCAAGAAGGTGACAAAATGAACCTGCGCGCAAACTGGTCCTATCCGACCGCGATCAAGTTCGGGGCCGGCCGCATCGCCGAACTGGCCGAACAGTGCCGCGCCGTGGGCATCGACCGCCCGCTTCTGGTGACCGACAAGGCGCTTGCCGCCCTGCCGATCACCGCGCAGGCGCTGGATATACTGGAGGCCGCGGGCCTTGGTCGCGCGGTGTTTTCCGATGTCGATCCAAACCCGAACGAGCACAATATGGCGGCCGGCATCGCCGTCTATAAGGCCGGCGGCCATGACGGGGTGGTGTGTTTCGGCGGCGGCTCGGCGCTGGATCTGGGCAAGATGATCGCGCTGATGGCGGATCAGAGCGTTTCGGTCTGGGATCTTGAGGATATCGGCGACTGGTGGACCCGCGCCGATGCAAGCCGGATCGCCCCGATCATCGCCGTGCCCACCACCGCCGGCACCGGATCCGAGGTCGGGCGCGCGGGCGTTCTGACCAATTCCGCGACGCATAAGAAAAAGATCATTTTTCACCCCAAACTGATGCCCTCGGTCACGATCTGCGACCCAGAGCTGACGGTGGGGATGCCGAGGTTCATCACCGCCGGCACCGGCATGGATGCGTTCGCCCATTGCCTTGAGGCCTATTGCAGCCCGTTCTTTCACCCGATGAGCCAGGGCATCGCGCTTGAGGGGCTGCGGCTGGTCAACGAATACCTGCCCCGCGCCTATGCCGTGCCCACCGATATCGAGGCGCGGGCGCAGATGATGGCCGCCGCCGCCATGGGCGCGGTGGCGTTTCAGAAAGGCTTGGGCGCGATCCACAGCCTCAGCCACCCGGTCGGCGCGGTCTACGGTACCCATCACGGCACCACCAATGCGGTGGTGATGCCGATGGTCCTGGACTTCAACCGCCCCGCGATCGAGGACCGTTTGGGCCGCGCCGCCGATTATCTGGGCATCAAGGGCGGTTTCGACGGCTTCCGCGCCCGTGTGATGGAGCTGCGGGCCGAATTGGGCATTCCCGCGAACCTGTCGGCCATGGGCGTCGAGGCCGCGCGTCTGGACGAGCTGACCGAGATGGCGCTGGAGGATCCGTCCTGCGGCGGCAACCCCATCGAGATGACGCGCGAGAATACCCGCGCGCTGTTTCAGGCCGCGATGTAAGGCGCGATGTAAGGCACGATGCAAGGCCGGGGGGCGCTGCCCCCCACGCCCTGCGCGTCCCTTGATGGGACACGCAGGGCGTTCCCCCCGGGATATTTGGGCATGAAAGAGGGGATCAGCCGGCCGGTTTTCGGGGCGCGGCCTGATCCATCAGGCTGCGGATCCAGCGGCCCGCCGCCCATGTCGCGGGCAGGCCCAGCGGCAACGCCAGCAGGGCGGCCATCTGGGGCGAGAGCACCGAAAGACCCAGCCAGCTTGTCAGCAGCGACAGCATGAAGAGGTTGATCCAGACCGCCGTCGCCGCAAAGGGGTAAAGCAGGATCGCCAGTTTCCAGACCGGCCAGCGGCCCTCGTCACCGGCTGCGGTCGGGTCAGTGGCTGGTTCCGTCTTCGAAGGTGATCTTGTTCCAGACATTGTATTTCCCCGAAGGCTTGCGCATCGGCAGGCGCTTTACCTCTTCCAGCGTTTTCGCATCATAGACCACCACGGCGCCGTCGTCTTCCCAGAGCGAGACAAGGACATGGCTGCCGTCGCGGGTGAATTCGGCATGCGCAAAAGTCTTGCCGGGGAAGGGTTTCAGCGTCTTGACGATTTCCAGCCTTTCCTTGTCGATGACGTGCATTTCGTCCTTGTTCGGGCCAAAGAACACATCCGCCCAGAGATAGGGGCTGGTGTGGTGGCTGCGCAGGAAAAAGCCGGGGCCGTCGGTCTTGATCTGCTTGACCAGCGTCCAGTCCTGCATGTCGATGACGGAAAGCAACCCTTCGTTCAGATGCGGGGTCGCCATGACCCGGCGGCCGTTTCGTTCCCAGGTGATGCCCGAGCCCAGATGCGGCATGCCGGGCAAGGGCAGTTCGGCGATTTCGCGACCCACGTCCAGATTGACGACGACGCCCTTGTCGCCGTCGCGGTTGGTGCCGATCAGATTGCGGTAATCGGGCGAGAAGAAGAAATCGTCCAGCGGTTCCTTGGTCAGGATGCGGCGGCGGGCAAAGAGACCTTTTTCCGCGGCCAGCGCTTCGTTCATGTTCTTTTCATGGCTGTGGACGAAGCCGTCATGAAAGGGGCCGGCCTCGGGGTCGGTGGCGATTTCCCAGATTTCGGGCGCGTCCTTCAGTGCCAGCACAAAGGATTTGCGATCCGGCGCCTGATAGACCGCCGAGACCCGGCTTTCGCCGCCATCCCGCGCCACGACCGGGATGGTTTTCGCAAGGCCAAGGCTGTCGGTCGACAGGATGGTCAGGCTGTGGGGCAGGTAATTCGCCACCGCCAGCCATTTTCCGTCATGGCTCATGGCGATATTGCGGCTGTTGAGGCCGGCGCGGATGCGGCCCACCTCGGAGAGCGACCAGATGTCGTATTTCTGGACCCAGCCATCGCGGGACATGATGAAGACATAGCGCCCGTCCGGGCTGAATTTCGGGCCGCCATGGACGGCGAAGGGGGTGGCGAAACGGTCCAGAACCTCGAACGTGTCGCCGTCCAGCACGCTGACATGGTGATCGCCCGTTTCGACGACCAGCGTGATGTTCATCGGATCGGCGGTGAAAACCGGCGCCGGGGCGGGCTTGTAATCCGGGTTCATCTGCCGGCTTTCGGCCATCTGCGCCGGCGTCCAGTCCGGTACATGATCGAGCGGCGTTTTCAGGTAATCGACCATGGCGGCGATCTGATCGGGCGAAAGCTCGGCCTCGAACCCCGCCATCTGGGTCGCGGGGCGGCCCTTGGCGATCACCTCGTCGATGCCTTTCAGCCGGCCCAGCGTTTCGGGGATCAATGCCGGGCCGGTGCCGCCAAGGCGGTCGGCGCCATGGCAGGCGGCACAGTTCTGGGCGTAATCGCCCGCCGGATCGGCCAGCGCGGAAAGCGGCAGAACCGCCAGAAGACTAAAGGAAACGATGCGCCGGATCATGGCTTTTTCCCCGGAAAGGCGTGACGGAAAGGCGGTCCAGATCGGCGTCGGCCACACCGATTTCCCGCGCGGTGAGATAGCAGGCCGGGTCCTCGGCCCATGGATCCCCGGTCAGTTGCAGGGCGCGGATGCGGGTATTGCCGCCGCAGACCGCCTGATAGGCGCAGGCGCCGCAGCGGCCCTTGAGCGGGCGCGGACGGGTGCGCAGCGTGGCAAGGATCGGGTCGTCCCCGGTCCAGATTTCGGAAAACGCACGGTCCTTGACCGAACCCAGGGTGTAATCCGACCAGTAGGTATCGGGATGGACGCGGCCCTGGGGGTCGATATTGCCGACGCCAAGGCCCGATGAATTGCCGCCCCATGCCTCAAGGTGATCGCGCAGATGGGCGACGATATTGGCGGGAAAGCGCGCCTCGGCCCAGCGCAGGAAATAGACCGCGTCGGCGTCATTATTGCCGGTGACGACCTCGAAGGCCTCGCCCGAGGTGACCGCCCTCCAGGCCCGATCGATCAACAGATCCATGGCGCGGCGGGTGTGATCATGGGCCGTATCCTCGCCCCGGTGCTTGTCGCCCCGGCCCGCATAGACCAGATGCGAGAGATAGAACTTGTCCACCCCCTCGGCCCGGCACAGGTCCAGCATCGCGGGCAGGTGATGGGCATTGCCATCGGTGATGGTAAAGCGCAGCCCCACCTTGACGCCCCGCGCCTTGCAGGCGCGCACGCCGGCCAGCGCCTGATCGAAGGCGCCGTCGACGCCCCGGAACCAGTCATTGACCGCGCCGATCCCGTCGAGCGAGATCCCGACATAGTCAAAGCCCAGATCGGCCAGCCGGTCGATGTTTTCGGCGTTGATTTTCGTGCCATTGGTCGACAGCGACAGGTGGCGGAAATTCAGACGCCGCGCCTCGGCGGCAAGATCCCAGAAATCGAAACGCGACATCGGCTCGCCCCCCGACAGGATCAGGGCGGGGATGCGGAAATCCGACAGATCGCGCAGGACCGACATCGCCTGATCATGGCTCAGCTCACCGGGAAACGGCCGGTCGGCCGAGACGGTATAGCAATGGCGGCATTTCAGGTTGCAGCTGCGCGTCAGGTTCCAGATCACCACCGGCTTGACCGGTCCCGACCGCCCGCGCGGCGGCGTCGGGGCAAGGATCTGGTGCATGTATTGGGTCAGGCGAAACATGGTGTCCCCTTTCAGCCGTCGCGCAGGCGCAGGCCGGTCTTTTTCAGGATCCGGGTGGAATACAGGATGTCGTCGCTGCGGCAGGCCGGTCCCAGCAGGTCGCGGATGACGCGGCGCTTTTGTTCGACCTCGGCGCGCGAGGTGCCGTGCAGCATCGCAAAAAGGTTATAGGGCCAGACCGGGCGCGCGCGCGGACGCAGGTAGCAATGGCTGACGAAATCCAGCGCGCCGACCTCGGGGCCAAGAATTTCGGCCTGCGCGTCCTCGACGTCCCAGACGCTCATGCCATTGGCGGTCATGCCCAGCGCGTAATGGTTCGGGGCGACGGCGATGCGGCGGATGATGCCCAGATCCTGCAAGGCGGAAAGGCGATAGATCACCTGTGCCTCGGTCAGGTTCAGGTCCCTGGCGATCTGCGCATAGGGGCGCGCGGTCAGGGGCAGGCCGGCCTGGGTCGCGGCGATCAGCCGGCGGTCGGTTTGGTCCAGATCGCTCATGCCTGCACCCGAAAGCCGATGAAAAATTCCTGAAGTTTCGGGAATCGCCAGACGGTCAGCCCGGTCTCGGCCTCGATCCGGGCGGCGGTTTCGGCGATGCCTTCGGGCGTGGGGGTGGCCAGCACGAACCACATGTTCAGTTCGTGATCGCGGGCATAGTTATGGGCAACCTCGGGATGGGCGTTGACCAGATCGGCGATGCGGTCGAAATCACCCTGCGGCGCGGTCAGCGCGCAGAGACAGAAATCGCCACCCATCGCGGCCGCGTCGAAAAACGGGCCGAAACGGGTAATCGCGCCGATCTCGCGCAGGCGGGACAGACGTTCGATCAGCTGATCCCCGGTCAGGCCAAGCGGCGCGGCCGCGTCATCAAAGGGATGCGGCGTCAGCGGAAAGCCGTCCTGCAAGCGGTTCAGGATCTGGCGATCCATGGCGTCCAGCGCATCGGGGGCAAGGGTCTGGCGGCTCATGCGGCGGCCTCGGCGATCAGGGCGCCGCGCTGGCGGAAACAGCGGGTCGAGAAAAGGACGCGGTGATCGGCGCCCGCCAGTTCCGGCAGGGCGCGGGCCTGATCCAGCACCGCCATCGCCTCGGGGCGGGTGCGGGCATGGATCATGCAAAAAAGCGGCCAATCCCAGACGCCCGGCACCGTGCGGCGCTGATAGCAGAGCGTCACCCCGGGAATGGCGGCGAGCGCCGCGCCGGCCCCGGCGATGGCATCCGTCGGCAGGCGCCAGACGACCATGGCGTTTTCGCGCCAGCCAAGGGCGCGGTGCTTCACGATGACACCGACACGGGTCAGGATGCGGGCATCGGCCAAGGCCGCGATGCGGGCGATCACCCCCGCCTCGGGCAGGTTCAGATCGCGGGCCAGCGTGGCAAAGGGGCGCGGCTCAAGCCGCAGCCCCGAGGACAGCGCCTGCATCAAGGCCGCATCCCCCGGCACCATCACCGACAGATCCGCCGGCCGGTCCAGCGCCATGCTGCGGCGGGGGCCGTCCAGCGGAAAGCCCAGATCGATATTGAAGGCGCGGATCAGCGGCAGCGACAGCACCGAAAGCCCGGTCGCGCCCTCGATCCGCGCCAGACTGTCCGCCAGCTGCGCCGCATCCGGGGCGGTGGCCACGAACCACAGGTTCCAGTCGCCCTCGCGCAGATAGGAATGATTGACGCCCGGCTCGTCCCCGACCAGCGCCGCCACCTCGTCGATACGCGGCGCGGGCACCCGCAGCGCCGCCAGCGTCGAGGCCCCGGCGGTATTCGGCCGGCAGGTCGCGCCGACGCGCGCGATGCGGCCCGCATCCCTCAGGCGGCGCAGGCGGGCGATCACCTCGGCCTCGGGCGCGCCAAGGCGGGCCCCCATGGCGGCAAAGGGCCGCGAGACCAGCGGCAGATCGCGCTGAAAGTCGTTGAGCAGGCGCAGGTCCAGATCATCCATCATCACAACCCCGTCCGATGCGCGCGGTCGGTGAAAAAGATGCCCGAGGGCGCCTTGGCCGGGATTTCGGCCAGCACTTCGCGGGTGCGGGCATCGCGGATCTCGACACGGTTTTCGTCGCGCACCGACAGCCAGACCTCGCGCCCGCGCGGGGTGAATTCCATATGCAGCACGCCCTTGCCGGGGGTCAGCGTATCGGTGACCTTATGGGTCAGGGCGTCGACGATCTGCACCTTGTTGTTGTCGGGGGGCGCGAAATTCACCCAGATTTCGCGCTTGTCGGGGCGGGCCGTGGCAAAAACCGGCTGCCCGGCCAGATCGGTGCGGGCGATTTCCGTCAGGCTGCCGGCATCGACCCACAGCAATTGATGCAAGCCCACGGCGGGCAGCGCGAAAACCCCGTCCGCCAGGGTCCAGCCCTGCAGATGCGGCATCTTGTAGACCGGCAGATCGGGCTGATCCTTGCCGTAATCGGGCAGGAACCGCGTGACCTTGGGCGGATCCTGCCACAGATCGACCGCCGTCAGCCCCTTTTCGCCGAAAAGCCCGACGATATAGGTGCGCCCGTCCCCGGTCAGCAGCGCGTCATAGGGATTGGCGCCGATCCCGCTCAGTTTTGTGATCACGGGCTTGGCCGGGTCGGCGGAATGATCCAAAAGCCAGACCTCGCCCGTGTCCCAGGTCGCGACGGCAAAGCGGCCGCCGGGCACATCGGCGATGCCCACGGTTTTCGATCCCATGGGCACATCGGCGACCAGATCCAGCGTTTCGGCGTCAAAGACCTTGACCCCGCCGGGTTCGTAATTCGACACCGCGACCAGCTTGCCATCGTCGGAAATCGCGCCGCCGATGGAATTGCCGCCCTGAACCACGCGCTTGACGATCTTTTGCGTCAGGATGTCGACCTTGGTCAGGCCGCCGTCGCGGCCAAAGACATAGGCGAAACGTTCGTCCGGCGAATAGACAAGGCTGGCATGCGACAGATCGCCCAGACCCTCGATCCGGCCGATGGCGGCCCGTTCGCCGCGATCGACGACCAGCAGCGATCCCGCCTCGCGTTCCACGATCAGCCCCAGATCGCCGGTGCCGCGCAGATCGTCCGCCCACGCGGCCGGCGCGGTCAGGGCAAACAGGGCGAGGGCAAGAGCCTTGAAGATCACGGTTCATTCTCCAGCAGATAATCGGCGATCCAGCGGGCCTCGTCCTCGGTCAGCAACGGACGCCAGCCGGGCATGGCGGTGCCGGGCATGCCGTCCAGGATGACGGCGGTCAGATCGGCCGGATCGCGCCCGGCCAGCGCGGCGGGGGTGATGTCGCGGCCCAGCCCGCCGGTCATCCGCAGCCCGTGGCAGGATCCGCAATCCTGCCGGACCATATGGCGCAATTCCTGTGCGCGGCCGGGCGTGACCGTGCCACCCGCCCCCGTATCCGCCCCCGCGCCGGTGGTCGCCGCTGTCGCCGCGCCACCGCCGCCGGGCAATACCACGGCCAGGGCAAGCAAAAGGGCCAGCAGCCTAGCCATGCGAAACCAACTTGCAGCGCGCGCGCAAAGCCGCGCGTGCGATCATCGCCGAGGCATCGTCACGCGCCAGCGCGGCGACATGGCCGATGATAAAGAGCACCGGCGCCGGCATCGGATTGTCCTGCAAGGCCTCGGCAATGCCGGAAAGATCGGCCCGCAACCGCCGCTCGCGCGGGGTCGTTGCCTGCGACACGGCCAGCACCGGCAGATCGGCGGGCATGCCATGGCCGATCAGCTCGGTCGCGATCCGCGCCATGTTGGCGGCCCCCATGTAAACGGCCAGCGTCGTGTCGGGATCGGCCAGCGAGGCCCAGTCCAGATCGAGTTCGGCGTCCCGCGCCCGGTGGCCGGTGACATAGCGCAGCCCCGTGGCCAGCCCGCGATGGGTCAGCGGCAATCGCAGCGATGCGGCCGCCCCCTGCGCGGCGGTGATGCCGGGCACATATTCGGATGGAATGCCGGCCGCGCTCAGGGCGTCATATTCTTCGCCGCCGCGGCCAAAGATGGTCGGATCGCCGCCCTTGAGACGGGCGACCATCAGGCCGGCGCGGCCCAGATCGACCAGAATATCGTTGATGCGGTCCTGGGGGACCGGGTGAAAGCCCGCCGCCTTGCCCACGGCGACACGCCGGACATGGGCGGGAACAAGCGCCATGATCTCGTCCGAGACCAGCCGGTCATGGACCACGACATCGGCCGATTGCATCAGCCGCAGCGCCCGCAGGGTCAGCAATTCGGGATCGCCCGGCCCGGCGCCGATCAGATACACATGACCCGTCATCTTTACCCCGCTGATTGTCTTTTGCCTGGACAGGGGCGCGAACGCCCCTGCCTTGGTCGTTCCAGTCGCGATCAGTAGGTGTCGGTCTTGGTGTTGTAGACGTTGAACTTGCCGGTCGGGGTGACCAGCCGCTTGTCCTTGATGACGTGCTTCATCTCCAGCGTCTTGTCGTCGATGACGACGATGGCCGATTCCTGATCCTTGCCGTTCCAGACGCTGAACCAGACCTCGGTCCCGTCTTTGTTGAACTCGGCCTGCACGACGCGGGGCTGGCCTTCGGTGATGCCGGCCCATTCGGCCAGCGGCAGGGTCTTGAATTCGGGATCCGAGCCGTCGCCTTTCATGGCGCTGGTGTCAAAGACCGCGACCGAGCCGGAAATCTCGGCTTCGGGGTTCAGCGTCGCATCCACATAGAGATATTTCGACTTGGGATGCGTCTTGACGAACAGCGAGCCGCCGCCAAGCGCCGGGAAGCTGTCGACGATCTTCCAGGCCTGATCGGGATGGCCTTCGGGATCGGTGCCGATCAGCGCGACCGAGTCGTCGCCAAGGTGCGACGTCGCCCAGACCGGCCCAAGGGTCGGGTGGATGAAGTTCGCGCCGCGACCCGGATGCGGGGTCTGACCGCCGGTATCCTCGATCTTGACCAGCTTGCCTTCCTTGGTGTCGATCACGACCAGCTTGTTGCGGGCGTTGGCGGCGGTGATGAAGTACCGCTTGGTGCCGTCCAGACCGCCGTCATGCAGGAAGCGCTCGGCCTCGATCTCGGTGGTTTTCAGGTTCTGAAGATCGGTATAGTCGACCAGAAGGATCTTGCCGGTTTCCTTGACGTTGACGATGAATTCCGGCCGGTAATGGCTGGCCAGGATCGCCGCGACGCGGGGCTCGGGGTGATATTCCTGTTCGTCATAGATCATGCCGCGCGTCGACTGAATCTTCAGCGGCTCCAGCGTTTCACCGTCCATGATGACATATTGGGGCGGCCAATAGGCGCCGGCGATGGCGTATTTGTCCTCCCAGCCCTCCATCTTCGAGGTCTCGATCGAACGCGCCTCGGCACCGATCTTGATCTCGGCGACGGTGGCCGGTTCCTTCATCCACAGGTCGATCATGTTGACCTTGGCGTCGCGGCCAATGACGAACAGATAGCGCCCCGAGGCCGAAAGCCGGCTGATATGGACCGCATAGCCGGTGTCGATGACCGACTTGATCTCATAGCTTGCGCCATCGATCAGGGCGATCTGGCCCGCGTCGCGCAAAGTCACGCTGAACAGGTTTTCCAGATCCCAGTCGTTTTCCTGTTTGGTCGGGCGCTGATCCGGCGGCACCAGCACTTTCCAGCTTTCGCGCATTTCCTTCATGCCGAATTCCGGCGGCGCGGCCGGATCCAGCAACAGGTATTTCGCCATCAGATCGACCTGGGCTTCGGACAGATCGCCCGAGGTGCCCCAGTTCGGCATCCCGGCCGGCGAACCATAGGTGATGAAGCTTTGCAGATATTCAAAGCCCAGCTCGCGGGTCAGGTCGGGCGTCAGCGGCTTTCCGGTCGCACCCTTGCGCAGAACGCCGTGGCAGCCGGCGCAGCGTTCGAAATAGATCTTGTTGGCCTCGTTGAACTCGGCCTCGGTCAGGGCCTGCACACCCTCGGGGGCGCCGGGCGCCGCCACTTCTGCCTGCGCCAGATTGTCAAGCGAGGGCTCGTATTTATTGCCGGTCTTGGACTGGTGATCCTCAAGTGCGGCCTTGGGGACGGCGGGATCGGCGGGCGCCTGGTCCTGCGCCATTGCCGCAAGCGGCCCAAGGGCAAGCGCCAGCGCCGCAGTCGTCAGCAAGCCTCGCCGTACGAATGGGGTCGTCTGTTTCATCTGGCTTTCCTAATCTGCTGGAGCGCGTTCGCGACCCTCCATGCGCAAGATTCGCCGCCGTAGCTTTGATGTTAATCAAGGCCCCCTGCGGGATTTCGCGCGATCAGCGTCCTGCAACCCTGAATGCGGATAGCGATGCGCGGCAATTCACGACCTGCAAGGCGACACCCGCTGCGGCTGGTTGCCGCAGCCGTTCTGGCGGCCCTGATGCTGGCCGGCGCGGGGCCTTTGGCGGCGCGCGCAGCGCCCCCCGCGCCTGCCGCCGCCCCCGATATCCCGACGGCGCAGGCCCTCTTTGCCGAGACCCGCCCGCTGGTGCTGGAACGGCGCGACGAGCCGGTGCCGGGCTGGCGCGTCACCGCCAGCGGCAAAAAGGATGCCGAGGTTCTGGGCATGATCGGATCCACCTGGGAGGTGGCGCGGACCACGGGCTATTCGGGCAAGCCGCTGGACACGCTGGTCGCGGTGACGCCCCAGGGGCGGATCGCCGGCGCCCTGTTGGTGCGCCAGACCGAGCCGGTGCTGAGCCTTGGCATTTCGGATGCCCGCATCGCCGCCTATGTCGACGGCTTTCGCGGCGTCGATCTGATGCGCGATCACGCGGCATTGGGGCCCGATCCGGCGCTGCCGGACGTGATTTCGCGGGCCACCGTCTCGACCGGGGTGATCCGCGACGGCATCCTGCGCACCGGCCGGGTGCTGGCGCAGGCACAGGGGCTGGGCGGGGGCGGCATCGACCGGGTCAGCTATCGGCCGGCGGGCTGGGCCGATCTTCTGGCCGAGCGGGCCTTTGGCCACAGCCTGACCTCGATGGCGGATGCCGCGCGCGCATTCGCCGGCGCCCGGGTTCCGGTCCAGCCCTCGGACGCGCCGTTTCTGGAAATCTATGCCGGGCTGATCGACACCCCGACCGTCGGGCGCAACCTTCTGGGCGATCTGGCATTCACCCAGGTCACCGGGGCCTTGCAGCCGGATCAGGCCCTGATCGCGGTGATGTCGCGCGGCCTTTACAGCCCCCGGGGCACGGAATGGCGCCGCTCGGGCCGGTTCGAGCGGATCGCGATCCAACAGGGCGAAACCCGCATCACGCCCCAGAGCGGCGACTTTACCCTTGTCGAGGAACTGGCCCTTTCGGACGCGCCCGCCTTCAAGGAAATCAGCCTGTTCCGGCTGAGCATCGACCCCGAGGCCGGCGGCATCGACCCCCGCAAGCCGTTCCAGATGATCGTCACCGCGACCCGCCCCATGGCCGATGGCGGTCAGGCGGCGCTGGAGATCCCCACCACCGTCACCCTGCCCGCCGCCTATGCAGTGGCCGATCCCGTGCCGGTGCCGCTGTGGCAGGAATTCTGGCTTGAGAAAAAGGCCGGCATCGCCGTGGTCGGCGCCATGCTCTTTGTGCTCGCGCTGATCCTTTTTGGACAAGAGGCGCTGGTGCGGCGCAAGGGGCTGTGGCTGCGGGTGCGGCTTGGCTTTCTGGCGGTCACGCTGGTGGTTCTGGGCTGGGGGCTGAACGGCCAGCTTTCGGTGGTGCAGGTGGTGGCGTTCCTGAATTCGCTCTTGTCGGGGTTCCGCTGGGAAACCTTTCTGATCGAGCCGATCATCTTTCTGATCTGGTCGACCGTGGCGCTGGGGCTTTTGTTCTGGGGCCGGGGGGTGTTCTGCGGCTGGCTGTGCCCGTTTGGCGCCTTGCAGGAACTGACCAACCTTGCCGCGCGGCGGCTGGGCGTGCGTCAGATCGAGGTGCCGCAGGCGCTGCATGAACGCTTGTGGGTGATCAAGTACACGCTGTTCGTGGCCATCGTCGCGCTAAGCTTTTACAGCATGGAACAGGCCCTGCTTCTGGCCGAGGCCGAGCCGTTCAAGACGGTGATTTCCATGCGCTTCCTGCGCGCATGGCCATTCGTTCTGTTCGCGCTGGCGGTGCTGGGGGCGGGGCTGTTCATTGAGCGGTTCTATTGTCGTTATCTGTGTCCGCTGGGCGCCGGGCTGGCGATTCCGGCCAAACTGAAAATCTTTGACTGGCTCAAGCGGCGCCCGCAATGCGGCCGCGAATGCCGGCTGTGCGAAACCAAATGCACCGTCGGCGCCATCGATCCGCTGGGCCGGATCAATCCCAATGAATGCGTGCTGTGCCTGCGCTGTCAGGTGGTGATGAACGATGCCGGGACCTGTCCGGTCCTCAAGCGCCGCGCCAGGGGTGCCGCCCCGACCGCGCCGGCATCCGAACCCGCAGCCGGCGCCGCGCCCAAGGAGATGACATGAAACCCGAATATCTGTTCAAGGCCGGCTGGCGCGTGTTCTTTCTGGCGGCGGGGGTCTGGGCCGTGATCTCGGTCGCGATCTGGACCGTCTGGCTGACCGGGCTGGCGCAGGGGGACAACATCACGGGCGTCGCGCCCCAGCTTTGGCACGCGCATGAGATGATCTTTGGCTATGCCGCCGCGACCCTTGGGGGGTTTTTCCTGACCGCCGTGCCCAACTGGACCGGCGCAAAGGCCGCACCCGAGCGGTTCGTCATGCTTGTCGCGGGGCTGTGGCTGGCGGGGCGGCTGGCGGTCTGTCTGGCGGGCATGCTGCCGGCGGCGGTGGTGGCGGCGGTCGATCTGGCCTTTCTGCCGGTGCTGGCGGCCAAGGTGCTGACCCAGCTGATGGCGCGGCCCAAGGCGCAGAACATGATGTTCCTGCTGCTGATCACCATGACCTGGATCGGCAATCTGCTGGTGCATCTGGAATGGATGGGGCTGGCGGACACCGAATGGCAGGGGTTGCGGGGCGGGCTTTTGGCCATCTGCGCGATGATCGCCGTGCTGGGCGGGCGCATCACCCCGGCCTTCACCCGCAACGCGATGCTGCGCGCGGGCATCGACGAAACACGGATGCCGGTCAGCCATCGCTGGCTGGATCTGCCCGGCTCGGTGCTGCCGGTCCTGTTGGCGCTGGCTGTTCTGGTCGGGGCGCCCGATGCGCTGTCGGGCACGCTTGCGGTGCTGGCGGGGCTTTTTGCGGCGGCGCGGCTGACGGGATGGCGGGCGCTGGCGCTGCCGGGCGAACCCATCGTCTGGGCGCTGCATCTGGGCTATGGCCTTCTGGCGCTGGGGCTGGCGGTCTGGGGGCTGGCGCTGCTGGGGCTGGGCAGCGAATTGGGGGCGCTGCATATCCTTGGCATCGGGGCCATTGGCGGCATGACCCTTGCGGTCATGAGCCGCGCCTCGCTGGGCCATAGCGGCCGGGCACTGATCGCGCCCCTGCCGGTCGCCATCGCCTATGGGCTGATCCCGGTGGCGGTGGCGCTGCGTTGGGCGGGTTCGGCCTTTCCGGCCAGCTTTTATTTGCCGGGGATGATTGGCGCGGGGCTGGTCTGGTGCCTGGCATTCGCGCTTTATCTGGGGGCGCTGGGGCCGATCTTTTTCGCCCCCCGCCCGGACGGAGGCGCCGCATGAAACGCCGCCGCTTCCTGTCGCTGAGCGCCTGCGCGATGTTGCCCGCGATCGGGCTGCGCGCCGCCCCGGCCCTGCCGCAGGAATGGCGCGGCGCGGCGATGGGCGCCGATGTCACCCTGCGCCTGCATGGCGCCGGCACCGCCCAGGCCAATGGCTTTTTCACCGAGGCCCGGCGGCTTCTGGCCCATGTCGAGAACCAGTTTTCGCTTTATCGCGAATCCGATCTGATGCGGTTGAACCGGTTGGGCCGGTTGCGGTTTCCGGGGGCCGACATGCTGGCGCTGATGGCGCTGTCGGCGCGGCTGCACCGCGTCACGGGCGGCGCCTTTGACCCCAGCGTGCAACCCCTGTGGCGCGCACACGCGGGCGGGGGCGATGAAACCGCCGCCCGCGCCCTGACCGGCTGGGCCGAGGTCGCATGGTCCGAGCACGAGATCCGCCTGCCCCGTCCGGGGATGGCGCTGACCTTCAACGGCATCGCACAGGGACTGGCCGCTGATCTTTTGGCCGATGCGGCGCGGCGCCACGATCTGAGCGACCTTCTCATCGACAGCGGCGAGATCCGCGCCCTTGGTCCCCGGGACTGGCAGGCGGGGCTGGCCGATGCCGGAAACCGGGTGCGGCGGCGGATCGCGCTGCGCGACCGGGCGCTTGCAACCTCATCGCCAAGGGGCACGCTGATCGGGCCCGCCGGCGCGCCGCATATCGTCGCAAGCGACGGCCGGCGCGCGGTCTGGGACACCGTTTCGGTAAGCGCGCCAAGCGCCGCGCTGGCCGATGGGCTGTCCACGGCGCTGTGTCTGATGTCGCCGGCCGAGACCGAAATCGCGCTGGCCGAGCTGCCGGATTGCCGCATCGAGATGGCAATTCCCGCATGAAGGGTGGCCGATCGCCCCTGTTTCCCGGCCCCCTTGACTTCCATCAATGACCGACTCGTGAGCTGCGACCAGTCAGGGGATACCCGCAATAACAGATAGGTAACCGCGTCATGAGCGACATCATGACCAAGAGCATGGCCCGGAACGTCTTTTACGGCGGATCGATCTTCTTCTTCGTGGTTTTCGGCCTGCTCACGATTCACAGCCATATCTACGCCCGCACCAAGGCCGTGGATGAAACGCAACTGACACCCTCGGTCGCCGAGGGCAAACACATCTGGGAACGCAACGCCTGCATCGATTGTCACACCATCCTGGGCGAGGGCGCGTATTTCGCCCCCGAACTGGGCAATGTGATGAAGCGGTGGGGCGTGCAGGAAGACCCCGAGGCCGCATTCGAGACGCTGAAGAACTGGATGCAATCCATGCCCACGGGCATCGAGGGCCGCCGGCAGATGCCCTTCTTCGACCTGACGGACGAGGAATACCGCGCATTGGCCGATTTCCTGTTGTTCACCGGCACGATCAATACCCAGAACTGGCCGCCAAACGATGCGGGCTGAGGGGGGAAACCGATGAAATATCAAACACAACGCATCGCCTATGCCTATTTCCTGGTGGCCATGGCGCTGTTTGCCGTGCAGGTGACGCTGGGGCTTGTGCTGGGCTGGATCTATGTCAGCCCGAACTTCCTGTCGGAACTGCTGCCCTTCAACATCGCGCGGATGCTGCACACCAACAGCCTTGTGGTCTGGCTGCTGCTGGGCTTTTTCGGCGCGACCTATTACATCCTGCCCGAGGAATCCGAACGCGAGATCCATTCCCCCCTGCTGGCCTATATCCAGCTGGGGATACTGGTCATCGGCACGGCTGGCGTCGTCGTCACCTACCTGTTCGACCTCTTTCACGGCAACTGGCTTCTGGGCAAAGAGGGGCGCGAGTTCCTTGAACAGCCCAAATGGGTCAAGATCGGCATCGCCGTCGCCGCCGTGATCTTTATGTACAATGTCAGCATGACCGTGCTGAAGGGTCGCAAGACCGCCGTGACCAACGTGCTCTTGATGGGGCTTTGGGGGCTGGTGCTTCTTTGGCTCTTTGCCTTCTACAACCCGGCGAACCTGGTTCTGGACAAGCAATACTGGTGGTGGGTGATCCATCTCTGGGTGGAGGGCGTCTGGGAACTGATCATGGCGTCGATCCTGGCGTTCCTGATGCTGAAACTGACCGGCGTGGACCGTGAAGTGGTCGAGAAATGGCTTTACGTCATCGTCGCCACGGCGCTGTTCTCGGGCATTCTGGGCACCGGGCACCATTACTATTGGATCGGGCTGCCGGGCTATTGGCAGTGGATCGGTTCGATCTTTTCAAGCTTCGAGATCGTGCCCTTCTTTGCGATGATGTCATTCGCCTTTGTCATGGTCTGGAAGGGCCGCCGCGACCACCCGAACAAGGCCGCGCTGGTCTGGTCCCTGGGTTGTACGGTTCTGGCCTTTTTCGGCGCCGGTGTCTGGGGCTTCCTGCACACGCTGCACGGGGTGAACTATTACACCCACGGCACCCAGATCACGGCGGCGCATGGGCATCTGTCCTTCTATGGGGCCTATGTCTGTCTGGTGCTGGCCATGGTCACCTTCGTGATGCCGATCATGAAGAACCGCGACCCCTATAACCAGGTCCTGAACATGGCCGCCTTCTGGCTCATGTCCTCGGGGATGGTGTTCATGACCGTCACGCTGACCTTTGCCGGCGCGATCCAGACCCAGATGCAGCGCGTCGTGGGCGACTATTTCATGGACGTTCAGGACGGTCTGGCGCTGTTCTTCTGGATGCGCTTCGGTTCGGGCGTGTTCGTGGTCGTGGGGGCCCTGCTCTTCATCTATTCGGTGCTGTTCCCGCGCCGCGAGGTGGTCGATGCAGGTCCCGTCCAGAGCCACAGGGACGGCCATCTTGAGGCTGCGGAGTAAGCCATGAACGCACATGCAAATCCGAAACAGAGGGGGGCGGCGGACGCCCCCTTCTACCTGCCCGGCGCCGATGAAATCGAGGTGTTTCAGGCCGCCGCCGCCAATGACCTGCCCGTTCTGCTGAAAGGCCCCACGGGCTGTGGCAAGACCCGCTTTGTCGCCCATATGGCGGCGCGGCTGGGCCGGCCGCTTTATACCGTCGCCTGCCATGACGACCTGTCGGCGGCCGATCTGATCGGGCGCTATCTGCTGAAAGGCGGCGAAACCGTCTGGACCGACGGTCCCCTGACCCGCGCCGTGCGCGAAGGCGCGATCTGCTATCTCGACGAGGTGGTCGAGGCGCGCAAGGACGTGACCGTGGTCCTGCATCCCTTGACCGACGATCGCCGCATCCTGCCCATCGACCGCACGGGCGAGGAACTTGAGGCCGCGCCCGGCTTCATGCTGGTGGCAAGCTATAACCCCGGCTATCAGAACATCCTGAAAACGCTGAAACCTTCGACCCGGCAGCGGTTCCTTGCGCTGGAATTCGATTTTCCCGAACCCGCCCGCGAGATCGAGATCGTGACCCGCGAAAGCGGCCTTGACCGTGACCGGGTGACCGCGCTGGTGCGGCTGGCGGGCAAGATCCGCGGCCTCAAGGGGCAGGATCTGGAAGAGGGCGTCTCGACCCGGCTCGTGGTCTATGCCGCCGCCCTGATCCAACAGGGCATGGGCGTCGACCGCGCCATCGAGGCGGCAATGATCGAACCGCTCAGCGATGATGCGGAAACCAAGCGCGGCCTGCGCGACCTCTCTGCCGCGATCTTTGGCTAGGAGGGGGGCGCGATGGGGCTTGATCTGGAACCATGGGAACCCGAGGAAACCGTTGGCAAGCTTTGGCATGTCTGGGCCAGCGGCTTTGACGCGCCCGAGGATTTCACCGATCAGGCGGTCGCCCTGACCGAGGTTGCGGGCCGCATCGCGGTGCTGTTTCGCGGCCTTGGCGGCGCGCCCACCATCGAGATCAGGCCCGCCGCCGTCCAGACATCGCATCATCGCATCAGCTGGCGGCGCAAGCTCGGCACCGCCGCCGAAACCGTGCCCTCGGCCAGTTTCGACGGCGAGGTGCTGCGCCTGCCCGAGCGGCTGTCGGTCCTGCCGACCCGACAGGCGAACGGGGCGCTTTATCTGTGGCTTGCGGCCTGCGCGGCCCATGAATACCGCCCCGCGCCCCATGACGACCCGCTGGCCCGCGATCTGGCCCGGATCGGCGCCGCGCGCCGCGCGGTTCAGGCCACGCTTGAGGATGCGCCAGGGCTTTCGGGGCTTTATCGCGGCCTTGCCGGGCTGATCCTGAACCTGCGCCCCACGACCGGCCTGCCCCCGGCCGAGGCCAATGTCGAGGCAGTGATCCGTCATATCCTTGGCGATCCCGCGCCGCTTTCGCCCCTGTCGCAGCAATGGCTGGCGATGCTGGACGCGCCCGATGATACGCTCGATGTCCGGGCGCCGCGCGGCTATCAGCCGATGCGGCCGGTCGCGCTTTGGCCCGATTTCGCCGCCGCCCGCACCACCGATGCCGAAAGCTCGGCCGAACAGGCCGACGGCATTGCCGCCGAATATGACAACCAGCGCATGTTCCGCGCCCAGCGGCGCAAATCGGATCAGCCCAACCGCCGCGACAGCCTGATCCTGCACAAATTCGAGGCCCTGCTCAGCTGGGCCAATCTCATGAACCTCAACCGGCATGTCGATGATGATGATCAGGACGACGCGAAGAAGGCGGCAGAGGATCAGGAAGAACTGGGCCTTGGCCAGATTTCAAAGGCGCCCGCAACGCGTCTGCGGCTGCATCTCGATCTTGCGCCCGAGGATGCGGATCTTGAGGCGGTCGCCGGCATCCATACCTATCCCGAATGGGATGCGCGGCGCGGTCGCTACCTGCCCGACCATGTGCGCGTGCTGGAAAACCGTGCCCCCGAGGATGCGGATGCCGAACTGATCCGCGACCCGACCGCACAGCGCCGCATCCGCGCCGTCCGCCGCCAGTTCGAGGCCCTGCGCCCCGGCCGCATCACCACCACCGGCCACCGCGACGGCGATGAGCTGGACAGCGATCTGACCGTGCGCGCCGCCGCCGACCTGATCGCCACCGGTCAGGGCAGCGACCGCATCTGGCGTCAGTCGCGGCCTCTGGCGCGCAATCTGGCGGTGTCGATCCTGCTGGATGTGTCGCGCTCGACGGAAAGCGCGGTGACGGGCCGCGCGGTGATCGACACCGAACGCGAGGCGTTGACCGCGCTGGCATGGGGGCTGGACGCCTGTGGCGACAGCTTTGCCATCAACACGTTTTCGTCGCTCAAACGCGACCGCGTGTTCATCAGCACCTGCAAAGGCTTTGACGAACCCATGAGCGGCGCGGTCGAATGCCGGATCGCCGCCCTGCGCCCGCGCTTCTATACCCGGCTGGGCGCGGGCATCCGCCATGCCTCGGCGGGGCTTGCCGCGCAGGCCAGCCACCGGCGGCTTTTGCTGGTCATCACCGATGGCAAGCCCAACGATCTGGACCATTACGAGGGCCGCCACGGCATCGAGGACAGCGCCCGCGCCGTGCGCGAGGCCCGCATGATGGGCCAGGCCGTGCATGGCATCACCGTGGACCGGGACGCGAAAAGCTGGTTTCCCCGGATTTTCGGACAGGGTGGGTTTTCCCTGATCCCGCAGCCGGACCACCTGTTGACGGCCCTGCCCGCGATCTATCGCCAGCTGGTCGGCGGTTAATCCTGTGCCAGCAGCCGCAGCTGGGCGATATCGTCGATCAGCGCCTTGCTGGAATCGACCTTGACGCCATGTTCGCGCAGCCGCGCAAAGGCCCGCGACAGGCTTTCGGGCTGCATGCCCAGATTGCCCGCGATCAGCCGCTTGTTATAGGGCAGGCGCACCTCGCAGGGGCCGGTTTCCTGCGCCGTCAGATCGGCCAGAAACTGTGCCACGCGCTGCACGCCGGTATGAGCCTTGAGCTTTTCGATCTGATCGACCAGCCCTTGCAGGTGAATAAAGGTCGACGCCAGCAGCCCGATGGCGAATTCCGGGTTTTCCAGCAAAAGCTGACGCAGCCGGGTGCCGTCGATCTGAAGGGTGGTGCAATCCGAAATCGCCTCGGCCGAAACCGGATAGGGCGTGCCGCGCAGCACCATCGCCTCGGCAAAGCTGCGGTTGCGGCCCATGATCGCGACCACGGCCTCGGTCCCGCTGGGCGTCATCCGCGACAGCTTGATGAACCCGCTCAGCACGATGAACACGGCCTTGGCGGGATCGCCCTGCAAAAAGATCGTCTCACCCTCGGCATAGCTGCGCCGGATGGCGTCCCTGAGCAGGCGGTCGCGCATGTCGTCGTTCAAGCTGTTGAGCAAGACGGATTTCTTGACCGCCTCTGGCAGGGACGACTTCATGGGATCCTCGGGCTCCGGGCTAAAGATATCCGATGGCCACTGTCGCACGACACGCGGCCAAGGGAAAGGGCGCTTCGCCCGCGCCAGTCGCGGCGCAGCGACGCGGACCGTCCGCACCGGACAGGGGCGCGGGATGCCGGCACGCGGGGCATGCGCGCGGCCTTGTTCAGACCTCGATCGGGACCACGGCCTCGGCGGTCTGCATCTGAAAGGTCAGCGTCTCTTGCAGGTAAAGCGTGACCGTCTGCGCATCATGGCCCAGATAGCCGATCGAGATATCCTGACCCAGCCACAGGTCGAAATCCCCGCCCCGGGTCGACACCACCGCGCCGCCGTCCAGCGCCTGGCTCCACACCACGCCGCCATCGGCCAGCCGCTCAAGATGCTTGAGCACCGGATAGCCGTCATCGGCGCCGCCGCTGGCCTTGGTAAAGGCCGCGGTGCCAAGGACCAGCGCATAGGGACCGTTGACGCCCGCCAGCCGCAATTCGCTGATGGCGCGGGCGACGGCCTGCGGGTAATCGGCCACCGCCGCCGGCAGCTTGACGGCCTGATTGCTGGATTCGGGCAGGATGCCCCGGATCCCGGCATCGCCATAACCCGTGAACACCAGCCGGTCCTCGGCCAGCGCGATCTTGCGCGCCGCATCCTTCAGCGGTTGCCAGTCGGAATCGTTCGAGCCGCGCGCCACGTCGTCGATGGCGCTGCGCGACAACTGAAAGGGCACGCGAAGCTCGACCAGCTGGCTGACCTCGCGCCGGGCGCATTCGACGCCCTCGGCCAGGGCCGGCGCGGATGTCACATGGCCGGTGCCCACGGCCGACAGCGCATAACCTTCGGGGCCGTGCAGGTCGACCACGCGGCGCGCGCCCAGATACCGCTTGAGCGTGCGGCGCGCCTCGTCCTCGATCTGGTCCCAGGCATCCGCGCTGATCGGGGCCAGGCTGCGGTAAAGATTGTCCATGTCAGTTCCCCTGTTTCAAGGTTCCAAGGCCAAGCGAGCCATCGGTGCGGCCCGCGGGGGCGCCGTCCGCCTCGCCCCCCGCATCCGTTTCGGCGTCAAGCGCGGGCTGACCGGCGCCGATCCGGTCCAGCATATCGGCGTCGGGGATAAAGAACAGGCAGCCCGTGACCGCGCGGCTGACATCCAGAAGCCGGTCGTAATTGCCCGGCGGATCGCCCAGAAACATGTTGTCCAGCATGGTTTCGATGCGGCCCGGTTCGCGAGCATAGCCGATGAAATAGGTGCCGAATTCCCCGCGCGCGGCGCTGCCGAAGGGCATGTTGTCGCGCAGGATTTCCAGCGCCTGCCCGCTGGCATCCTCGATATTGGTCAGCACGTTATGGGCATAGCTGGCCTTGTCCTTGTCGGGAAATTCGACATCCGACAGCTTGTGGCGGCCGATGATGCGTTCCTGTTGTTCGGTCGGGATCGCCTCCCATGCCGCGAGGTCGTGCAGGTATTTCTGGACGATCACATAGCTGCCGCCGGCAAAGCCCGGATCCTCGTCACCGATGAACACGGCCGCGTCCAGATCCAGCCCGACCGGATTTTCCGTGCCATCGACAAAGCCCAAGAGGTCGCGATTGTCAAAGAACTTGAAGCCGTGGGTTTCGTCCTGAACCGAGACCGCGCCGCCCAGCCGCTGCATCAGCCGCGTCGCCAGCTCAAAGCAGAAATCAAGGCTTGAGGCGCGGATATGGAAAAGCACGTCCCCCGGCGTCGAGGGCGCCGCATGCACGCCCTGAATGGCGCGGAACGGATGCAGCCCGGCGGGCGTGGCGCCCATGTCCAGCCGCTGCCACAGATCGGCGCCCAATCCCATGATGCAGGACAGGCCCGCCGGCGGGCTGCGGAACGAGACCGCCTTGACCAGCGACGGCAGGTCGGCGCAAAGCCCGCGCAGGGCGTCCAGCGCATCCCCCCCACAGTTCACCGTCAGGGTGATGAAAATCGCGCTGCGGCTGAGCGGGGCGTCGACGGGCTGGCTGGCATCCGGGGGCATGGCGAGCTTTCCTGGCTGGCGTTTTCCGGCTCAGGTAAACCGATTTTTTCCGGCACCGGAAGCCGCAACTTTGCCACGCCACGGTTTCGGCGGGATTCGTCCCGAGGAAGGGCGGGCACGGGCCGGTGCGCGGTCGCGGGCGCGCCTAATCCCCCAGCGGCTGCGGATCGGTATGGCCGTGATAGGCCGTCAACGAGGCGCGGATGCGGCGCAGGTTCTCGCGCGTCTGGTCCGGGCGTTCGCGCGCCACCGTCAGCGCCAGCGCATCCAGCGCCGCCAGATAGGCATAGCGCGAGGCGGTCGGTTTGAAGATGTCGGGATCTTCGGGAAGGATCACGCCAAAAGGCAGCGAACAGGCCCGCGCCAGCCGCGATCCCGCACGGGTGAAACAGATCGTTTCGGCGCCATATCCGCGCGCCACGCGGGCGGCGGCGACGGTGGCATCCGCCTCGCCGCTGGAGGAAAACAGCAACAGCACATCCTGCGGCCCCAGCGTGGCGGCGCGCATCTGCAACAGATAGCTGTCGCTGGCGCTGGCGGCAGCGATGCCCAGCCGAAAAAAGCGGTTCGCCGCCTCATCCGCCAGCATCGAGGCCCCGCCCCCGATCCCCGCCGCGACCAGCCGCTGACAGCCGGCGATCCGCTGTCCCGCCTGTATCAGCATCTGCGGATCCAGCTGTTGGCGCAGGGCGGCGGTGGTCGCGTACATGGCATCCAGCACCCGTTCCAGCGGCGCCTCGGCCGGGGTCGCGGCATCGGTGTGATCGGGATGCAGATATTGCCGGCTGACGGCCAGATTCTGCGCCAGCCGCAGCTTGAATTCGCGAAACCCCTCGCAGCCCAGCGTACGACAGAAACGGATCACCGTCGGCGTGCTGACATCCGCGCCTTGGGCCACGCGGGCGATGGTCATGGCGGGCACGGCCTCAAGGTTTTCCTTGACGAAATTCGCCACCTTCTGTTCGCGGGCGGCGAATTTGCCGTCGTGATCGCGCAGCACCGGAATCAGATCCGCCACCCCCGACCGCCCCCGGACCGGCAATGCGCCACGCGTCCCGGCCGTTTCGGCCTTTCTTGCCATGAGCCACCCCTTTTCCGCGCCGGACATGTACCAGAATTACATGAACCCGGATTTATGCATGAAATCCATGCCCGCAAACCCCGGTTTCGGGATATTTTTGTACCTTAGTAACAAATTCATGTTGATCGACCGCCAAGTCGCAACATAAATGTACCTCCGTTACATTTCGCGATTCGAGGGAGGAAGCCGTGAAATCCTGGGCGGAAAAGGCCAGCGCGCGCATCAATGCCGCGGTCGAGGCCATGGTCGCATTCCTGATGCTGGCGCTGGTTCTGGATGTCTGGCTGGGCGTCGCGGACCGCTATTTTCTGGGCTGGCAATTGCCCTGGCCCGAGGAAATGGCCCGCTATCTGATGATCTGGGCGGCAATGCTGGCGGTGTCCAGCGGCATCGCGCGGCGCGAACATATCGGCCTGACCGCGCTGATCGACATGCTGCCCACAGCCCTGCGCCGGGCGGTGCTGATCGTGGTCGATCTGCTGGTGCTGGCGCTGTTTCTTTACGTTCTTTGGTACGGCATCGGCTTTGCCAATGGCGGCGCCAGCCGGCAGGCGATGATCCTTGGCGCCAGCCTGCGGCCCTTTTATGCCGCGATCCCGGTCGCGGCCGCCATCGCCTCGGTGCAGATCGCTCTGGTGCTGATGCGCGACATGGGCCAGCACAGCGAACCCCGCCATGAGGAGGGGACGGCATGATCCTTGTCCTTTGTGCATTCGTGCTTTTGATCGCCTTTGGCATGCCCATCGGCTTTGCCATCGGACTGGCCGGGGTGATCGGGCTGATCGACATGGGCGGCGCGCAGTTTCTGGCCGTGGGTCCGTCCAAGATCTTTAACGGGCTGAACATCTTTCCGTTTCTGGCCATGCCGTTCTTTATCCTCGCGGGCGAGGTGATGAACGATACCGGCATCACCGCCCGGCTGGTCAAGCTGGCGCAGGTGCTGGTGGGGCGGTTTCGCGGCGGGCTGGCGCATACGAACATGCTGGCCTCGGTGTTCTTTGCCGGGCTGACCGGATCGGCCACCGCCGATGCCGCCGCCTTTGGCCGCACGCTGGTCCCCGCCATGGTCGCCGAAGGTTATCGCCGCGATTACGCCTGTGCGGTCACCGCCGCCGGCTCGATCATCGGGCCGACGATCCCGCCCTCGGGGCTGATGGTGGTCTATGGCTCGCTGATGGGGGTGTCGATCGCGGGGCTTTTCGCGGCGGGCGTGCTGCCGGGGCTGGTGATCTGTGTCGTCTGCATGGGCGTCATCGCCATCGGCGGCAATCGCGAGAACCTGCCCAAGGCCCGGCGCGGCGCCACCCTGGGCGAGGTCTGGCGGACCTTCCTGTCGTCGCTGACGGCGCTGGCCATGCCGGTGATCATTCTGGGCGGCATTCTGGGCGGCATCGTCACCCCGACCGAGGCCGCGTCGCTCGCCGTGGCCTATGCGCTGTTCATCGGCACCTTCGTCTATCGCACGCTGACGCTGAGGGGGTTTTACGGCATGCTGGTGCGCACCGCGCGCATCACCGGGGTGATCTTTGTCATCATCGCCTTTGCCGGCATCCTTGGCTGGTGGATGAGCTTCGAGCGCATCCCCCAGATGATCGCCGAGGCGGTGCTGGGCCTGTCGGACAACCGCTATATGGTCATCGCAATCATCATCGGGCTTTTGCTGGCGGTGGGCATGGTCATGGACATCACCGCGATCCTGATCATCCTGGCGCCGGTGCTGGTGCCTTTGACCGAACAGGTCGGGCTGGAACCGATCCATGCCGGCATCATCTTCGTGCTGGCGCTGAACATCTCGTTGATGACGCCGCCGGTCGGGGCATGCCTTTTCGTGCTGTCCTCGGTCACCGGGGAACGGCTGGAACGCATCTCGATCAAGCTGTTCCCGTTCCTGATCGCGGAAATCTGCGTGCTCTTCGCCTTTGCCTTCTGGGAGGACGCGGCGCTGTGGCTGCCGCGCCTTCTGGGATTTGCCTGACAATCAAGAACCATCACAGGGAGGAAACCATGAAACACCTGACCACGGGCATCGCGCTGGCGACGCTGCTTATGGCCAATGCGGCCATGGCCGATGGCGGCGTCATCAAGTTCGGCCATGACAACAAGGCCGATCCGTTCGAAAACCCCGCCCATGCCTGTACCGCCGTCTTTGCCAACAGCCTTGCCGCCGGCACCAATGGCAGCGTCACGGTCGAGGTCTTTGGCTCGAACCAGCTGGGCACGGCGGCCGAACATGTCCAGCAGGTCCGCGACGGCATCCTTCAGGCCACGCTGACCTCGACCGGCGCGCTGGCCAGCTATTATCCGCGCATCGACGTGCTGAACCTGCCCTTTGCCTTTGCCGATATCTCGTCGACCTATGCGGTCTATGACGGTCCTTTTGGCGCGGCGCTGGCCCGCGATATCGAGGCGCAGCTGGGTGATGTGGTGGTGCTGGGCTTTCCCGACACGGGCGGCTTTTTCGCGGTCACCAATTCAAAGCACCCGATCGCCGAACTGGCGGATTTCGACGGCGTGCGCATCCGCACCATGACCCTGCCCTCGCATCAAAAGATCATGCAATCGCTGGGCGCCGAGGCCTATCCGCTGGCCTGGGGCGAGGTGTATTCGGGCCTGCAAACCGGCGTCATCGACGGCCAGATGAACCCGGTCCCGACCGTCACCTTCGCCAATTTCTTCGAGGTGCAGAAATACCTGACCCTGACCAATCACCTGTTTTCGCCCTATACGCTGATGATCAACCGCGCCTTTTACGAGGGGCTCAGCGATGCCGAACGCGGCGTCCTGCATCACGCGGCCGAAAACTGCGTCATGGCCAGCCGCGGCGTCAGCCGGGTGATCGAGGCGTCGGACCGCGGTCTGGCCGGGCTGATGGACAGGATGGAAATCACCGCCCTGACCGATGCACAGCGCAAGGCCATGGCCGATGTCGCCCAACCCGCCTTTGAAGGCCATATCCGCGAAAATCTGGACGCCAAGGCGGTCGAGTTGCTGGACCTGATGAAGACCGAGGTCGGGGCCGCCAATCAGGCTGTCTATCTGGACTAGCCGTCATGCCGGCCGGCGGCGCAACAGCCGCCGGTCAGCCCAGAACAGGAACCCGAAATGCGCGTTTTTTGTGCCTCCGTCGCGACGGAATGCAACACGTTTTCCCCGCTGCGGGCGGATTTCACCGATTTCCGGCAAAGCTTTTATGCCCCGCCCGGCCAGCACCCGGAAACGCCCACCTTGTGCAGCGCCGTCTTTCCGGTGCTGCGCGCGCGCGCCCGCGCCGGCGAAATCACCCTGATCGAGGGCACCGCCACCTGGGCCGAGCCGGGCGGCATCGTCAACGCCCCCACCTGGAACCGGCTGCGCGACGAGGTGCTGGAGCAATTGCGGGCCGCCCTGCCGGTCGATGCGGTGGTGCTGGGCCTGCACGGGGCGATGATCGCCGATAATTGCGTCGATTGCGAAGGCCAGCTGATCGCGGCGGTGCGCGGCATCGTCGGGCCGGTCGCAAAGATCGGCGTGACCTTTGACCCGCACAGCCATCTTGGCGCAGCGCGCTATGAAAACGCCGATATCATCACCGTTTTCAAGGAATTTCCCCATACCGATTTCGTCGAAACCGCCGAGGCCTGTGTCGATCTGACCCTGCGCGCGGCGCGGGGCGAGATTGCGCCCGAGATTTCGGTTTTCGATGTGCGGATGATCGATGTGCTGCCGACCAGCCTTGATCCGATGCGCGGCTTTGTCGACCGGATGATGGCGCTGGAACGGGACGGCGCGGTGCTGTCGGTCTCGGCGATCCATGGTTTCATGGCCGGCGATTCCCCCGATCTGGGCGCCAAGATGATCGTCATCACCGATGGCCGGCGCGCCGAGGGCGACCGGCTGGCCGGCGATCTGGGGATGGAGCTGTTTTCGTTCCGGGGCCGCGCCCGGCCCGATTTCCTGACCGCGCGGGACGCGCTGGAACAGGCGGCGCGGGCGCCGCGCGGGCCGGTGGTGATCGCCGATGTCTGGGACAATCCCGGCGGCGGTGTCGCAGGCGATTCGACCATCATCCTGCGCGAGGCGCTTTGCATGGGGCTGCGCGACATCGCCTTTGGCACCATCTGGGACCCGATGGCGGTGCGGCTGTGCCATGCGGCGGGCGAAGGCGCGCAATTGCAGCTGCGCTTTGGCGGCAAGACCTCGGACGCGGCGGGCGATCCGGTCGATGCGCGCGTGACCGTGCGCCGGGTCAAACGCGACGCGGTGCAAAGCTTTGGCAGCTCGGTCGTGCCGCTGGGCGATTGCGCGGTGATCGAAACGGCGGGGATCGAGGTGGTGCTGAACTCGAACCGGGCACAGGCGTTCTCGCCCGATCTGTTTACCAATCTTGGCGTCGAGATTGACGTAAAGCAGGCATTGGTGGTGAAATCGACCAACCATTTCCACGGTGCATTCGCCCGCATCGCCACCCGGATCCTGTATGCCGCCGTCGATGGCCCCTATCCAAGCGATCCGCGCCGCAACGCCTATCGGCGGCTTTCCCGCCCGATCTGGCCCATTGTCGACACCCCCCACCAGACACAGGAAAACGCATGATGTTTCCCGAAATCGACACCCCCGCCGTTCTGGTCGATCTGGACATCGCCGAGGCGAATATCGACCGTTTTCAAACCCATTGCGAACAGCACGGCATCCGCCTGCGCCCGCATATCAAGACCCATAAACTGCCCCGGCTGGCCCGGCGTCAGATCGCCGCCGGCGCCATCGGCATCACCTGCCAAAAGATATCCGAGGCCGAGGCCATGCTGGCCGAAGGCGGGATCAGCGACGTGCTCTTGACCTATAACGTGCTGGGCGCGGCCAAGCTGGCGCGGCTGCGGGCGCTGGCGACGCGGGTCCGGCTGACGGTGGTTTGCGACAACGAGGTGGTGGCAGAGGGGCTGTCGGATGCCTTTGGCTCGGGGCGGATGGCGCTGGATGTGCTGGTCGAATGCGATACCGGCGCCGGGCGCTGCGGCGTCACCTCGCCCGAGGCGGCGGCGCGGCTGGCCCAAAGGCTGAACGATCTGCCGGGGCTGCGCTTTGCCGGGCTGATGACCTATCCCCCCGCCGGACGCGAGGCGGCGGTGCAGGACTGGCTGGCGCGGGCGGTGGCGGCCTGTGCGGCGCGGGGCCTGCGCGTCGATACCGTCTCGACCGGCGGCACGCCCGGCATGTGGCAGGCGCAAGAGGTGCCGTGCGCGACCGAATACCGGGCCGGCACCTATATCTATAACGACCGCTCGCTGGTCGTGCGCGGCACCTGCGGCTGGAAGGATTGCGCGCTGACGGTGCTGGCCACGGTGGTGTCGGTTCCGGCATCCGACCGCGCGATCATCGACGCGGGGTCCAAGGTGCTGACCTCGGATCTGTTGGGGCTGTCGGGCTATGGCCATGTGCTGGAACGGCCAGACATCGCCATCGAATCCCTGTCCGAGGAACACGGCACCCTGCGCGCCGAGGTCATCGGCCTGCGCGTGGGCGACCGGGTGCGGATCGTGCCGAACCATGCCTGCGTCGTCTCGAACATGCTGGACCGGGTCGAATTGATCCGCGGCGACCGGCACGAAGCCACCGCCCCGGTCGCCGCACGCGGCCGCGTCTGGTGATCCATCACATCCGCAGGAAAAGGGCTTTCGCATGTCTGAACCCAAACTGATCCGCTATGACGTTGCCGATCCGCAGGCGGGCGGCCAGCGCCGCCCCTTTGCCAAGGCGGTGCGGGCGGGCGATTACGTCCATGTCTCGGGCCAGGTGCCGACGGTCGCGGGCGAGGTCGTCGCCGGCGGCATTGTCGCCCAGACCGAACAGGTCATCGCCAATATCAAGGCGGTGCTGGCGCTGGCCGGTTGCGGGCTGGAAGATGTGGTCAAGGTCAATTGCTGGCTGGACGATCCGCGCGATTTCTCGTCCTTCAACGCGGTGTTCGAACGCCATTTCATCGACCATCCGCCGGCGCGCTCGACCGTGCAGTCGCGGCTGATGATCGATGCCAAGGTCGAAATCGACGTTCTCGCCTGGAAGCCGGTCGCGGCCTGATCGCGGCCAAAGCAAAGGAAAACCCCCGGTCCAGACGGGCCGGGGGTTGCGTCATCGCATCGGATGCGGGGGCGATCAGGCGCTTTGCAGCTCGACCTCGTCGCGGCTTTGCAGGCGCTCGCGATCCGTCTGGCCCAGAATTTGCGAGGTCACGGTCCCCGCCGTCATCGACCCCGACACGTTCAGCGCCGTGCGGCCCATATCGATCAGCGGCTCGATCGAGATCAGCAGCGCCACCAGCGTCACCGGCAGACCCATGGCAGGCAACACGATCAGCGCCGCCATCGTGGCCCCGCCACCGACCCCCGCCACCCCGGCCGAGGACAGCGTGACAATCGCGACCAGCGTCAAAAGCCAGGTCGGATCCAGCGGGTTGATCCCCACCGTCGGCGCCACCATCACCGCAAGCATGGCCGGGTAAAGCCCCGCACAGCCGTTCTGCCCGATGGTCGCACCGAAGGATGCCGAAAACGACGCGATGGTCGACGGCACGCCCAGGCGGCGGGTCTGGGTTTCCACGTTCAGCGGAATGGTCGCGGCGCTGGAACGGCTGGAAAAGGCAAAGCTAAGCGCCGGCAGCGCCTTGCGGAAGAAGGTGAGCGGGTTCACCCCGGTCATCGCCAGAAGCAGCGCGTGAACCCCGAACATGATCGCCAGCCCGACATATGAGGCGATGACGAACTTGCCCAGATTGACGATATCGGCCGCGTTCGAGGTCGCCGCCACCTTGGTCATCAAGGCCAGCACGCCATACGGCGTCAGCGCCATGATCAGCCGCACCAGCTGGGTGATCCACGATTGCATCAGGTCGATCAGCGACAGCAGCTGCCCGCCCTTTTCGGCGTCGCGGCGCACCAGCCGGATCGCCGCCACGCCCAGAAGCGCCGCGAACACCACCACCGCGATGATCGAGGTCGGATTGGCCCCGGTCAGTTCGGCAAAGGGGTTCTTGGGGATAAAGGACAGGATCAGCTGCGGCACGGTCAGGTCGGCCACGCGCGGCGCATAGGTGCTTTCCAGCGTGGTCAGCCGCGCGGTTTCGGCCGCACCCTGCACCAGCCCCTCGGCGGTCAGGCCAAAGCTCAGCGACATCACCACGCCGACCGCCGCCGCGATGGCGGTGGTCAAAAGCAGCGTGCCCAGCACCAGCACCGAAATCTTGCCCAGCGCCGAGGCGTCATGCAGTTTCGACACCGCATTCAGGATCGCCACGAAAACAAGCGGCATGACGATCATCTGCAACAGCTGCACATAGCCGTTGCCGACGATATTGGTCCAGTTGATCGTCGTCTGCACGACGGTCGAATCATGGCCATAGATCAGTTGCAGGGCGATCCCGAACAGCGTGCCCAGCACCAATGCGATCAGCACCCGGACCGAAAGCGAAAGGTTCTGCCCTTGCAGACGAAACACGCCGTAAAGCAGGACAGCAAAGAGGATAAGGTTGATGGCGACGGCGGTCATCGCGGTTCTCCGACAGGAATTCTTGCTTGAATCCTAGTCCTTTCCGCGCCCGATTTTAAGAACATTCGGGCGAATAAGGACAAGCGCCCTGCAACCCTGTGGTTACATGGGCCACCATTCGCCTTTTGAGGCGGCGGGTGGAACAGTCTTTCGTGAAACCGCCCCCACACCGCCCCCACACCGCAAGCCGGGTTGCGATCGGGTTGCGATCAGGCGGTGAAATCCAGCCGCCGGCCGTCCCCGGCATCAAAGGCATGCAGGTTCCGGCGATCAAAGCAGAGCGGCAAGCGCGCGCCCGGACGGCCACCATGCCCCGGCGGCAGGCGCACGGTCAACTCGCGCCCCGCCATCAGACAGATCGCCAGCGTGTCCGAACCAAGTTCCTCGGTCACGTCGATTTCGGCGATGAAATCGGCCTCGGCCTCGGCACAGGGGATCAGGTGCTCGGGGCGCAGCCCCATATCGACGGCGGTGCCGGGCGGCGCATCCACCCGCGACAGCGCGATGGCGCCGCCGTCAAAGCCGATCGCCGCGCCGGCATCGGCGGCGACCACCGTCCCTGGCAGGATATTCATCTGTGGCGAGCCGATGAATTCGGCGACAAAGCGGCAATTGGGCCGGGAATAAAGCTCAAGCGGGGCGCCGTGCTGGATGATGTCGCCCCGGCGCAGCACCACCACGCGGTCGGCCAGCGTCATCGCCTCGACCTGATCGTGGGTGACATAGATCGTCGTGGTGCGCAGCATCCGGTGCAGGCGCTTGATCTGGGTGCGCATCTCGACCCGCAGCTTGGCGTCCAGATTGGACAGCGGCTCGTCAAACAGAAACACCTTGGGTTTGCGCACGATGGCGCGGCCCATGGCGACGCGCTGGCGCTGACCGCCCGACAGCTGGCCGGGGCGGCGGTCCAGCAATTCGTCCAGTTGCAGGATCCGCGCCGCCTCGGCGACCTTGTCGCGGATCGTATCGGGCGTTTCGCCCCGCATCTTGAGGCCGAACCCGATATTCTGGGCCACCGACATATGCGGATAAAGCGCATAATCCTGAAACACCATGGCGACATCGCGGCCCTTGGGTTCGACATCGTTGACCAGCGTCCCGCCGATATGCAGGCGGCCGCCGCTGATTTCCTCGAGCCCGGCGATCATGCGCAGCATCGTCGATTTGCCACAGCCCGAAGGCCCGACAAAGGCCACGAATTCGCCGTCCTCGATATCCAGATCAACCCCGTGGATCGCCTCGGCCGCGCCATAACGCTTGACGATCCCGTTCAGACTGATGCGCGCCATTTTCCCCCCTGTCCCGCGCCGACCTCTTGGCCTGTCGGGATGCGTTATCAATAATCTTGACATTATCAATAATTGTGAAATTATCAATAATGAAATTGTTCCCAGCAGGAGAATCCGATGACCCTTGCCGAGCGGCCTCTTGCCTCGACGCAGCTCAGCCGCAGCGAGACGGTCGAACATGCGCTGCGCCGCGAGATCGTGCTGGGCACGCTGTCACCGGGTGCGGCGCTGCGCGAGCTGGATCTGGCGCAGCGGTTCAAATGCGCCCAGGGCACCATCCGCGAGGCATTGATGCGCCTGTCCGAGGATGGGCTGGTGTCACGCCGGGCACGGCGCGACACCCATGTCGCCCAGGCCAGCCCCACGGATGCCGGCGAGTTGCTGCGCATCCGCCATGGCATCGAATGCCGCGCCGCCGCCGGCGTGGTGGCGGGGTGCGACGACGCCCTGCTCAGGGATCTGGATCTGCGGTTGCAGGCCATGCGCGTGGCGGCCCTGCAAGGCGATGAATACGGGCTTTTGGAACAGGATTGCGGCTTTCACCTGCGACTGTTCGCCGCCGCCGCCATGCCGGTGGTCGAGCCGGTGCTGTTTCGCTGTCTGGTGCATACGCAGCGGTTCAAGATCCTGAACACCACGCCCGAAAGCCGCGACCTGCTGGCGACGGCCGAACGGCACGGTTCGATCATTCAGGCGCTGGAAAGCCGCGACACCGACACGCTGGCGCGGGCGCTGTCCCATCACATCACCACCATCGTGGATTTCGGCCCGGCCGTATTCACCCCCGATCAGGACGTTCCTTGATGCAAGCCGCCGATCACCCGGCCGACCGACCGGCCGCCAAACAGGCCCCTAAACTGGCCCCGCAACTGGCGCCCGAAATGCGGGCCGTTCTTGACCGCCTTTTGGCCGAGGACGGGCCCCAGCCGGATCCGACGATCCTGCCCCCGGCCGAAGGCCGCGCGCTGTCGGAACGGCTGAACCGGCGCTGGAACACCGGCACCCCCGTCATGGCCCGCGAGCTGGTCGTGGAAACCGCCGACGGCCGCCGCGCCTATGTCTATATCCCGGACACCGACACGGGCGGGCGGGCGATTCTCTATATTCATGGCGGCGGCTGGTGCTTTTGTTCCGCCGCCACGCATGAGGGCGCGGCCCGCCAGCTGGCGCAGGCATGCGGCGCCGCCGTCGTCACCTTCGACTATCGGCTGGCACCCGAACACCGCTATCCCGCCGGGCTTGAGGACTGCGCCGCGGTCTGGGCCGGGCGCGAGGCGATCCTGCCCGGCCGCCGCTGGTCGGTCGCGGGCGACAGCGCCGGCGCCAATCTGGCCATGGCCTTGATGCTGCGGCTGGCGGGGCGCGACCTGCCACAGGCGGGGTTGATGTTCTATGGCGTCTGGGACGCGGATTTCGAAAGCCCCAGCTACCAGGCCATCGCCGACGGGCCGGGCCTGACCCGCGACAAGATGCGCCGCTTTTGGGATTTCTATGCCGATGCCGGGGCGCGCGCCCATGACCCCTGTCTGACGCCGGCCAATGCGCCCGACGCGCTGCTGGCCGATCTGCCGCCGCTTTACCTGAACGCGGCCGAAATCGACCCGCTCTGCAGCGACAGCCAGCGTCTGGCGGCGCGTCTGCATGCGGTGGGTCGGGGCGATGTCTTCGATCTGGTGCCCGGCGTCACCCACGGCTTCATGCAGATGAGCATGTGGTTGCCGCAATCGGTGGCGGCGTTCCGGCGCGCGGGCGACATCTTTCGCGAAATGACCTGAAGCCGCCCCAAGGCGGCCTGCATCTGAAATAGGGAGGAACTGAGGATGCGCAATAAGATCAGCATACTGGCATTGGTGGCGGGCTTGATCCCGGCCATCGCCAATGCCGAAAGCACGGTCCGTTTCTGGTATCACTTCGACAACCCGGAAAACCCGATGTCGGATCTGGTGGCCAAGTTCGAGGCGGCCAATCCCGATATCAAGATCGACGCCCAGAACGTGCCCTGGAACAGCTATTACGACAACCTTTACACCGCGATCGTCGGCGGCAACGCCCCCGATGCGGCCATGCTGAAAATGCACGCCCTGCCCCGCCTGCTGGAAATGGAGGCGCTGGAACCGCTGGACGAGCGCATCGCCGGTTGGGACGGCAAGGACGAGATCCTCGAAAATCTCTTCGACCTGACCCGCGCCGAGGACGGCAAGCAATATTACCTGCCGGTGCAATATGTGGCGCTGTATCTTTATTACCGCCCCGACATGTTCGCCGAGCTGGGCCTTGAGGTGCCGCAGACCTGTGAACAGCTGCGCGAGGCGGCGGTCAAGCTGACCCGCGACACCAATGGCGACGGCCAGACCGATGTCTATGGCTTCGGCTTTCGCGGCGGCAAATCCGGGCATGAACATTGGGGCGCCTTCACGCTGGGCCGGACGGGCGTGGCGCTGGACGACAGCCTGAATTCGCCCGAGGGCATCGCGGGCACGCAATATGTCATCGACATGTTCCGCACCGACAAGGTGTTCCCGCCCTCGGCCCCCAATGACGGGTTTCAGGAAATCATCGGCGCCTTCAAGACCGGGGTGACGGCGATGACCATCCACCATATCGGGTCCTCGAACGATCTGGTGGCGGCGCTTGGCGACAAGGTGTCGGCGACCACGGTGCCGGAATGCGGCGGCGGGCGCTGGACCACCTTTGGCGATGAATCGACCGGGGTTTTCGCCAATGCCAGCGACAAGGACGCGGCGTGGAAATGGATTTCCTTCCTGTCCTCGCCGGAAAACAACGCACAGTTCAACACCGCCACCGGGCAATTGCCGGTGACCAGGACCGACAGCGCCAACTGGACCGCGCATGAAAAGCGCTTCATCGAGGCGACGCAGAATTCGTTGCCTTTCGCGCATCTCTTGCCGCCCTCGCCCGCGACGCCGGAATTCGTCAACACGGTCTGGCCGACGAACATGCAGCGCGCGCTGAACGGCGAAATCACCGCCGAACAGATGAACGCCGCCATCGCCGAGCTTTTCGCCGAGGAATGACCCCCCGCATCCCGCCCGCGTGATCCGCGCGGGCGGGGTCAACCCTGTCCAGCCCGCCGGCCCATCCGGCGGGACCGCAAGAGGTTTGCCCGATGACACCGACATCCGCCGCAAGACCAACGGATGACATCCCCCGCAAGGCGCGCCTGTGGCGTCAGGTCATGCCGCTTGCGCTGTTGTCGCCGGCGGTTCTGGTGACGCTGGCCATCGTGTTCTTTCCCATGATCCAGACCGCGTGGATGAGCCTGCATGAATATGTCCTGTTCCGGCCCAAGAAATTCGACTGGGTGGGGCTGAAACATTATCTGGCGGTGTTTCAGGACGAGGTCTTCTGGATCTCGTTGCGCCATACGGTGATCTGGATCGCGATCACGGTGCCGGCGCAGGCGCTTCTGGGGCTGGCCACGGCGCTGTTGCTGAACCAGCAATTTCCGTGGCGGCCGCTGGCGCGGGCGCTGATCATCATTCCATGGGCGCTGCCCTCGGTGGTGATCGCGCTGATGTGGGCGTGGATCTATGACAGCAATTACGGGATTCTGAACGATCTCTTGCTGCGCATCGGCATTCTGGAAACCTCGGTCCCGTGGCTGGCCAATCCCGACACCGCGCTTTACGCGATCATCCTGACGCTGACATGGCAGGGGTTTCCGTTCTTTGCGGTGATGATCCTGGCCGGGCTGCAATCCATCCCGCGCAGCTATTACGAGGCGGCGTCGCTGGACGGGGCGTCGCCCCTGCGCCAGTTCTGGCATATCACCCTTCCGGGGATTTCGGGGGTGCTGTTCACCGCGATCCTGTTGCGCACGATCTGGGTCGCCAATTCGATGGACGTCATTTTCGTGATGACCGGGGGCGGGCCGGGATACGCCACCTATACCCTGCCGCTTTATGCGTTCCTTGAGGCGCGCACGAATCTTGATTTCGGCTATGGCTCGGCATTGGCGATGACCTTCACGCTTTTGCTTCTGGGGGTGGTGGTGCTTTATCTGCGCCGCGCCGGAAAGGCGGTGCAGTGATGGCTTTGGGACGCAAATCCACCGCGCGGCGCATCCTGACCGTCGATCTGCCGATGGCGGCGATCCTGATCTTTACGCTGGGGCCATATCTGTGGATGGCGCTGACCTCGCTTACGGCCGAGGACAAGCTGTTCACCCGCGGCCCCGCGCTTGGCGATCTGGTCTGGGACAATTACACGCGGCTTTTCGCCAATGTGGGCTTTGCCCGCAACATGCTCGACAGCCTGATCATCGCCGCCGGCACGGTCGTGGTGGGGCTCAGCCTGTCGGTCACCGCCGCCTACAGCTTTTCGCGCTTTGAGTTCCGGTTCAAGCGCGCCTTGCTGATGCAGTTCCTGCTGATCAACATGTTCCCGCTGGTGCTGCTGATCCTGCCCCTGTTCGTGCTGATGCGGCAGCTGGGGCTGCTGGACACGCATCTGGCGCTGATCATCGCCAATTCGACCATCGCCATCCCGTTTTCGGTCTGGATGATGACCAGCTATATCAACGGCATCCCGAAATCGCTGGACGAGGCGGCGATGACGGACGGCTGTTCGCGGCTGCAAGCGATGGTGCGGGTGATCCTGCCGCTTTGCGCGCCGGGCATCATCGCGACCGGCATCTATATCTTTATCACGGCATGGAACGAATATCTTTACGCGCTGACGCTGGGGGGACAGAACGTGCGCCCGATCACCGTCGCCGTACAGACCATGATCGGCGAATATCAGGTGCAATGGGGGCTTTTGACCGCCGGCGGCATCGTCGGCGCCATGCCCGCCACCATCCTGTTCCTGATCGTGCAGCGGCGTCTGGTCGGCGGCCTGACCCAAGGCGCGGTCAAGGGATGAACCATCTGCTTCCCCAAGGAAAATGACATGAAAAACCCCATCGGCATCATCTCGATGCAATTCACCCGCCCCTTTACCAACGCGGCGCTGCCGCTTCTGGCGCGGACCCGCGCGCTTGGCTTTGATTTCATCGAGCTGCTGGTTCCCGAGCCCGACGACGACCTTGACCCGGCCGAGCTGCGCCGTATCTGCGCCGATCAGGGGCTTGAGATCGTGCTGGCGGCGCGGGTGAATCTGCAACGCTCGATCGCGGGCGAGGATGCGGCCGCGCGGCAGGGGGGGCTCGACTATCTGGAATATTGCGTCGAGATGGCCGACCGGCTGGGCGCGCACATCATCGGCGGGCCGCTTTATGGCGAGCCGCTGGTCTTTGCCGGACGCCCGCCGCAGCCCTGGACCGCCGACCAGATCGCGACGCGGGCCGCGCGCACCATCGAAGGGCTGTCCCGCGCGGCCCCCATCGCCGCCAGTGCCGGCAAGGTTTTCGCGCTCGAGCCGCTGAACCGCTTCGAAACCGATATCGTCAACACCACCGCGCAGGCCATCGAGGTGGTGGATTCGGTCGGATCGGCCGGGCTGGGCATCGTGCTGGACACGTTCCACATGAATATGGAGGAACGATCGATCCCCGATGCGATCCGCGCCGCCGGCCCGCGTCTGGTCCATTTTCAGGCCAATGAGAACCATCGCGGCTTTCCCGGCACCGGCAATATGGACTGGACCGCGATCATGCGGGCCCTGGCACAGATCGGCTATGCGGGGCCGGTCTCGCTTGAACCGTTCCGGCGCGACGACGACCGGCTGGCCTTGCCCATCGCCCATTGGCGCCCCCCCCACGAGAACGAGGACGACAAGCTGCGCGCCGGACTGGCCCTGATCCGCGCCGCGCTGCGCTTTGCAGAGGTGAACCACTGATGACGATCAAGATTGGCTGGATCGGCTGCGGCCGGCACGCGACCTGGATGCTGATGCCGCAACTGGCGCGCAGCGGCTTTGCCATTGCCGCCGTTTGCGACCGCGACCCGGCGGCGGCCCAAAACGCCGCCCGGCAATTCGGCGCGTCCCAGGTGTATGACGATTACGAGACCATGATCGCCGAGGCCGATATCGACGCGGTCGGCATGGCCGTCGGCCCGGACGTGCATTTCCGCGCCACCATGGCCGCGATCCGGCGCGGGCTGCCCGTCTTTATGGAAAAGCCCCCCGCCGCCACCGCCGCCCAGGCCGAAGAGCTGATGCGCGCCTCGGATGCCGCGAAAGTGCCGGTCGCCGTCGGCTTCATGAAACGCTATTCGACCGGCAACCGGATCGCCCGCAACATCCTTGACGGCGGCGATTTCGGCCCGGTGCTGGGCATCCATGGCAGCTATCTGACCGCGCCCACCTATTTCGCGGGCGAGGTGGATTATACCGGCTTTTACCTGCATCACTGTGTCCATTACATGGACCTGATCCCGTGGTTCGCGGGCGCGGAATTCGCGGATCTGGGGCTGCGCAAGAACGTGCCCGCCCCCGGCAAGATGCTGATCCACATGAATTTCACCTGCGAGAACGGCGTCATCGGCAATATCGTCATGGGCACCGTGCAATCGCGCGGCACGCCGATGGAATTCATCCAGATCATGGGCGACCACAACCGTGTCGAGGTGGACAATATCATCAACGCCGCATGGTATCGCGACCCGCCCTTCAAGGCCGAGGATCCCGCCGCCACGCTGGACCCCGCCTGCGATACGCTGAGCTGGCGGCCGAATTTCACCGCCGCCGCGAATGAGGATCACAAGGGCTATCACGCGCTGCTGACCGATGTCGCGGCGCTGTTTTCCGGCCAGCGCGACCATGCGCCGCAGATCCGCGACGGCTGGTTGGCGATGCGGCGGCTGGAGCGCATGATTTCGCTGATCGAAGAGTGATCGCGCCGGCCCGCGCCCTTTTGCATCCCCGGCAAGCGCGCCGGCGGGTCAACAGGTTTCGCTTGACAGCGGGCCGGGCCTTGCGCCATCCGGGCAACGCTTCGGTTCCGGGCCTGCCCGGATAAAAGGGAACGGCGGTGCGCCCGGTCCGGCAACGGACCAGACGGGCAAATCCCCGGCTGCCCCCGCAACTGTAAGCGGCGAGCAAAGGCCGACCATGTCACTGGGGCGCGATCCCCGGGAAGACCGGCCCAAGCGACGACCCGCAAGCCAGGAGACCTGCCGCAGCAATCACCCATTTCCCGCGCGGGGCGCGCGTGGAAAGCGGCCGTTCCGCAGAGGTGACCTTCACCGGTCTGCGGCGCGTATCCCCGATCACGCCCCCCGCAGGCCATTCTGTCGACCGCAGGCTTCGCCCTGCGCTGGAAAGGCCCTGACATGACCCGCAAAGCCGCTTTTGCGCCCACCCTCCCCGGAACCGCGCTTCTTGCCGCGATCATCGCCCCCCTGCCCCTTTGGGCACAGCAAGGCGACCCCGACACCGTCCAGCTGGACCCGGTGGTCATCACCGGCGGGCTGACCCCGATCGCCGCCGATGCCTATGGCCGCGCCCATACCGTGCTGACCGCAGACGAGATCGAGCGGCGCGGCCTGCGCACCGTTCAGGACGCGCTGCGCATCGTGCCGGGCGTCGCCGTAAGTTCGGCCGGGGCATCCCAGACCCAGGTCCGCATCCGCGGCGCCGAGGGCAACCATACCCTGATCCTGATCGACGGCGTGCCGGCGACGGGCGGCAATGACGAATATTACCTCTCGGGGCTTGAGACCGCGAATATCGACCGCATCGAGGTGCTGCGCGGCCCGCAATCGGTCTTTTACGGATCGAACGCCTCGGCGGGGGTGATCAATATCGTCACCCGCCGCGCCGAGCCCGGCACCCATGCCGGCGGCCGCGTCGAGGTCGGAAACGGCTATGCCCTGTCAGGCTGGTTCAGCCAGCGCGGCGAACGCGGCGGGCTGATGTTCACGGCCTCAAAGCATGACGATCACGGCTATAACTCGGCGCTGAACGGCGACGAAAAGGACGGGATCGACCGCCGCAGCCTTGGGCTGAGCGGCGACTGGCAGGCCAGCGATGCCTTGCAGCTTGGCTTTACCCTGCGCCGCGCGCGCGAGGACATGGATTACGATTCCCAAAATTTCTCGGCCACGGGCGCC
The DNA here is from genome assembly GCF_042648425.1 of Paracoccus mangrovi. Classification (NCBI taxonomy): domain Bacteria; kingdom Pseudomonadati; phylum Pseudomonadota; class Alphaproteobacteria; order Rhodobacterales; family Paracoccaceae; genus Paracoccus; species Paracoccus mangrovi. The sequence goes on along the minus strand of NZ_JBHRXJ010000002.1, from coordinate 112,552 downwards.
GGGACCTATCTGATCGACGATCCCGACCGGCACAGCCGGCATGACGAATTCACCGGCGCGCTTTGGGGCGAATATGTGATGGCGGACGGGCGGCTGGTCCACCGGCTGGAATATCAGGAATCGGTCTTCAAACGGCGTCAGGACAGCGACGACGAAACGCGCGGGGAAACCCGGGCGCTGAAATACCGGCTCAGCTATGGGCTGGACGGCCGGCCCGTCGCCGAGGCGCGGCATCTGCTGAACCTGATGATCGAGCGGGTCGAGGATGAAAACGACGCCGCCCCCGATTATGCCCGCGCCAACAATTCGCTGGCGCTGGAATATCGCGGCTTTCTGGAAAACGGGCTGGACATTCAGGCCGGCCTGCGGCGCGACGATTTCGACCGTTTCGCCGATTTCACCAGCTGGAATCTGGGCCTGTCGTGGCAGGTGCCGGACAGCCGCTATCGGCTGCATGCCTCGGCCGGGCGCGGGCTGGTCAAGCCGTCCTATTACGAACTTTTCGCCGATGACGCCTATACGCTGGGCAATCCCGGCCTGAGCCCGGAACGCAACAGCGGCTTTGATCTGGGCGTCGAGGCCGAGCTCATGGACGGGCGCGGCAGCATCGACGTGACCTATTTCAACGAACACATGCAGGACGAAATCAGCTATGCGGTCGGCGCCGCCCCCGATGGCCGCGCCAGCTATGTCAACCAGCGCGGCGAAAGCCGCCGGCAGGGGGTCGAGGTCGCCGGCCAATGGCAGGCCAGCGACGCGCTGTGGCTGGGCATGAGCTATACCTATCTGGACGCGAAAAACCCCGACGGATCGGTCGAGGTCCGCCGCCCGCGCCATCAGCTTGGCCTGAGCGCGCGCCACGATCTTTGGGACGGGCGCGGCTGGATCGGGGGCGACATCCGCCACGTCGCGGGCAATTACGACAGTCAGGGCTGGAACGGCGATCAGGTCCGGGAACTGCCCGATTACACGCTGGTCAACCTGTCGGGGGGCTATGACCTGACCGACCGCGTCCGCGCCACCGCCCGCGTGGTGAACCTCTTTGACAAGGAATATTCCGATGTCTGGGGTTACGGCACGCAGGGACGTCAGGCCTATCTGGGGCTTGAGGCCAAATGGTGACAGGCCCCCGGCTCGGGACCCGGGTGACGCCGAGCCTTGTCGCGCTGATCCTTGCGGCGGGGTTGATGCTGGGCGGGGCGGCAAGTGCCGCGCCGCGCCGGGTCGTATCGATGAACCTGTGCACCGATCAGCTGGCGATGATGCTGGCGGCACCGGGGCAGCTGATTTCGATCAGCCATCTGGGCCACGATCCGGCGGTCTCGCCCATGGCGGATCGGGCGCGGGCCTATGGCCGCAATCACGGCCATGCCGAAGAGCTGTTTCGCCTGCGTCCCGATCTGGTTCTGGCCGGGCGCTATTCCGGCGGGGCTGCGGTCGCGATGCTGGAACGGCTGGGGGTTCCGGTGCTGACACTCGCGCCGGCCCGCGATCTGACCGAGGTGCGCGAGAATATCCGCCAGCTGGGACAGGCCCTTGGTCAGGAGGCCCGCGCCGCGCGGATGATCGCCGATTTCGACGCGGGCCTTGCCACGCTGCGGGCCGCGCGGGATGCGGCGCCGCTGCGGGCCGCGATCTATGATCCGAACGGCTATAGCTGGGGCAACGCCTCGCTGGCCGGCCAGATCGTCACCGAGGCGGGCCTGCACAATATCGCCACCGAGTTGGGGATCACCTCCGGCGGCCAGATGGCGCTGGAAACGCTGGTGCTGAGCGATCCCGACATGCTGATCCGCAGCCCACGCTATGCCACCGCCTCGCATGCCGAAGAGGTGCTGAGCCACCCCGCGCTGACCGCGCTGTTGCGGGGCGGCACCATCGACGCGGCCAGCGGGCCGGACTGGTCCTGCGGCACGCCACAGCTTTTGGGCGCCATCGCCGCGTTGCGGGCGGCGGCCGCACAGGAGGGGGCTGCAGGGGGCGACACCACGGAAAAAAACACCACGCCGGGGCACGCCGATGCCGCCCGGTGATCGCAAGCGGATCGCCTTGCTGGCCGGGCTGGCGGCGCTGGTCGCGGCGCTGTTTCTGGTGTCGCTGGCCACCGGGCCCGGGGGCTTTGCGCCCGGCGAAAGCTGGTCTGCGCTATTGCGCGGGGAAAACGGCGACCTCATGGCCATGGTCATGCGTGAAATCCGCCTGCCGCGCGCCATTCTGGGCGTGCTGGTCGGCGCCAGCCTTGGCCTTGCCGGGGCGGCGATGCAGGGGTTTTTGCGCAACCCCCTGGCCGAACCGGGGCTGATCGGCACCTCGGGCGCGGCGGCGCTGGGGGCGGTGCTGGCGATCCAGACCGGGCTGGCCGCGGCCTTGCCCATGGGCCTGCCCCTGGCGGCGCTGGCCGGCGCGCTGGGATCGGTGCTGCTGATCCTGATGCTGGCCGGCGGGCGCGGCGGCGGTTCGCTGCACCTGATTCTGGCCGGGATCGCCATTTCGGCGCTGGCGGGGGCGCTGGTTTCGCTGGTCCTGAACCTGTCGCCCAACCCCTTCGCGGTCAGCGAGATCGTATTCTGGATGATGGGATCGCTGGCCGACCGGTCGATGCTGCATGTCTGGACCATGCTGCCGTTTTTCGGGATCGGCACGGCACTGATCCTGAGCACCGGGCGCGGCCTGAACGCCCTCACCCTGGGCGAGGACGCCGCCGCCTCGCTGGGCATCCCGCTGCGGCGGCTGCGGCTGATGCTGGTGGTGGGGACCACCATGCTGGTCGGATCGGCCACGGCGGTGGCGGGCGCGATCGGTTTTGTCGGGCTGGTGGTGCCGCATCTTTTGCGCCGCGCCTGCGGGGGCGAACCGGCGCGCCTGTTGCCGGCCTCGGCGCTGGGTGGGGCGGCGATGCTGCTGGCCGCCGATATCGCGGTGCGCCTGATCGTGCCAGAGCGCGACCTGAAGCTGGGGGTTCTGACCGCGCTGATCGGGGCGCCGTTTTTCCTGCACCTGATCTGGCGCAGCCAGAGGGACGATCCGTGATGCTGCTGAGTCTGCGCGACCTCTCTGTCACCCGCCGCAGCCGCAAGGTGGTTCAGGGCATCAGCCTTGACATCACGCCGGGCGAGTTCATCGGCCTGATCGGCCCGAATGGCGCCGGCAAGACCAGCCTGCTGCGCGCCGCGCTGGGGCTTTTGGCGCATGAGGGGCATTCCTCGCTGGCCATGCTGCCGCCGGGGAGGCGGGCGCGGATGGCGGCCTTTCTGCCGCAGGGGCGACAGATCGCCTGGCCGGTCACGGTCGAACGGCTGGTCGCGCTGGGGCGCATTCCCCATGGCGCGGCGCCGGGTGACGCCGCCGCCATCGACCGCGCCATCACGGCCCTTGGATTGGACGAGATGCGCCACCGCCCCGCGACCCAGCTTTCGGGCGGTGAACAGGCCCGCGCCCTGATCGCGCGCGCCATGGCGCAGGAAACCCCGCTTCTGGTTGCGGATGAACCCATCGCCGGGCTGGATCCCGCCGCCCAGATCGCCGCGATGCGCGTCTTTGCCGCGCGGGCCGCCGCAGGCGGCGCGGTCATCGCCTCGCTGCACGATCTGGGCTTGGCGGCGCGCCATTGCTCGCGGCTGATCCTGCTGGATCGGGGGCGCATCGTGGCCGAGGGTCCGCCGGCCGAGGTGCTGACCCCCGACCATATCGGCCGCGTCTTTGGCATCAGCGCCCATTTCGCCGATACCGCACAGGGGCCGGTCTTTCAGCCGCTGGACCTGTTGCCCGCCCGCGCACCTTAAGACATGCAAAAAGCCGCGGACAGATCGTCCGCGGCTTTGCGATAACTTGCGAAACACCCTTACTTGACGCGGGCGTTGCGGTTCGCGACCAGCTTCAGGCGCAGCGCGTTCAGCCGGATAAAGCCCGCCGCATCCTTTTGATCATAGGCGCCGGCATCGTCTTCAAAGGTCACATGCGCCTCGCTGTAAAGCGAATGATCCGACCAGCGGCCAACGGTATTCACGCTGCCCTTATAGAGTTTCAGCCGCACGGTGCCGGTGACATGTTCCTGGGACTTGTCGATCAGCGCCTGCAACATCTCGCGCTCGGGGCTGAACCAGAAACCGTTATAGATCAGTTCGGCATAGCGCGGCATCAGGCTGTCTTTCAGATGCCCCGCGCCGCTGTCCAGCGTGATCTGTTCGATGCCGCGATGCGCCTCAAGCAGGATGGCCCCGCCGGGGGTTTCATAGATGCCGCGCGACTTCATGCCGACAAAGCGGTTTTCCACGAAATCCAGCCGCCCGATGCCATGCTTGCGGCCATATTCGTTCAGATCGGTCAGAATCGTCGCCGGCGACAGACGGGTGCCGTTGATCGCCACCGCATCGCCGCGTTCGAAGGTCACTTCGATATATTCGGGCGTATCGGGCGCATCCTCGGGGGAAACCGTACGCTGATAGACGTAATCGGGCGCCTCTTCGGCGGGGTTTTCCAGCGCTTTCCCTTCGCTGCTGGTGTGCAGCAGGTTGGCGTCGACGCTGAACGGGGCTTCGCCGCGCTTGTCCTTGGCGATCGGAATCTGGTTCGCCTCGGCAAATTCGATCAGCTTGGTGCGCGAGGTCAGATCCCAAAGCCGCCAGGGCGCGATGACCTTGATCGAGGGATCCAGCGCATAGGCCGAAAGCTCGAAGCGCACCTGATCGTTGCCCTTGCCGGTGGCGCCATGGGCCACGGCATCGGCGCCGTGCTGATGGGCCAGCTCGACCAGACGCTTGGAAATCAGCGGCCGCGCAATCGACGTCCCCAAGAGGTAAAGCCCCTCATAGACCGCATTGGCGCGGAACATCGGGAACACGAAATCGCGCACGAATTCCTCGCGCAGGTCCTCGATATGGATATTCTCGGGGGCGATGCCCAGAAGCTCGGCCTTTTTGCGGGCCGGTTCCAGTTCCTCGCCCTGGCCCAGATCGGCGGTGAAGGTGATCACCTCACAACCATATTCGGTTTGCAGCCATTTCAGGATGATCGAGGTGTCCAGCCCCCCGGAATAGGCAAGGACGACTTTCTTCGGCGCGTCGGTCATGCGGTGTCCCCTTCGAATTTGCCGCAGGGATAGGACCTTTCACCCGTTGCAACAAGGGGCGCGCCAAAAGATAGTTGCCCCGAAACCCGCCAAAAAGACGACCTTTGCCCCCACGCCCCAAGCTTCAACAGACATGAGCCATCGCGATGCAAGCCCATGGAACCGTCACCACGACCGAGCTTTTGCGCATCACGCTGCAACAGATCGGCCGGTATAGCGGGCGGATCCTGTCTGTCATGGGGCTGATATGGCTGCTGCAAATGCCATCATACTTCAGCGAACGTCTTTTGCTGCCGCTCGATGCGATGGCGATGTTGGGCCTTCCGCCGGGTCCGGTCAGCCTTGCCGCCGGGAGCATCGTCATGCTGGCCACCTATATCGGCACGACCTGGAGCGCGGTCGGCTGGCACCGGCTGGTGCTGCTGGGCGAAGAACCCGCGCGGTTCCTGCCGATCTGGCATACACAGCCGGTTCTGGCCTATTTTATCGTCTCGCTGCTTTTGCCGGTGGTGACCTGGGGCCCAGCATTGGCGATGGCGGCCGCCATCGGGATGGTCATATTGAAAACGGGCGCGCCGCCCATTCTGATCGCGATACCCGCCTTTTCGGCAACGGTTTTCGGGGTCTGGCTTTCGCTGCGACTCGCCCCGGTTCAGGTCAGCCGCGCCCTGCGGGAACGGGTCGGCATTCACGGCGCCTATCTCCGCACGGCACCGCTGTCCCGCCCACTTTGGGGCTGCGCAATCATCGGCGCATTGTGCATCTGGATTCTCGTCGGGATCATATTCGCGGTCCGTTCAGTACTGATCGGAACAGACGGATCTTACTTACACGAGACGGCCATCTTTCTTGATGCCATCGCATTCTTGCTGGCCTATTTCCTGTTTTTCATCATTGCCGTGTCGGGGTTCAACACAGTCTATCTTTTGCCCGACACCGAGGACGATAAGGCGGAAGTGTTCAGCTGACCCTTGCCAAGCCCCGAAATCCGCGCCATTCGCGGAGCATGGAAAACTTTGCCGCCTCGGTCCGGCAGGCAGAGATCGCGCTGCGCGACCTCTTCGAGCCGACCCCGCTTCAGAAGAATGACCACCTTTCGGCGAAATACGGCGCCGAAATCTGGCTGAAACGCGAAGATCTGACCCCGGTGCGCAGCTACAAGCTGCGCGGCGCCTTCAACGCCATGCGCAAGGTCGCGGGCGGCGCAGCCCGGCATTTCGTCTGTGCCAGCGCCGGCAACCATGCCCAGGGCATGGCCTTTGCCTGTCGCCATTTCGGCGCCCGTGGCACCATCTTCATGCCCGTCACCACGCCGCGCCAAAAGATCGACAAGACCCGCATTTTCGGCGGCGACGCGGTCGAGATCGTGCTGATCGGCGATTATTTCGACCAGACGCTGGCCGCGGCCCAGGACTATGCCGGCGAACAGGGCGCAAGCTTTCTGTCGCCCTTTGACGATGCCGATATCATCGAAGGTCAGGCCACGGTCGGGCTGGAACTTCTGGATCAGCTGGGCGGTGCGCCCGATCTGATCGTGTTGCCGGTAGGCGGCGGCGGGCTGTCGGCCGGGATCACGCATTTGCTGGCGGATCTCGCGCCCGGAACCCAAGCCGCCTTTGCCGAGCCGGAAGGCGGCGCCAGCCTGCGGGCCGCGCTGATCGCCGGTCACCCTGTCACGCTGCCCCAGGTCGACAACTTCGTCGATGGCGCCGCCGTGGCCCGGATCGGCGCGCTGCCCTTTGCCGAGCTTGGCCGTTTCGCCCCGGATCAGGTCTATCTGGCCCCCGAAGACCGCATTTGCGCGACCATGCTGGAAATGCTGAACATCGAGGGAATCGTTCTGGAACCCGCCGGCGCGCTGGCCGTGGATGTGTTGCAGGATATTCCCGATCTGGCCGGCAAACGCGTGGTCTGCATCTGTTCGGGCGGCAATTTCGATTTCGAACGCCTGCCCGAGGTCAAGGAGCGCGCGCAGCGATTTTCCGGGCTGAAACGCTATTTCATCCTGCGCATGCCCCAGCGTCCCGGCGCATTGCGCGAATTCCTGCAATTGCTGGGCCCCGAGGACGATATCGCGCGCTTTGAATATCTCAAGAAATCGGCGCGCAATTTCGGCTCGATCCTGATCGGGATCGAAACCAGCCAGCCCGGAAACCTGGATCTGCTTTGCGAAAGGCTGGAACAGCACGGGATCGGCTATCGCGATATTACCCGTGATCCGGTGCTGGCCGAATTCCTGATCTGACCGGGCGCTGGCCCGGTCATTCCGGCGCCGTCATCCGAAAGCAGACGCCGATTGCGGGCGCCGGCCAGCACAAAAGGGCTGCCGCAAGACTGGCCCTATTGCGCCCGCCGCAGCGGATGCAGCGCTGCATCCAGCCCCTGCATCAGCATCTTCTTGGATTCCGAATAGCAGGTCATCACATCGGCAATAGAAATCTGCGCGCTGCGGTCTTCCCCGATCTGACGCTCGCCCTCATCGCACAGCCCGCCAAAGGCCGAGAATCCCAGATTCCAGGCACAACCCTTCAAAAAATGCAGATCCGTTTCCAGCCGTACGGGATCCTCGGACGACAGGCGCATCATCACCCCTTCGACCTCATCAAGAAACATTTCCAGAATCAGCTGGAATTCGGCATCGCCGACCTCCCCGCGCAATTCATTGATCCGGTCCCAGTCCAGCATACCCAGCCTTTGGCAGATTCGTCCTGAGACAATATCAGGCAATTCCCCTATATCCGGTTAATCGCGAAAATTGTCTGGATTAACGGAACATTCAACCAATGCGGGATAGTAATCGCGCATGAGCATTGTCGATGTCCAGGCCGTGAAAACCGTACCGCGAAGTTCGCGGCTGGTTTTGCTTGTCGATGACAGCCGCGCACAGCGGCGGACGCTGGCCGTCCAATTGATCCGCGCCGGCTATCACGTCGTCGAGGCCTCGAACAGCGATGAGGCAATGGCAATCTGTGTTGAGCGACGACCCGATATCGTCATTTCGGACTGGATGATGCCCGGGCAAAGCGGGCTGGATTTCTGTCGTGATTTCAGAAGCATGCAATCGGATCGCTATGGCTATTTCATCCTTCTGACCTCGCGCAACGATAAAAAGGACATTGCCGCCGGCCTGCGTGCGGGCGCGGATGAATTTCTGACCAAGCCGGTTTCGGGGGCCGAGCTGCTGGCGCGGCTGTCGGCCAGCGAACGCATCCTGCGGATGGAACAAAGCCTGCGCAAAACCAATGCGCAGCTCAGCGAAACCCTGACCCAGCTGCGTGAAACCCAGGCGGCGATCGAACGCGACCTGCGCGAGGCGCGCAATCTGCAACAAAGCCTGGTGCGCGACCGACACGGCCGCTTTGGCGAATTCGACCTGTCGCTGTTGATGCGGCCGGCGGGTCATATCGGCGGCGATCTGGTCGGGTTCTTCCCCATCAACGCACGCCGGGTCGGGCTGTTTGCGCTGGATGTGTCGGGGCACGGGGTTGCGGCGGCCTTGCTCAGCGCGCGGCTGGCGGCGCTGTTATCGGGCGCGACCGACCACAATATCGCGCTCAAGGTGACCGATCTGGGGCTATATGACGCCCGCCCCCCGGTCGAGATTCTGCGCGAACTGAACGGGCTGATGCTGGATGACCTGCGCACCGACAGCTATTTCACCATGGTCTATGCCGATCTGGATTTTCTCAGCGGGAAGCTGCGGCTGGTACAGGCGGGACACCCCTATCCCGTGCTGCAACGCGCCGATGGCACCATCGAGGCGATTGGACGCGGCGGCTTGCCTGTGGGGATATTCGCCCATGCCGAATATGACGAGGTGCAGCTAACGCTGAATCCCGGCGACCGGCTGTTCATCACCTCGGACGGGCTGACGGAAACAGAGAATCAGCGCGGCGAAACCCTGGGCGATGACGGGTTGCAGGCGATCTTGCGCACCAATGCCTCGCTCAAGGGCGATGCCTTGCTGGAATCGATCTGCTGGTCGGCCGCGCATTACAGCCAGGGCCGCCCCAATGACGATATATCCGCCGTTCTGATCGAACGCAGCCGCGAGGCTCAGACCGAATGGGACTAATCGGCGCCGGCCGGCCCGATCCGGTCACCCACCTTGCCGCAGCGCAAGACGCAGATGCGCCCGCGCGCCCGGTTCCGGCAACAGCGCGGCGGCGCGCGACAAGGCGACCCAATGCGCCTCGTGCCCCGGCTCGCTGGGCGCGGACAGGCGCGAAATCGGTCGTGCGACCCAGATCGAGCAAAGCTTTTCGGCCCAGAAACCATATTCCGGCATATAGCAATAGCGCCGATAGACGCCCAGCCGGCGCGCGCCCCCGATCGTCCAGCCTGTTTCCTCGCGCACCTCGCGATGCAGCGCGGCCAAGGGCGATTCCCCCGGATCGATGCCGCCGCCGGGCAACTGAAATTCGGGCTCGGGCTGATGCTGGAAGGTCAGCAGGGCTTGCCCGTCGCGGATCAGCACCGCATAGGCGCCGGGTCTTAGCCGATAGGGATGCCGCCCGGGCGGCGGGCCGAAACGCCGGATCATCGCAACCTGCCTTTGCCTTGCAGCCATCGCGGCACGGAACGCCGCGACCTGTGTCATATCCCGGGTTGCATAGCCCCGGCGGACGGGCGCCGCAACGCGAACCGGCAACCGGACTTCGGTGGAAAAGACCGTGGCGCGTCGCGGGGACGTTTCTTTTTGGCGTTCGCATCCGTCCAAGCCGGCAAAGGCATCGCGCATTCCATGCAGGCTTTGCGCCGACGCGGGAAAACGCGGGGCCGATCACGGCCTCGGGGGAACGGAACGGCCCGATGATCGGGGCCACGTTTGTCGGGCCTGCGGTCGGCGCGGACAGCATGGCAGGCGATCCGCGGACAGGGGCGGATATGACCTTGATCAGTTTCAGCAAAGGCGGGGCATCGGCGGGGCCGGTCACCAAGGGGCGGGACCGTCCCCTGTGGTCTGGCACGACATTTCATATGTCACGCCGCCGGATTCGTCAGAATGCCATTCACGGCACGGAGTATCATCCCGGCGCCATCTGTGACGCCGGGCATGCGACTAGCACGGGCAACAGGTGCGCCCTGCGCCAAGCCTCGCATCCGGGCGGATCGCAGCATGCGAATTGACCGGATTTTTCGTCAAAGCTTGCTCCGGGCGGCCGGCAATCGGCGTCATCACTGTCCGGGATGCGGCGGCGTCACCTTTTCCGATCATGATGAAGAATGGGGCTATTTCGGCAGCCGCCACTGCACCGAATGCGATTGGGAAGAGAACAGGCGCGGCGTTCCCCCGTCGCCAAGGGAAATCAACGGCGATCCGCGTCTGCCCTTGCTGGGGCACGAACTGACCGCGCAATTGCTGATGGTGGAACAATCCGGCGACGCCTATTCGCCATTTCAACCGGAACGGATCGCGCGCTGCGAAAAGCTTAGCGCACTTGGCTATCTCGTTCCGCATCAGGATGAAAACGACATGCCCTATTTCATGCCCGCACCACCACCCGATTGACCCGGAAGCGCGGCGCCGGACAGTCGGATTTGGGGGAAGCCACGGCGGAACGGCATGCCCCGTTCGGTGAGCGGCCTTTCGACGATAGACTCTTTCAAGATCGGGCGCTTCAAGATCGAGCCGTTCGGTGATCGGTCGCAGAACCTCGCGCCCCCGATGACGCGGGCCGGCAGGGATCAGGGATCAGGGATCAGGGATCAGGGATCAGGGATCAGGGATCAGGGATCAGGGATCAGGGATCAGGGATCAGGGATCAGGGATCAGGGATCAGGGGACATCACCGCATGGGCAAGGCACAAGAAGAAAATCACAACACACTGCAAATAAAAGCAAAAATCAGACGCCACCATCCACGACAAAGGTGCGAATTGAAAAACCCCGCCCCTCAGAGAGGAGCGGGGTTTTTATGGTGCCCAGGAGAGGACTCGAACCTCCACGCCTTGCGGCACACGGACCTGAACCGTGCGCGTCTACCAATTCCGCCACCTGGGCAGGTGGTGTGAGCGGGGTGATTAAGGCCAGCCGCGGGGGGTGTCAACGGGGGGTCGCAAAGAATCTTTGCGGCAGTGAAAAATTTTTCATCGCACATCGCAAACTTGCGTCACGGCCCCCTTGCACGGCATCGGAACGCATGCGCGCAAGACCCCTGTCCATATGGCCAGCTTGCCTATTATCCGGGCGGACTCATATCAAGACTTTGACAAACATGGCTTTGCCGGTGTTCACTTCGGCAAGCGTGATGAGTTGGATATGGACCATCTGATTTCACGCGAATGGGACGCGATCGTCATCGGAACGGGCATCGGCGGGGGTTCCGTCGGCAGAGCCCTGACCGAGGCCGGATTGTCGGTTCTGTTCGTCGAAAAGGGGCCGGATCTGGGCGATGCCGCATTGCCCGCGATCCAGATCGCCGACCCCGCGCCGGCGGCGCGCCTTGCCAATGGCAGCTGGCCGCGCCTGCTTGAGGCGGAGCTGGACGGCCAATGGTTCGAACTGGACGGCATGGTCGGCGCGGGCGTGGGCGGAACCTCAGCCTATTACGCCGCCACGCTGGAACGGCCCGAACGTCACGATCTTGACGAAACCGACACCCAGCCGCATCCGATAGGCGGCTGGCCGGTCGGATATAACGAGTTCCAGCCATGGTTCGCCATGGCCGAAAACTATTTTCAGATCAACGGAGAGGTGGATCCGCTGGCACCCGAGGGCGCGGTTCTGCCGCCGCCGGCCACGCCCCTGCCCGCCTCGGACGCCTTGTTGATGGAGGATCTGCGCCGGGCCGGCATGCATCCTTATCGCACGCATATGGCGGCGCGTTTCGTACCCGGCTGCGAAAGCTGCTTTGGCCGCCGCTGCCCGCGCCGCTGCAAGATGGACGGGCGTTCGGCGGGGGTGCTGCCGGCGCTGGACACCGGGCGCGCCGCGCTGCTTGACGATTGCAGCGTCACCCGGATCGAGGCCGATGCCGGCACCGTGACCGGCCTGAGATGCCGCCGTGGAGACCAGGAATTCACCCTGCGCGCGCGACGCTATGTGCTGGCGGCCGGGGGGCTGGGTTCGCCCACTCTGCTGTTGCGGTCGGCCAGCGAAATCTGGCCCCAGGGCCTTGGCAATCGCAGCGGGCTGGCCGGGCGCAACCTGATGTTCCATCTAAGCGAGATCATCGCGATCTGGGCCGGGCGCACCCGGGGCGAAAGCGGCGCTGCACGCTCGATCAGCATGCGCGATCTCTATTCGATGGACGGTCAGCGTTTCGGCACCGTGCAATCCATGGGCCTGACCGCCGGTTACGGCGAGATCCTTTATGCGCTGCACAAGAAATTCGCACGCTCGCCCCTGCGCAACATCCGTCCGCTGCGGCACGGGCTGCGGGTGCCGGCCTGGCTTGCCGCGCGGACGCTGGGTCAGGCCAAGCTGTTTGTCGGCGTGCTTGAGGATCTGCCCTATATCCACAACCGGGTCTTGCCCGACCCCGAGGATGGCGACCGGCTGCGCTTTCACTATGACATCTCGCAAGAATTGCAGGATCGCCGCGCCGCCTTTCGCAAGGCCATGCGCCAGGCGTTCCGCCCGCATCGCGCCATGTTCACCAGCGTTGCGCCGGAACTGAACTTTGCCCATCCCTGTGGCACGCTGCGCTTTGGCGACGATCCGGCGACCAGCGTGCTGGACCGGGATTGCCGCATGCATGGTCTGGACAATCTTTATGTCACCGACAGCTCGTTCATGCCGACCTCGAACGGGGTGAACCCCAGCCTGACCATCGCCGCCAACGCGCTTCGGGTGGGTGCGCGAATTGCCGCGCAGATGCAGCCACGGCTTGCCGCTGTCTGAAGCCTTGGCTATTGAACGTGGAGGTACGCCAGTAAGGGGATGACCGCCATGTCCGCAGCCAAGCTTGTCACCATTTACGGGGGCTCGGGTTTTCTGGGCCGGCAGATCGCGCGGGTCATGGCCGCACAGGGCTGGCGCGTGCGCGTCGCCGTGCGCCGCCCCAACGAGGCCGGCACCGTGCGCACCTATGGCGCCCCCGGACAGATCGAGCCGGTCCCCTGCAATGTCCGCGACGACCTTTCCGTCACCGCCTGCATGGCCGATGCCGATGCCGTGGTGAACTGCGTGGGCATTCTGGTGCGCGAGGGCAAGAACACCTTTGACGCCATCCACGAAGAGGCCGCCGGCCGCATCGCCCGCATCGCCGCCCGGACGGGGATCCGCCATTTCGTGCATGTCTCGGCGCTGGGTGCGGATGCGAATTCGGAAAGCCGCTATGCCGCCTCAAAGGGCCGGGGCGAGGCTTTGGTGCTGGAACATCGCCCCGATGCGGCGATCCTGCGCCCCTCGATCATCTTTGGCGCGGACGATCAATTCTATAACCGCATCGCCTCGATGGCGCGGCTGGGGCCGTTCCTGTTCGTCCCCGGCGCCAATACCCAGGTTCAGCCGGTCCATGTCATGGATGCGGCGCATGCGGCGGCGATGGCCGCCTCGGGTCAGGCGGGGCCTGGCATCTATGAGCTGGGCGGTCCCGATGTGCTGACCATGCGCGAGGTGGCGCGGCAGGTGCTGAAATCGACTGACCGCCGCCGCGCGATCATCGGCATCCCGCATTGGATGGCCGGCGTGATGGGATCGGTGCTGGATGCCGGGCAGGTCGTGACCGGCGGGCTGTTGACGAACCGCATCCTGACCCGCGATCAGGCCCGCAGCCTGCGTTATCCGAACCGGGTCGGCGAAAGCGGCGTCAAGACCTTTGCCGATCTGGGGATCGAGCCGGTCGCGGCGGCTGCGGTCATCGACGGATATCTGTGGCGCTTTCGCCCCTCGGGGCAATATGAGGCGATCACCGCATCGGCCAAGAACCTGCGCGACAACTGAGCCGCCGGCTCGGGCCTTTGAGGGGATTGCGGCTTGTCCTATCTGAACGATGTCCTGCTTGGCGTGATCGAGGGGATTACCGAGTTCCTGCCGATCTCAAGCACCGGGCACCTGCTTTTGGCCGAACAGGTGCTGGGTGCGCGCTCGGACGCCTATAATATTGTCATTCAGGCGGGCGCGATCCTTGCCGTCACGCTGATCTATTGGCGGCGTCTGGTCGGGCTTATCACCGGCTGGGGCGACCCGGCCAATCGCGACTATCTGCTGAAACTGCTGACCGCCTTTGGCATCACCGCCGTGCTGGGGCTGGTGGTCAAGAAGCTGGGCTTCGAGCTGCCTGAAACCGTGACCCCGATCGCATGGGCGCTGGTGATCGGCGGCATCTGGATGATCTGGGCCGAAAGCGTCGCCGAGAAACAGCCCGACCGCGTGGCCATCACATGGCGCGTGGCGATCGCCGTCGGCATCGCCCAGATCATCGCCGGGATGTTTCCGGGCACCTCGCGTTCGGCGGCGACGATTTTCGCGGCCATGCTTCTGGGCACTTCGAACCGCGCGGCGGCGACGGAATTCGCCTTTCTGGTCGGCATTCCGACCATGTATGCGGCCAGCGGCTATGCCCTGCTCAAGGAATTCAAGGACGGCGCCGGGACCGAGGACTGGACCGGCATGGGCATCGCCTTTGTCGTGTCGATGGTGACGGCCTTTGTCGCGGTGAAATGGCTGCTGGGCTATATCCGCACCCATCGCTTTACCGCCTTTGCCGTTTACCGCATCGTCTTTGGTGCGATCCTGCTGGGGCTGGGCTGGGCGGGAATCGTTCAGTGACCCCGGCCCTTTCGGAGGCCGAATCGCATGGATTTGCTGGGGCGGAATGCATTTAGGTAAACTAAACTGACCTAAAAATTGCCGCTATGCCGCGGCGAAAGCCCGCGCAGCACGAAAAATCGTCAAATAGGTCAACCGTACTGACTTTTCATTGCGCGCGCCCTGTCCTATCAGGCTTTGGACACCCTCGTTAGCGAAGGACGCGCAGCCATGGCCACGCAAAAGATGCTCAAATTCGTCAACCTTGGGCGCGAGATGCCCGAGAAACGCGATGCAGCATCCCGATCCGAGGATTTCCACGAGATCTATCGCGAATTCGCCGATGCCAAGGCCAAGGAACAGGCCAGCCGGTGCAGCCAGTGCGGCGTGCCCTATTGCCAGTCGCATTGCCCGCTGCACAACAACATCCCCGACTGGTTGCGCCTCACCGCCGAGGGGCGCACGCAAGAGGCCTATCTGCGCAGTCAGGAAACCAACACCTTCCCGGAAATCTGTGGCCGCATCTGCCCGCAGGACCGTCTGTGCGAAGGCAATTGCGTCATCGAACAATCGGGCCACGGCACCGTCACCATCGGCGCCATCGAGAAATACATCACCGACACCGCGTGGGAGGAAGGCTGGGTCCAGCCCATCGCCCCGGTGGTCGAACGCGCCGAATCCATCGGCATCATCGGTGCCGGCCCGGGCGGGCTTGCCGCCGCCGACCGGCTGCGCCGCATGGGCTATCAGGTCACGGTCTATGACCGCCACGACCGCGCCGGCGGGCTGATGATCTATGGCATCCCCGGCTTCAAGCTGGAAAAGCATGTGGTCGAACGCCGCAACGCGCTGCTGGCCGATGGCGGCGTCGAATTCGTGCTGAACGCCAATGTCGGCGAGGATATCAGCTTTGACGCCATCCGCGGCAAGCATGACGCGGTGCTGATCGCGACCGGCGTCTACAAGACCCGCGATCTGGATATCGACAATGCCGCCGCGCGTGGCGTCGTGCGGGCGCTGGACTATCTGACCGCCTCGAACCGGGTCGATCTGGGCGACGAAATCCCCGATTACGAGGATGGCGAGTTGAATGCGCGCGGCAAGCGCGTCGTCGTCATCGGCGGCGGCGACACCGCCATGGACTGTGTGCGCACGGCGATCCGCCAGGGCGCGCAATCGGTGAAATGCCTTTACCGCCGCGACCGCGCCAATATGCCCGGCTCGCAGCGCGAGGTGCAGAACGCCGAGGAAGAGGGCGTCGAATTCGTCTGGATGTCCGCGCCCGGCGCCTTTGCCGGCCATGTCACCGGCGAGGCGATGATCGCGCAGGAAGTGGACGTTGACGGCGACCCCATCGCCATCGCCTCGGTCCGGGTCCAGAAGATGCGTCTGGGCGCGCCGGACGTGTCGGGCCGCCAGTCGCCCGAACTGATCGAGGGCGCCGATTACGACGAACCCGCCGATCTGGTCATCAAGGCACTGGGGTTTGAGCCCGAGGACCTGCCCCGCCTTTGGGGCGTCGAGGGGCTTGAGGTCACCCGCTGGGGCACGATCAAGGCCGATTATCAGACCCATTCGACCAGCCTGCCGGGCGTCTATGCCGTGGGCGACATCGTGCGTGGCGCGTCGCTGGTGGTCTGGGCGATCCGCGACGGGCGCGAGGCCGCCGACAGCATCGCGAACTGGCTGTCCGACGCCGCCCGCGTCGCGGCGGAATAGGGGGGCAGGCCATGTCGCATCATGCGCAAACGCATCCGATCCCGGCCCGGCCGCCGCGCCTTGCCGCCCGGCTGAGCCCGGCCATGGCGGCGGCGGCTCTGGTTCTGGCCGGCCTGCCGGTTCAGGCGGCGAATTTCACCCCGCCCCAGGGCTGCACCCTGGAAATGACGGTGCAGAACCGCGGCTGCACCGTGTCGCAGCATTACCGCTGTGGCAGCGATGCGGCGGGCGATCAGCGGGTGAGCATCTTTACCCCGGATGGCCCCGTCTATCAGTCGCATATCGACAAGGAAACGCGCTGGCTGGAAAGCACCAACCTGACCAATGGCATCCGCGACGAACTTGTGCCCGATGCCGAAGATCACGCGTCCTTTTCGACCCTTCTGGCGACCGGGCGGGACGATTTCGATTTCTGGACCCGCGCCAATGACGGCCAGCGGCTGCATCATGTCGGCTTTGACGTGCTGCCCGGCGAAAAGGTGACCATCGACGGGGTGCCGCTGGAAATCACCCGCTTTGAGCTGACGACCTATAGCGAGGCGGGCGATGTCCTGATCCAGCGCAAGGGCCAGCAATTCATCAGCCGCGCCCATGGCCGTTTCTATGGCGGCATCGAAGAATCCACCGATTGGACCGGCGCGGCCCAGCAAAGCAATGACAGCCCGGTGACCTTTGCCTTTCCCGGCCAGCCCGGTTTCGGCGTCACCCGGCCCGAATATGACTGTGACCTGCAAATGGTCAAACTGCGCCGACCCGCCAATGGCGGCTGACGGCGCGCCCCGGAATTTCTCTTTCGCAGGGCCGCACGGCCGGCCCCGCAACAACGCTTCTCTGTTTCAGGAGACCATGCTGTGACCGAATTTTCCCAAGACTGGCAAGCCATCGAAGAAGCCCGCCGCGCATGGATGGCGGAAAACAGCCTTTACCGGACCGAGGATGAGCATTCGTCCTGTGGCGTGGGCCTTGTGGTCAATATCGATGGCCGCGCCAGCCGCAAGGTCGTCGAGGCCGGGATCAGCGCGCTGAAAGCGATCTGGCATCGCGGCGCGGTGGATGCGGACGGCAAGACCGGCGACGGCGCGGGCATCCATGTCCAGATCCCGGTGCCCTTCTTTTACGATCAGGTCCGCCGCACCGGCCATGAGCCCGACCGCGAAAAGCTGATCGCCGTCGGTCAGGTATTCCTGCCGCGCACCAATTTCGCCCAGCAAGAGGCCTGCCGGACCATCGTGGAATCCGAGGTCCTGCGCATGGGCCATTACATCTATGGCTGGCGCCATGTGCCGGTGAACACCGCCGTTCTGGGCGAAAAGGCCAATGCCACCCGCCCCGAGATCGAACAGATCCTGATCCGCTGCGACAAGGAGATCGACGAGGAACGGTTCGAGCGCGAGCTGTACATCATCCGCCGCCGCATCGAAAAAGCGGCCATCGCGGCCCAGATCCCGGGGCTTTATTTCGCCTCGCTGTCGTGCCGGTCGATCATCTACAAGGGCATGATGCTGGCCGAGCAGGTCGCGGAATTCTATCCCGACCTCAAGGATGAGCGGTTCGAAAGCGCCTTTGCCATCTATCACCAGCGCTATTCGACCAACACCTTCCCACAATGGTGGCTGGCGCAGCCGTTCCGCATGCTGGCCCATAACGGCGAAATCAACACGCTGAAAGGCAACTCGAACTGGATGCGCAGCCATGAAATCCGCATGGCGTCCAACACGTTCGGCGAGATGGCCGAGGATATCAAGCCGATCATCCCGGCCGGGTCGTCGGATTCGGCGGCGCTGGATGCGGTGTTCGAGGTGATGGTGCGTTCGGGCCGCTCGGCGCCGATGACCAAGACCATGCTGGTCCCCGAAGCCTGGTCCAAGGCCACCACCGACATGCCCAAGGCATGGGCCGACATGTACGCCTATTGCAACGCGGTGATGGAGCCGTGGGACGGTCCCGCAGCGCTGGCCATGACCGATGGCCGCTGGGTCTGTGGGGGGCTGGACCGCAACGGGCTGCGCCCGATGCGCTATGTCGTGACCGCCGACAACATGCTGATCGCGGGGTCCGAGGCCGGCATGGTCCCGGTGAACGAGGCCGAGGTCCGCGAAAAAGGCGCGCTTGGCCCCGGCCAGCTGATCGCCGTCGACATGAAGGAAGGCCGGCTTTACCACGATCTCGACATCAAGAACCGTCTGGCCAACAGCCAGCCCTTTGGCGAATGGATCGAAAAGGTCGTTCAGCTGAACGAGGTGATGCGCGATTTGCCCGAAAAGCTGAGCTTTACGGGCGACGAGCTGCGCCGCCGCCAGATCGCGGCCGGCTATACGGTCGAGGAAATCGAAACCATGCTGGCCCCGATGGCCGAGGATGGCAAAGAAGCCTTGGCCTCGATGGGCGATGACACGCCGCCCGCCGTGCTGTCGGGTCAATACCGGCCCATGTCGCATTTCTTCCGCCAGAATTTCAGCCAGGTGACCAACCCGCCGATCGACAGCCTGCGCGAAACCCGGGTGATGAGCCTCAAGACCCGGTTCGGCAACCTCAAGAACGTGCTGGACGAATCGTCCTCGCAAACGGAAATCCTGCTGCTGGAAAGCCCGTTCGTCGCCAATGGCGAATTCGTCGAGATGATGCGCATGTTCGGCGAGGCGGTGACGCAGATCGACTGTACCTTTGCCGATGGCGCCGGCCCCGAGGCCATGGGCCAGGCGCTGGCCCGCATCCGCGCCGAGGCCGAGGATGCCGTGCGTTCGGGCGCCGGTCATCTGGTGCTGACCGATGAACGGATCGGGCCGGACCGGATCGGTCTGCCGATGATCCTTGCGACCAGCGCCATCCACAGCTGGCTGACCCGCAAGGGGCTGCGCACCTTCTGTTCGCTGAACGTGCGTTCAGCGGAATGCGTCGATCCGCATTATTTCGCGGTGCTGATCGGCTGCGGCGCGACCACGGTGAACCCCTATCTGGCCCAGGACACCATCGCCGAACGGATCGAGCGCGGCTTGCTGCCCGGCAACCTGATCGACAATATGCGCAACTATCGCGACGCCATCGACGCCGGTCTGTTGAAGATCATGGCCAAGATGGGGATTTCGGTCCTGTCCTCGTATCGGGGCGGGCTGAACTTTGAGGCGGTCGGCCTGTCGCGCGCCATGGTCGCGGAATATTTCCCCGGCATGCAGTCGCGGATTTCCGGCATCGGCCTGCACGGGCTGCAAGCCAAGCTCGAGGATGTCCATCACAAGGGCTTCCACGCGCCGGCGACCGAATTGCTGCCCGTGGGCGGTTTCTACAAGGCGCGCCGTTCGGGCGAAAAGCACGCCTGGGAAGCCAACACCATGAAGCTGTTGCAGGTCGCCTGCGAAAAGGCGTCCTATGACGTCTGGAAACAGTTCACCGCCACCATGCGGGCGAATCCGCCGATCCACCTGCGCGACCTTCTGGACATCAAGCCGCTGGGCAAGCCCGTGCCGCTGGAAGAGGTGGAATCGATCACCTCGATCCGCAAGCGGTTCGTGACGCCCGGCATGTCGCTTGGGGCGCTTTCGCCCGAGGCGCATATGACGCTCAACATCGCGATGAACCGGATCGGCGCGAAATCCGACTCGGGCGAGGGTGGCGAGGATCCGGCGCATAGCCACCCCCTGCCCAATGGCGACAACCCCTGCGCCAAGATCAAGCAGGTGGCGAGCGGCCGGTTCGGCGTCACCGCCGAATATCTGAACGCCTGCGAAGAGCTGGAAATCAAGGTGGCCCAGGGCGCAAAACCCGGCGAGGGCGGCCAGCTGCCTGGCATGAAGGTCACCGACCTGATCGCCCGGCTGCGCCATTCGACCAAAGGTGTCACCCTGATCAGCCCGCCGCCGCATCACGACATCTATTCGATCGAGGATCTGGCGCAGCTGATCTATGACCTGAAACAGATCAACCCGCGCGCCAAGATCACTGTGAAGCTGGTGGCATCATCGGGCGTCGGCACGATTGCGGCGGGCGTCGCCAAGGCAAAAGCCGATATCATCCTGATTTCCGGCCATAACGGTGGCACCGGCGCCAGCCCGGCGACCAGCATCAAATTCGCCGGCCTGCCCTGGGAAATGGGTCTGACCGAGGCGCATCAGGTGCTGGCCATGAACCGGCTGCGCGACCGGGTCACGCTGCGCACCGACGGCGGCCTGCGCACCGGCCGCGACATCGTCATGGCCGCGATGATGGGGGCCGAGGAATACGGCATCGGCACCGCCGCCCTGATCGCCATGGGCTGCATCATGGTCCGTCAGTGCCAGTCGAACACCTGTCCGGTGGGCGTCTGCACCCAGGACGAAAAGCTGCGCGCCATGTTCACCGGCTCGGCGGACAAGGTGGTGAACCTCATCACCTTCTATGCCACCGAGGTGCGCGAGATTCTGGCCAGCATCGGTGCGCGTTCGCTGGACGAGGTAATCGGCCGCGCCGACCTGTTGACCCAGGTCAGCCGGGGCGACAAGTCGTTGGACGATCTGGACCTGAACCCGCTTCTGATCACGGTCGATGGCAGCGAAAAGATCGTCTATGATCGCTCGAAGCCCCGCAACGCGGTGCCCGACACGCTGGACGCGGAAATCATCCGCGACGCCGAACGCTTCTTCAGCGACGGCGAAAAGATGCAGTTGAGCTATGCGGTGCGAAACACGCTGCGCACCATCGGCACGCGGACCAGCTCGATGATCGTGCAGACATTCGGCATGCGCAACAAACTGCAACCCGACCACCTGACGGTGCGTCTGACCGGCAGCGCCGGCCAGTCGCTGGGGGCGTTCGCCGCGCCGGGCCTCAAGATCGAGGTTTCGGGCGATGCCAACGACTATGTCGGCAAGGGCCTGTCGGGCGGCACCATCACCGTGCGCCCGCCCATGGCCAGCCCGCTGATCGCCGATCAGAACACGATCATCGGCAACACCGTGCTTTACGGCGCCACCGACGGGCATCTGTTCGCCGCCGGCCGCGCGGGCGAACGCTTCGCGGTCCGCAACAGCGGCGCCAAGGTGGTGATCGAGGGCTGTGGCTCCAACGGTTGCGAATACATGACCGGCGGCGTCGCCGTGATCCTTGGCCGCATCGGCGCGAATTTCGGCGCCGGCATGACCGGGGGCATGGCCTATCTTTATGATCCCGACGGCATGGCGCGCGACTATATCAACGCCGAGACGCTGGTCCTGTGCCCGGTCACCCAACCCCATTGGGAGGCGCAGCTGAAAGGCCTGATCGAGCGCCATCACAAGGAAACCCTGTCGCGCAAGGCCGGGGACATTCTGCAAAACTGGGACGAGGAAAAGGCGAACTTCCTGCAAGTCTGTCCCAAAGAGATGCTGCCGCATCTCAAGCACCCGATCGCCGAGGTCGAGGACATGGCCGCCGTTCCGGCCGAATAGGACGCCCAGACAATGTCACGGCCGCAACCCACCCGGTTGCGGCCGTGATCCATTTCAGCAAGCAAGCGTGTTTGAACGATGAAATCCCTTTTCCTGATCCCGGCGCTTCTGGCGCTGACCCTTCTGCCCGGATGCCGCGACGAAGAGGGCCCGATGCAGCCCGGCATCTATGAAACCACCGTCCCCGGCGGCGCCACGAACCGCGTCATCTTCAACAAGGATGGCACCCTTGCCGAGATGGAGGATTACAAGCCCAAGCCCATCGATGAGGGCAAATGGTGGCGCAAGGACGGCAAGCTCTGTCTGGAAACGCAACTGCTGGGCGGGAAGTTGTGCTTTGACGAAAAGCCGCTGCCCGATGGTGGATTCAGCCTGACCGCCGGGGACCGCGTCACCGAATTCCGGCTTTTGGCCCGCTAGGGGGACCGCGCGTGACCAACGAGGCGATGGGCTTTTTCATGTTCGTGCTGATGGTCGCGCTGGGTGGCCCGGCGATGGCGCTGGCTTACCGGCTGCCGCCGGCGCGGCGAAGCTTTGAAAAGCGCAAGGCGATGTTCGCCGAGGGGCGGCTGAAGCGTGATCCCGAACAGGAACCCATGGGCCCGCACAGATCGTTTCTGCGCAATATGATCGGCGGCTTTGTGCTTTTTGCCGCCATATCCGGGGCCATGCTGGCCGGGATCCGCATCGCCGCGGGCTAGGGTGCGACCCCGCGTGCAGACAAAAGCGATTGGCGCGACCGGCCCGACGGGCTAGAACGCCCGCGCAACTGCCAAGCAACGGGACGCGCCATGACCGGGACCGAAAAGATCGCCACGGGCAGCATTCTGATCGGTCTGATCGTGCTGGGGCTGAAGACATTCGCATGGTGGCTGACCGGATCGGTCGCGCTGATGTCGGATGCGATGGAAAGCATCGTCAATGTGGCGACCGCCATCGCCGCGCTGATCGCCATCCGCATCGCCGCCCGCCCGGCCGACCGCGATCACCCCTATGGCCATCACAAGGCGGAATTCTTCAGCGCCGTGCTGGAAGGGGTGATGATCATCGTCGCCGCACTGCTGATCCTGCGCGAGGCATGGCACGCGTTCCAGGCCCCCCGCATGCTGGACGCGCCCCTTGCGGGGCTGTTGATCAACGGCTTTGCCGGCGTGCTGAACGCGGGCTGGTGCTGGGTGCTGATTTCGCGCGGGCGGCGGCTGCGGTCGCCGGCGCTGGTCGCGGATGGCCATCACCTGTTGTCGGATGTGATCTCGTCGGGCGGGGTCGTGCTGGGGGTGGCGCTGGCCGTCGTGACCGGCTGGGCGGTGCTGGATCCGGCGCTGGCGGCGCTGGTGGCGGTGAATATCCTGTGGTCGGGCTGGAAAGTGATCGCAAGCTCGGTTTCCGGGCTGATGGACGAGGCGGTGGACAACGACACGCTTGCGGATATCCGCACCACCATTTCCGACAACGCAACCGGCGCGATCGAGGCGCATGACCTGCGCACCCGCCATGCCGGGGCGCGCACCTTTATCGATTTTCACCTTGTGGTGGACGGCCAGACCACGGTCGATGCCGCCCATGACATCTGTGACCGCATCGAACAGGCGCTGAAAGCGCAGGTGCCGGGCTCGATGATCACCATCCATGTCGAACCCGAACACAAGGCCAAGCATTCGGGCGTTCTGGTGATCTGAGGCGCGCCGCACCCGGCCCGGATCCGATTCGCCGCAGCGCCGCAAAGCCGGTCACAACCGGCCCGCATCTAGGCAGGATTACCTATTTTGGGCGTCTCGGGGACCGGAATCCGGTCTCGGGGCTTGACGCATGCCCCCCACAGCCTGTGCAATTAACCCAGGGAGAAGGCGAAGCACCGGTTTTCACGCGAAAGCTGAGCCGGCCGGTTCCGGTCGGCGCGGGCTTTCCACAACAAGCCGGACCACATGAAATGCCAAGAGGAGGGAACCGGCTGATGGCAGACAGTCTACCAAAGCGCGGCGGCATGTCGCTGACCACCAAGATCGTGATCGGCATGGCCGCTGGCCTGATCACCGGCACGATCCTGAACATCATTGGCTCGGCCGGGGTGAATTCCTGGCTGGTCGACGGACTTTTCGCCATGATCGGCACCGCATTCGTCAACGGGCTCAAGATGCTGGTGGTGCCGCTGGTGGTGTTTTCGCTGTTATGCGGGGTGCTTGGGATCGGCGATATCCGCATGCTGGGGCGCGTCGGCGGCAAGTCTTTTGCGCTTTACATCGCCACCACCGCCATCGCCATCGCGACGGCGATCTTGCTGGGCCTGTTGATCGGCCCCGGCGAGGGCTTTGTGATGGAGGGGGTGGACACATCCGGCGTCACCGCCGCCGAGGCGCCGACCGTCTGGCAGGTATTTGCCAATATCGTGCCCTCGAACCCGGTCGCGTCGCTGGCCAATGGCGATATGCTGCAAATCATCTTTTACACCATCGTGGTCGGCATCGCCGCGCTGATGCTGGGGGAACAGTCGACCGGCTTTGCCAAGGCCTGCGAATACATGAACGAACTGATGATGAAGGTCGTCAGCATCGTCATGGCCTTTGCCCCCTATGGGGTCTTTGCGCTGATCGCCCGGGTCTTCGCCAAGGAAGGGATCGAGCTTTTCATCCCGGTTCTGGCCTATGTGATGACCTTGACCGGGGCGCTCTTCCTGCATCTTTTCGTGACCTTGATGCTGATCCTCAAGCTGATGTCGGGGCTTAGCCCGATGACCTTTATCGCCAAGATCCGGCCGGCACAGATTTTTGCCTTTTCCACCGCAAGCTCGAACGCGACCATTCCGATCACCTATCGCTGCACGACCGAACGCATGGGCGCGGACAATTCCGTGGCCTCGTTCACCGTGCCCTTTGGCGCCACGATCAACATGGACGGCACCGCGATCATGCAGGGCGTGGCGACGGTGTTTCTGGCCAATGTCTATGGCGTCACGCTTGGCCTTGGTGGCTATCTGACGGTGATCGCCATGGCGGTTCTGGCCTCGATCGGGACGGCGGGGGTGCCGGGGGTCGGGCTGGTCATGCTGACCATGGTGTTGACCCAGGTCGGACTGCCGATCGAGGGGATCGCCCTGATCCTTGGGGTCGACCGGCTGATGGACATGATCCGCACCGCGGTCAATATCACCGGCGACGCGGTGGTCACACTGATCGTCGCGAAATCCGAGGGCAAGCTGGATCAGGCCGTCTATGACGACCCCTATGCCGGCCTGACCACCGACGAGCTGGAAATCGACCCTGCGGCCGAGGCCAAGCTGGCCGCGCTGGCCCATCACGGCTAGGCGGCGCACCATGACAAAGGCCCGGCGCATCGATATGCGCCGGGCCTCATCTGATCGCCGCAATCGGCCCGAACCTAGTTCGCAGCCGCCGCCAGATCCTGCGCCAGCTGATCGGCAAAAGCCCCCAGCGGACCCTTTTCCTGACGATAATCGATGCCCTGAACGACGCTGACGGTCTTGTCGTCGACGGTAATGCACTGCACTACAAAAGCGCCCTTGCCCGTTTCGCCGCCGCTGACCGTCACCAGCTGTCCCGGAAAGGCGGTCACGGTCGCGCTGAGGCCGGCGCCCTTGGCCGCATCGGCCACCGTCTCGCCACAGGTCTCGATGCTGAGCTGCGCGGCGGGCGTGCGCTCAACGTGATAGGTCAGGTTGAAATCCACATCCTGCGCGAATGCAGGAACCGACAGCGACAAAAGGCCGGCGGCGGACAACCAGATCGGGAAACTCTTCATTTTTCAACTCCGTTAACCAAAAGATACCGGCTTTGCTTATCCCACGCGGCCGATTTTCCAAGCCGGATTCACGAGGCATTCCCGGCCCCTTGACCTTGCGGCAGGAAATCGCCGAACGCGTTGCGACGGCGCCGGTTACCGGATCCGCCGGCCTTCGGCATCGAAATGAAAGCCGCGCGCCGGATCGATCCGCAACGTCACCGCCCCATCCACGGCGAAATCATGCTCGCCGAACATGCGCACCGTCAGCAAGCCGTGATCCTGCGTATTGACATAGACCAGCGTCTCACCGCCCAGCTTTTCGACATGGCTGACCCGGCCCGGAATGCGGTCCGTCCCGGCCGAGGCGCCATGGTCCAGCCCCAGATGCTCGGGTCGGATGCCCAGCTTGTCCGAGGACAGGCCCAGCCGCCCGGCATTGAGGAAATTCATCTGGGGACTGCCGATGAAACCGGCGACAAAGGTATTGTCGGGATCGTTATACAGGTCCATCGGCCGGCCCACCTGTTCGACCCGCCCGGCACGCAGGACCACGATCTTGTCGGCCAGCGTCATCGCCTCGACCTGATCATGGGTGACATAGATCATCGTCGCGCCCAGGTCCCGATGCAGGCGCGCGATCTCGATCCGGGTCTGGACCCGCAGGGCGGCATCAAGGTTCGACAAGGGCTCGTCGAACAAAAACAGCTTGGGCGTCCTGACGATGGCCCGGCCAATGGCCACGCGCTGACGCTGCCCGCCCGAAAGCTCGGCCGGCCGCCGCTCCATCAACGCATCCAGCGCCAGCATGGCCCCGGCGCGGTCGGTCGCCTGCGCGATCTCGGCCTTGGCAACCCCGGCCTGTTTCAACGCCAGCCCCATATTGTCGCGCACGCTCAGATGCGGGTAAAGCGCATAGCTTTGAAAAACCATGGCAATCTCGCGCCGGGCCGGCGGCAGGTCGTTGATGCGCACCCCGTCCAGTGCAACCTCGCCCGAGGTCACATCCTCAAGCCCGGCGATCATCCGCAAAAGCGTCGATTTCCCACAGCCCGAGGGGCCGACAAAGACGCAGAACTCGCCCTCGTCGACATTCAGATCGACCCCCTTGATGACATCGGTCTTGCCGAATGACTTGGTAACTTGGCTCAGCGTCAGCGCGCCCATGGGTGGCTCTCCTTGAAGGGGGCGATCATTTCACGGCTCCGGCGGTGATGCCGCGGATCAGCTGGCGCGAAAAGATCAGATACAGGACCAGAACCGGCACGATTGCCAGGCCAAGCGCGGCCAGAACGGCGTTCCAGTTGGTGACGAACTGGCCGATGAACACCTGACTGCCCAGCGTGATGGTCTTGGTCGCCTCGGATGGCGCAAGGATCAGCGGGAACCACAGATCGTTCCAGATCGGGATCATGGTAAAGACGGCAACCGTCGCCATGGCGGGCCGCACCAAAGGCAGCACCAAGCGGAAAAAGATGCGATATTCCGACAGCCCGTCAATGCGCCCCGCATCCTTCAGATCGGCGGACACCCCGCGCATGAACTCGGACAGGATGAACACCGCCAGCGGCAGCCCCTGCGCGGTATAGACAAGGATCAGCGCCGTCAGCGTGTTGACCAGCCCCGACGCCACCATCAATTGCAGGATCGCGACCGTGCCCAGCCGGATCGGGATCATGATCCCAAGCGCCAGATAGAGCCCCATCAGCATATTGCCGCGAAACCGATATTCCGACAGCGCGAATGCCGCCATCGCCCCGAACAACAGAACGAAAAACAGGCTCGCGACCGTCACCGTCATCGAGTTCAGGAAATATTGCAGGAAATCCCCCTGCGCGAGCACGGTCTTGTACCCGATCAGATCAAAGGTCCCCGCGCTCGGCAAAGCCAGCGGATCGGCAAAGATCGCGCGCCGGTTCTTGAAGCTGTTCACGACGATCACGAAAACCGGGAACAGCGCGATCAGCGTATAGGCCAACAGCACGGCATGGGCGGCGATGCTGCGCGGGGCGGAATGGCGGGCAAGGCTCATCGTCTCACTCCCTCAGAACTGATAGCGGCGCAGACGGCGCTGGATCGCGAAAAGATAGAAGCAGACGCCCAACAGGATGATCCCGAACATCGCCGTGGCAATGGTCGCCCCCATATGCGGATCGCCGATCTGCAACTGGAACCCAAAGAAGGTGCGATACAGGAACGTGCCCAGAATATCGGTCGAGAAATCCGGCCCCGCCAGGGCCCCCTGCGTCACATAGATCAGGTCAAAGGCGTTGAAATTCCCCACAAACGTCAGAATCGAGATGATCCCGATCGCCGGCAGGATCAGGGGCAGCTTGATCTTCCAGAACTGCGCCCAGCCGGTGACCCCGTCCATTTCGGCCGCCTCGATCACCTCGTCGGGAATGGACAGCATCGCGGCATAGATCAGCATCATCGGAATGCCCACGAACTGCCAGACCGAAATCAGCGCCAGCGTGGTCAGCGCATATTCCTCTTTCCCCAGCCAGGGCGCGAACAGGCTTTTCAGCCCGACGGCATCCAGCATCCCCGGCGCAATCCCCCAGATCGGCGACAGGATCAGCTTCCAGACAAAGCCCACGATGACGAATGACAGGATCGTCGGGATAAAGATCGCGGTCCGGTAAAACGCCGCCCCCCGCAACCGCGGCGACGACAACAGCGCCGCCAGCATGACCCCGATGGGGTTCTGGACCAGCATATGGACGACAAAGAACCAGGTATTGTTGCCCAGCGCGTTCCAGAACGCCTCGCTCCAGCGCGGATCGCCAAACAGCGTGGCGAAATTCCGCATCCCCACGAACACCCGGTTGCCCTGTTCCAGGTTGAACAGCGACAGGTTCAGCGTCCCGAACAGCGGCACGATCATGATGGCGGTATAGACCAGCACCGCGGGGGCAAGAAATACCGCGATATGCCAGCGAATCTGTTTTCGCTGTGCCATGACGCCTCCCTCATTCTTCCATGGGAAAATATCCTCGGGGGGTGCGGGGGGCCGACAGCCCCCCGCCATCGCCGGGCCGTCAGGCCCGGCAAAAGATCACTTCTGCGGCTCGTACCAGCTGGCCAGACCTTCCTGCAGACGCTTGGCGGCATCCTCGGGCGTCTCGGTGCCCTTGATGACATTGGCGCTGGCGTTCCAGGTCTCGTTTTCCAGGTTCGGCGTGCCGCGCGACAGGATCTGATAGGTCGAGCGGATCGTCGGCTCACAGGTCTCGCGCCAGCTGACGAACTCTTTCGCCAGCGGGTCCTGCATCTCGACCGGGGCCGAGTTCAGCGAAAAGAACCCCGGCAGGGCATTCGCGTAAAGCGTGGCGAATTCGGACGAGCCGACCCATTCCAGAAACTTCTTCGCCTCTTCGGGATGCTTGGTCGCGGCATTCATGCCCATGGCGATGTCGGTATGGTCGCTGATATAGCATTTGTCGCCATCGGCCGGGACGGGCGGCGGGAACGCCCCCATCTCAAAGGCGCCGCCGATCTGCGGACCAAAGACGCCGATCTCCCAGGATCCGGTCGGATAGATCGCGGCACGGCCCAGCGTGAACAGGTTCTGGCTGTCGGGATAGGTCTGCGCCTCGAACCCGTCGCCCAGATAATCCTTCCATTTCGCCAGCTGGCGGAAGGGCGCGACCCAGGGCTCGTCGGTCAGCTTTTGCGTCCCCGCGATCAGCGCCTTGCGCCCCTCTTCGCCATGCCAGTAATTCGGGCCGATATTCTGGTACCCCATGGTGGCGGCTTCCCATTGGTCGTTGGTGCCCATCGCCATCGGGATATAGGTGCCGTCTTCCTTGATCTTGTCCAGCACGGCAAAGAACTCGGCCTCGGTCTTGGGCGGGGTCAGGCCCAATTGCTCGAACGCCGCCTTGTTATAGATAAAGCCATGGATGACCGAGGCCATGGGCACGCAGAACGTCTTGGCCGCGTCATCCGTCTGCCAGGCCGATTTCGCCACATCCGAGAAATTGGCCATCGCCGCCATGTCGCTCAGATCGGCAAGCTTGCCCTTGTTGAACAGCTCGAGCGAGGCGTCGAACGGCCGGCAGGTCACCAGATCGCCGGCCGAACCCGCATCCAGCTTGGAATTCAGCACGGCATTGTATTCCGCCGGGGCCGAGGGCGCGAAAACGATCTTGATGCCGGGATTGGCCGCCTCGAATGCCGGAATGATCTTTTCCTGCCAGATCGCCAGATCGTCGTTGCGCCAGCTTTCGATGGTCAGCGTGACGTCCTGCGCGAATGCCGCACCGGTCATCAAGGTGCTGCCCAAAAGCGCCAGCCGAATGGTCCTGATCATGCTTCTCTCCCTGTTGCAGGGGCGATTTTCCGCCCCTTTGGTTGTCGTCAAAGATTGGGGGCCAGATGCCCGTCGCTGCGTTCCAGCGCGCGGCGCGCATCTGCCGTGTTCATGCCGCGCGCGACCAGAATGGCGGTCTTGACCTGTCCATCGCTTTGGGACAGCGCGGTCTCGGCGGCGGCGCGGTCGACGCCGGCAATGGCGGCCACGATGCGGGCCGCACGATCCATCAGCTTGAGATTGTCGGCCACCACATTGACCATATAGCCGTCATGGACATGGCCCAGCCGCAGCCCGATCAGCACCGACAGCATGTTCAGCGCCACTTTCTGCGCCGTCGCCGCCCCCATCCGGGTCGAGCCGGACACCACCTCGGCCCCGGTTTCGATCAGCACCGGAATATCGGCGATCTCCAATAGCGGCGAGCCGGCCACATTGGCCAGCCCGATCACCGCGACCTGCCGCGCCTTGGCCGCCCGCGCGATGGCCAGCGCATAGGGCGTCCGCCCGGATGCCGACAGGCACAAAAGCGCATCCCCCGCCACCAGCCCGGCACGGTCCAGATCGGCCAGCGCAAGCGCGGGATCGTCCTCGACCCCGCCGCGCAGATGCAAAAGCGAATCCACGCCCCCCGCCATCATCATCGGCGTCGCTTCGGGCGGCAGACCGAAGGTGCCGGCCAATTCAAGGCAATCGGCCATGGCCATCAACCCCGAGGACCCCGCCCCGGCATAGCCCAGCCGGCCGCCCGCGCGCAGCGATTGCGTCGCCACATGCGCCGCCAGTTCCAGCGCCGGCAACACCCCGTGCAGCGCCGAGACGGCGGCAATCTGGGCCTCCAGCAGCGCGGTCAGCACCGCGCGGGCCGGAAGGTTGTGCAGCCCCGCCGACGCCGGATGAAATGCCTCGGTACTGGAATGGTCCATCTGATTCCCCCTGTCCCGCATATAATGCCAAACTGATACCACTTGTAAAGACCATTCTTGAAACCCGGTCATGATGGCGAATTTTTCCCCTAAATTAAAATACACCTTCCCTTTTGGTATTCATTTGGTATCTTCACTTCAAACGGAGGCACCATGTCACTTTTCCTGGGCATTGATGGTGGGGGCACGGGATGCCGCGCGGTTCTGGCGGATGCACAGGGCCGGCAGCTTGGGCTGGGCGCGGCCGGGCCGGCCAATATCTCGATCGAAACGGAAAGCGCCTGCGCCAATATCGTGGCCGCCGCGCGGGCGGCGCTGGATCAGGCCGGGCGCGGCAATCTCGATGAGCTGACGGCGGTGCTGGGGCTGGCGGGCGCCAATGTCACCGCCTCGGCCCGGCGGTTACAGGCGATGCTGCCGTTCCGCCACACGCGCATCGTCACCGATGCCGTCACCGCCGCCGCCGGCGCCTTGCAGGGCACCGATGGAATCGTCGCGGCCATGGGCACCGGCTCGGTCTTTGCGGTGCGGATCGGCGACGAGACGCGGCAATATGGCGGGCGCGGCTTTCTTCTGGGGGACGAAGGCAGCGGCGCGGTGCTGGGCCGCGCGCTCTTGACCGAGGCCCTGCGCGCCGAGGACGGCTTTGCACCGATGACGCCGCTGCTGCGGGACGTGCTGCGCGAACTGGGCGGGATCGAGGGGGTGATTTCCTTTGGCCTGCACGCCAAACCATCCGAATTCGGCATCTTTGCCCCCCGCATCGTCACCAGCGGCGACCCGGCGGCCGAGCGCATCTTTGCCGCCGCCACCGACCAGATCCGCGAAATGATCGAGGTGCTGCAACAGGGGCGCGACCTGCCGGTGGTGTTTCTGGGCGGGCTTGGCGCGCATTACGCCCGGCGGCTGGCCGGGTTGTGGGACATCCGCCCGGCACAGGGATCGGGGCTGGACGGGGCGCTGTTTCTGGCCCTGCGCGAGGGGGTGTGATGACAGAGCTCTTCACCCCCGGCGCGTTCGAGGATAGCGGCGGCGGCCCGCTTTACCTGCAATTGCAGCGGCTAATCGCCGGGGCCATCGCCTCGGGCCAGCTGAAGCCGGGGGCGAGCCTGCCGTCGGAACGCGAACTGGCGGCGATGACCGGGCTGTCGCGGGTCACCGTGCGCAAGGGCGTGGCCGAGCTGGTCGCGACCGGCCAGCTGGTGCAGCGGCGCGGATCGGGCACATTCGTCGCCCCCCGGGTCGAGCGGCTGGAACAGGCGCTGTCGCTGCTGACTTCGTTCACCGAGGATATGGAGCGGCGCGGCAAGACCGTCGAAAGCCGCTGGATCGCGCGGGGCCTGCACGCCCCCGCCCCCGAAGAGGTGATGGCGCTGGGGCTGCGCACCGATGACCGGGTGGCGCGGCTGGAACGGGTGCGCAGCTCGGACGGGGTGCCGCTGGCCATCGAACGCGCCTCGCTGCCCCGGGACGTGCTGCCCGATCCGATGGCGGTCACCGATTCGCTTTACGCGATGCTGGAAAGCCTGGGCCAGCGCCCGGTACGCGCCGTTCAGCGCATCTCGGCCGCCAATCTGGATCCGCGCGACGCCGAATTGCTGGGC
The DNA here is from genome assembly GCF_042648425.1 of Paracoccus mangrovi. Classification (NCBI taxonomy): domain Bacteria; kingdom Pseudomonadati; phylum Pseudomonadota; class Alphaproteobacteria; order Rhodobacterales; family Paracoccaceae; genus Paracoccus; species Paracoccus mangrovi. The sequence continues at coordinate 80,089 of NZ_JBHRXJ010000002.1, read as the reverse complement.
GTGGGGGCGGGCGTGGCGGGGCTGCGCATCGAACGCATTTCCTATCTGCCCTCGGGCAAGGTGGTCGAATTCACCCGCTCGCTTTATCGCGGCGATGCCTATGATTTCGCCGTGGAATTGAAACTTGCGCCGGATGGCGAAAGGAAGCCCGAATGACCCAGACCCACATGGCCCGCGAAGTGGCCGAGATCCCCGAGGCCGCCGCCCGCTTTCTAGACCAGTCGCGCGAGGCGGTGCTTGAGGCCGCCGCCGCGCTTCGCCGCAAGGATCCCGATCTGGTGGTGACGGTGGCGCGCGGCTCGTCCGATCATGCCGCCACCTATCTGAAATACGCCTTCGAGCTTGAGGCCGGCGTGCCGGTGGCCTCGGTCGGGCCCTCGATCGCCTCGATCTATCGCCGGCCGCTGCGGCTGGGCAAGGCGGCCTGTATCGGCATTTCGCAATCGGGCCGCAGCCCGGACGGGGTCGAAATGATGCGCGCCTCGGGTCAGGGCGGCGCGCTGTCCATCGCCATCACCAATGTCGAAGACAGCCCCATGGCCCAGGTTTCGGCCCATTGCCTGCCCCTGCGCGCGGGCGAGGAAAAAAGCGTCGCCGCCACCAAGACATTCGTCTGTTCGGTGCTGGCGGGCCTTTCGTTGCTGGCGGAATGGCAGGACGATCACGCCCTGCGCGACGCCCTGTCGGCGCTGCCCGACACGTTGGAACAGGCGGTCGGGCTGGACTGGTCGCCGCTTTCGGCGCGGCTGGCGCGGGCCAGTTCGGCCTATGTGCTGGGGCGCGGCCCCGGCTTTGCCATCGCCAGCGAGGCGGCGCTGAAATTCAAGGAAACCAGTGGCATCCACGCCGAGGCCTATTCGGCGGCCGAGGTTCTGCACGGCCCCGCCGCCATCGTTCAGGCGAATTTCCCGGTCCTTGCGCTGGGGATCGGGGACGCCGCGCTGCCACAGCTGACGGCCACCGCCCGACAGCTGGCATCGCAGGGGGCGGATGTGTTTCTGACCGGGGCCGAGGTCGAGGGGGCGGTCACCCTGCCATCGGTTCAGGGGCTGCATCCGCTGGTCGCGCCGTTGGTCATGATGGCGGGGTTCTATGCCTTTATCGAGACGCTGGCGCGGCGGCGCGGCTTTGACCCCGACACGCCGCCGCATCTGCGCAAGGTCACGGAGACGGTCTGATGGCACGCGAAATCCTGAGCGGGGCGCGGCTGTTTGACGGCACACGCTTTATCGATGGTCATGCGCTGGTGATCGAGGATGGCGAAATCACCGCCATCCTGCCCGCGGACAAGGCCCCGGCCGAGGGCCGGCGCGAGATCGCCGGCATCATCGCGCCGGGCTTTCTGGATCTGCAAGTGAATGGCGGCGGCGGGCTGATGGTGGACGGAACCACCGATCTGGCGGCGCTGCGCCATATCTGCGCCGCCCATCGCGGGCTGGGCACGGCCGCCATCCTGCCGACGCTGATCACCGACACGCCCGAGGCCACCGCCAGCGTCATCGCCGCCGGCATCGCCGCCGCCGGGGCGGGCGTGCCCGGCTTTCTCGGCCTGCATCTGGAAGGGCCGCATCTGGACCCGCGCCGCAAGGGCGCCCATGATTCCGCGCTGATCCGGCCGATGACCGGCGAGGATCTGGCGCGGCTCTGCGATGCGGCGCGCCGCCTGCCCGCGCTGATGGTGACGCTGGCCCCCGAGGCCGCGACGCCAGAACAGATCGCGACCTTGTCCGGGGCGGGCGCGATCGTCAGCCTTGGCCACAGCGATTGCGATTACGACACCGCCCGCGCCGCCTTTGAGGCCGGCGCAAGCTGCGCCACGCATCTGTTCAACGCCATGAGCCAGCTGGGCCACCGCACGCCCGGCCTGGTCGGTGCGATCCTGTCCGGCCATGCCAGGGCGGGGCTGATCGCCGACGGCATCCATGTCCATCCGGCGGCGATGCGCACCACGCTGGCCGCCCGCACCGAGGGGATATTCCTGGTCACCGACTGCATGGCCTTTGCCGGCACCGACCTGACCGAGATGGAGCTGAACGGGCGGCAGGTGCTGCGCCGCGACGGCCGGCTGACCCTTGCGGATGGCACGCTGGCCGGGGCGGACCTGATCCTGCCCGACGCCATCGCATTGCTGGTCACGGAACTGGGCATCACCCCCGGGCGCGCGCTGCGCATGGCCACCGCCGAACCCGCACAGCTTTTGGGGATCGAGGATCACCACGGCCGGCTGACCCCCGGGCGCAAGGCCGATCTGATCCGGCTGGGGCCGGATTTCCAGGTGATCGAGCATTGGCTTTAGGCCGGCGGGCCTAGCCCGCGATCGCGGCGGGCGTCATCTCGGCCTGCAATTGCCGCGCAAGCCGTGCGGCCGCCGGCACGCCCCAGCGCACGCCCAGCGCCGACCCGCCCCCGGCCCGCCACAACCGCCATGCCTCGGGCGCGGGCACCGCGCCGAACCACCCGATCCCATCGGGTGAGCGCGGGGTATGAAGGATGTCGCGCCGCGCCAGAAGCCCGTCCTCGATCACGATGGCGGGGCGGATTTCGGGCGCCGCCAGATGCCGCGAGGCGGGCAGGTCGTCGGGAAATTCCCGCCGCGCCCGCCAGAAGGGCGCGCCCTGAAAGCGATCTTCGAGCCGGATGAAATCGCGCCCGATCCGGGCCTGATGCAGGCTGGTTTCGCGGGCGCGCCGGTTCAGGAACTGGCGACAGATATCCGCGCTGTCGGGATCCGCGGCCAGCGTCCGGCGCACGGCGGCCACCGCCAGCGCGCTGGACACGGCCCAGAACTGGCCATGCCCGGACAGCGGATCGATGGCGGCAAAGGCATCGCCCACGCGCAGAACCGAAAGGTCATCGACCGGATCGGGCAGCCGCGCCGCCGCCTCGCGCACCAGAACTTCGCCGGCAAGGGCGGCGCCCGCCAGCGCCGGCTCACCCTCGGCCATGGCCGCGCAGAGGCGTTCGGCCGGGGAACCGGGGCCGGCCGCATCCAGCATGACCTGCACCCAGACGCGGCCATCGGGCAAGGCCGCCCGCCAGAGCCAGCCGCCCGGAAACGCGCCCAGTCGGATACCGGGCGGCAGGTTCGCCGCGATCCATCCCGACAGGGCCAGCGTCGCGGGCGCACGCGTATCGGGCGCGGGCGTACCGCGTCCGCGCGCGTCGATGACCATCGCCGCCGCAATCCTGTCCCCGCCCGCCAACAGCGCGCCACCCGGCGCCGGCCGCCCGCTGCCCTGTACCAGCCGCGCGAAGGCATCCGTGGCGGCCCGGCGCAGATGCCGGTCCAGCGCCGCGCGCTCGACCAGATATTCACCGTTGCGGCCGCCGGCATCGCCGCCCAGCCCCGCCCAGTCGACCCGCCGTCCCAGGGGGCCGATCACCCCGTCAAAGCCGTGCAACAGCCCCTGCCCCGCCAGCCAGCGGTGAAGACGCGGCCCCAGCCCCTCGATCCGGGGGCGCGGGCGGATGGGATCGACCAGTACCACGTCAAGACCGTCGCGCGCGGCCAACCATGCCGAGATCGCCCCCGCAGGCCCGCCCCCCAGCACGATCAGATCGACCTGTTCCGGCATGGCACCTTCCCCCCGATTGCCACGATTTTGACCAGCCTGCACGCCGCACAGCAGCAATTCATGACATTTCCGGCCAGATCTTTCCGCCGCGACGACATGCCGCGCAGCTTGGCCGGGAATGACAAGAATGCGCGGCCCCGGCGCGCTTTCCTGAGCGTCATCGCCATCGGGCCCCGCGCCCAGACCGCCAGAGGAAGCCGTAATGAAGCCACTGACCCGAACCGCGCTGGTCTCTGCCGCAGCCCTGCTGACCGCCCTGCCCGCATGGGCCGTTTCGGGGCAGGATGTGCTGGAAAACACCTGCGCCGCCTGCCATGTCCAGCGCCCGGACGGGGGCTGGGAACGCATCGACGCCGCGCGCAAGACGCCCGAGGGCTGGGACATGACCGTGACCCGGATGATGCACAATCACGGGGTCGCGCTGACCCCCGAGGAACGTGCCGCCGTCGTGCGCTATCTGGCCGATACGCGCGGCCTGACCGTCGCCGAAACCGAGGGCCGCCGTTATATCCTGGAACGCGAGCCGGTGGCCGTCGACGAGGGTCCGAACACGCAGATGACCCAGACCTGCGGGCGCTGCCATTCCTATGCCCGCGTGGCCTTGCAGCGCCGCACCCCCGAGGATTGGGCGCATCTGGTGAACTTTCACCTCGGGCAATTCCCGACGCTGGAATATCAGGCGCTGGCCCGGGACCGCGACTGGTGGGGGATCGCACAGGCCGAGATCATCCCGTTTCTTGCCAAGACCTATCCGCTTGGCGATGCGCCGGCGCCCTTTGCGGGCGATGCCTCAGGCGAATATGTTCTGGCCGGGCGACAGCCGGGCGTCGGGGACTATAGCGGCAAGCTTGTGCTGGCGCGCAACGGCGCGGATTACGACGTGACCATGACGCTGGATTTCGCCGATGCCAGCCGCAGCTTTACCGGCACCGGGCGCATCCTTGGCGCGGGCGAATGGCGCGCCACATTGACGGATGGGACCACCACAATCCGTCAAGTCGCCAGCCTGACAGAGGGGGGCCATGTCTCGGGCCGCTGGTACGAGGCGGAAAGCGATGTGACCGGCGGCCGGATCGAGGCCCTGCGCCGCGACAGCGCGCCCCAGATCATCGCCGCCTTTCCCAGACGCCTCAAGCTGGGCGAGGAAACCCGGGTCACGCTGGCCGGCGCCGGGCTTTCGGACCAGCTGACCCTGCCCGAGGGCGTCAGCGGCAGCGTCGAAAGCGTCAAGGACGGCGTCACCACGCTGAAGCTGACGGCCAAGGGCGCGCCCGGTCCGGTCGCGATCGGTCTGGGCGGTCAAAGCATCGATTTGATCGCCTATGAAAAGCCCGACCGCATCACCATCGTCCCCGACATGGCGATGGCGCGGATCGGCGGCAATGGCGGCCCGATCCCCAAGACCCCCGCCCAGTTCGAGGCGATGGGCTGGCTGAACGGCCCCGATGGCCAGCCCGCGACCGATGACGACATCGCGCTTGGCGTCTTTCCGGCGCAATGGCGCACCGACAATTTCAACGAAGAGGCGGTAAAGATGGAGGATGCGAAATATGCCGGCAGCATCAGCGAAAGCGGCCTGTTCATGCCCGCCGATGCCGGCCCGAACCCCGAACGCCCGATGATGACCAACAATGCTGGCAACCTGAAGGTCATCGCCACCGTCGATGCCGGCGACGCGCCGCTGACCGCCGAGGCGCATCTTTACGCCACGGTCCAGCGCTTCGTCGACGCCCCGATCCGCTGAGGTGCCGCGATGTCTGCCCTGACGCTTATCCGCCACAATGCCCATCGGGTCGATGTCGATGGCCATGCCATGCTGATGCATGTGCCGACGACAAGCCTGTTCGCGCTCGATGGTGTGGCGCGCGATGTCTATGACCTGTTCCGTCGCGAACCCGCCATCGATGCCGAACTGCTGCGCGCCAGACTTGGCGCGCAGCATGACCCCGAAACCCTGAGCGATTGTCTGCAAAGCTTTCTGGCGCTGGATATCCTGCGCGACGCGGATGCGCCCGAAACCCCGCGCCCCATCGCCAAGGTTGACGAGATCCCGCTGTCCACGATCGTTCTGAACGTGAACACCGGCTGCAACCTCGCCTGCACCTATTGCTACAAAGAGGATCTGACCACGCCCGCCAAGGGCCAGAAGATGGGCTTTGAAACCGCGCGCGCCAGCTTTGAGCTGTTGCTGAAACAGGCCCATGCCCGCGACCGCGTGAACGTGGTCTTTTTCGGCGGCGAACCCTTGTCCAACATGCCGCTGATCCGCGAGGTCGTGGCCTATGCCGTGCCGCGCGCCGCCGAGCTGGGCAAGACGGTCGATTTCTCGCTGACCACCAACGCGACGCTTCTGACCCCGGAACTGGTCGATTGGTTCGACGCGCATCGCTTTGCCCTGACGGTCAGCATGGATGGCCCCAAGGCGCTGCATGACGCCAATCGCAAGACCGTGGGCGGCAAGGGCAGCTATGACCTTGTGGCGCGCAATGTGCGGATGCTGCTGTCGCGCTATCGCGCGCGCCCGGTGGGGGTGCGGGTCACGCTGACGCGCGGGGTGACCGACGTGATCGGCATCCACGACCATCTCAAGAACGATCTTGGCTTTCACGAGGTGGGCTTTGGCCCGGCGACCTCTGGTCCCATCGCGGTCTTCAACCTTGATGACGGCGCGCTGAAAGCGGTGTTCGAGGACATGAAAACCCTTGGCCGCCGCTATGTCGAGGCCGCCTGCCGGGGCGAGAATATCGGCTTTTCCAACATGCACCAATTGCTGACCGACATCGCCCAGGGCACCAAGAAGGCCGTGCCCTGTGGCGCCGGGCTGGGCATGCTGGCCGTGGACCGACAGGGGGACCTGCATCTGTGCCACCGCTTTGTCGGATCAGAGCAGCCGACCTATGGCAATGTCGCGGATGGCATCGACGTGCCGAAACTGGCCCGCTTTATCGAGGGCGCGCAGGACCGCAGCAGCTATGGCTGCCGCACCTGCCGGATCCGATCGATCTGTGCGGGCGGATGCTATCACGAAGCCTATGCCCGCCAGGGCGATCCCTATGCCCCGGTCTGGCATTACTGCGACCTGATGCGCGACTGGGTCGATTTCGGCATCGAGGCCTATGTCCGCATCATGCAGGCCAATCCCGCATTCTTCCGCACCCAGCTTGAGCCGCGCACGGCGCGCCCCGCCGCACCCATGGCCGCAACCAAGGAGGTTATCCAATGAAACACCTGACCCCCGCAAACGCCAAGGCCAAGGCCTTCGCCGAGGCACAGGCCGAGGGCCGCGAGGACGAGGTCGTGGCGATGAACTCGCTGGTCGGCTGCACCACGTCCTTTGATCCCGGCTGGGAGGTGGACGCCTTTGGCGCCGTCTCGAACCTGTGCCAGCCGATGGAGGCCGATCTTTACGGCTGCGCCGATCCCTGCTGGTGGCCGGCGCAGGTCGCCGACACGCTGCAAACCTATCCCGAATGGAGCGCGGGCGCCGATGACGTCATGCAGGACTGGCGCAAGCTGCAATCCGTCTTTCCCGAAAGCAAGGGCTGACACCATGCACAAGACGCTGATTTCGCTGGCAGCCGTGATGGCGACCCTGGCCATGCCGGCGCTGGCCAAGGATTACATCCTTGCGCCCGCCCGCCCCGACAAGCTGGTCGTGGTCGATACCGAAAAGATGGCGGTGGAAAAGGTCATCACCATCAAGGATGCCGGCCCCACGCCGATGGTGCCGGTCGTCGCACCCGGCGGCAAGATCGCCTATACCTCGGTCAACAAGACGGAAAGCATCGTCAAGCTGGACCTTGCGACCGGCGAGACGCTGGCCCGGGTCGACCTGTCCACGCCCGAGGAACGGGTCAAGACGCTGTTCGGGCTGGCGCTGTCGCCCGATGGCAAGACGCTGGCCGCCTATCAGACGCCGGTGCGGCTGCTGCCCACCCATTTCGAGGTGCAGCCGACGCGCATCGCGCTTTACGATGCCGATACGCTCAAGCTGCAAAAGACCTTTGAGGCCCCGCGACAGGTGACGCTTCTGGCATGGTCGCGTGACGGCGGCCGTCTTTACGGGCTGGGCCGCGCGCTTCACGTCATGGACCCGGTCGCCGGCAAGCTGGTCGAGGATCTGCCCATCCAGAGCTGGAAGCCCGAGACCTATCTTCAGCCCGACGTTCTTGCCGTCTGGAGCCAGCACGAAAGTTCGGGCGTGATGGCGGTGCCCTTCTATACCATGCGCAAGGACAAAGAGCCGACCGACCCCGAGGCCCCGCGCACCGGTCTCTTGACCATGGATCTGGACAGCGGCCAGATGGTGATGCGCGACGTGCGGGCGATGGATGTGTTCTATTTCTCGACCGCGGTGAACCCGGCCAAGACACGGGCCTTTGGCGCCTATAACGTGCTGGAAAGCTTTGATCTGGAAAAGGGCGCCTCGGTCAAGCGGGTGCCCCTGCCGCACAGCTATTATTCGGTCAATGTCTCGACCGATGGCAAGACCGTCTGGCTGGGCGGCGCACTTGGCGATCTGGCCGCCTATGACGCCGAAACACTTGAGAAAAAGGGCCAGGTCGATCTGCCGGGCAATGCCTCGATGTCGCTGGCATCGGTGCGGCTGTTCACCCGGGACGACTGAGGTGATCCGGGTCGGCGTGATCGATAGCGGCGGTCCCGCCGACGATCCGCCCGGCGAACGGGCGCTGGCGCGCGCCTTCGCGCCCGATGGCTCGGCCCAGCCAGCCGAACCCGACCGGCTGGGCCATGGCAGCGCCGTGGCCGGCATCATCCGCCGCGCCAGCCCCGGCGCGCGGATCGTGCATGCACAGGTCTTTGACGCGCGCCCGGTGACCAGCGCGCTGCGCGTCACCGCCGCCCTGCGCTGGTTTGCGGGGCTGGCGCCGGACGAACGGCCCGACCTGATCTGTCTCAGCCTCGGGCTCGCCGCCGATCGCGCGCCCTTGGAACGCGCCTGCGCCGCGTTGGTCGAGGCCGGCGCGGTGCTGGTCGCGGCCCATCCCGCACGGGGGCCGGTCTGCTATCCCGCCGCCTATCCCGGCATCATCGCCGCCACCGGCGATGCGCGCTGCGGCTGGGACGAAATTTCGCAACTTGGGCCGGCGCTTTTCGGGGCCTGGTGCAATTCGCCCGAACATGGCGCGCGCGGCATGGGCGGCGCCAGTCTTGGCGCGGCGCGGATCGCGGGCCATCTGGCCGCGATCATGGCCAGCGAGGGGCGGCTGAGCGGCCCCACAGCCATCGCCACGCTGAGCGCCCGCGCCCGCCATCACGGTCCCGAGCACAAGCATGGATAGGCGGCATGGATAGGTTGGCCCCCCGCCTTGCCCGGCTGATCTTTGGCGCGGATGCCGCGCGCTGGCTGGCGCCGGTGATGGCGCGCGCGCTGCCGGGCGCGGGGCTGGTGCTGGTGGCATCGCTGTCGGCGGCGGCGCTTGGGCTGGCCATGCCGATGCTGACCCGACAGGTGATCGACGCCGGCATCATGGCCCGCGACATGGGGGCGCTGGTCTTTTGGGCGGCGCTTTCATTCGCGCTCGGGCTGGGGGCGGTGGGTTTTGGCATCGTCAATTCCATGCTGCATCTGCGGGTTTCGGCGGCGATGCTGGCCGATCTGCGCGGGCGGCTTTTCGGTGCGGCGCTGGCGCGCGATCCGGCCCGGCCCGACCTGCCTCTGGGCGAGGCGATGGCGCGGCTGGACGGCGATTGCGCCGAGATCCAGAGCTTTGCCTTTGACACCGTGCTGATCGCCATCGGCGCGGTCTTTCGCCTTGCCGGGGGGCTGGCGTTGATGGTGGCGCTGGACTGGCGGATGGCGATGCTGCCGCTTTTGGCGGCGCCCTTTGAGCTTTGGTTTCTGTCCCGCGCGCGCCCCCGCACCCAGCGCCTTGCCGAAACAACCCGCGAATTGCGCGGCGCGCTGAGCACCCAGATGGCCGAGACGCTGTCGGCGCGCGCCACCCTGCGCGGCCTCGATGCGCTGGACCAGCGCGGGGCCGGCTTTGCCCGCGCCCAAGGCGATCAGATCGCCAGCCTGCTCCGCCAGCGGATCTGGTCGGAAACCGTGGGCGCAGTCAGCCAGATCATCACCGCCATCCTGCGCGGCGCGATCCTGTTGGTCGGCGGCTGGCAGGTGGTGCGCGGCGAATGGCAGATCGGCACGCTGGTCGCGTTCCTTGCCTATGCCGGGATGATGTCGGGGCCGTTGCGGAACCTGCTGGGGCTTTATCACGCGCAGGCCCGCGCCCGCGTCGCCACCGACCGGCTGGGCGGCGTCATCGACAGCGCCCGCCCCGATGACGGCGCCCCGCCCCCGCCCGGGTCCGCGACCCTGACCCTGCGCGGGGCGCGGGCCGTGGGCGGCATCCACGATCCGCTCGACCTGACGATCCCGCCGGGCCAGCGGGTCTTGCTGGACGGTCCCTCGGGCATCGGCAAGTCGCGCCTGATGGCGGCGCTGACCCGCGACGCGCCGCTGGCCGAAGGTGCGGCGCTGTTTTCAGCGGCGGATATCGCCGGGCTGCGCGCGCGGGCGCTGATCGCGCGCATCGCGCATCTGGCACAGCGCCCCGCGATCCTGCGTGGCACGCTGGCGGGGAATTTGCGCCTTGCGGCGCCGGATGCCGATGACGCGGCCTTGTGGCGGGTGCTGGCGGATGCGGATCTGGTCGATTGGGCGCGGGGCGCGGCCGGGCTGGACACGCCCGTCGCCGAAACCGGCGCCGATCTGTCGGGCGGTCTGCGCCAGCGCATCGCCATTGCCCGCGCGCTGCTGCGCCCCGCCGATGTGATGATCTTTGACGAGGCGTTTTCCGAAATCGACGATGCCGCATGTCGCCGCATTCTGGCCGCCATTGACGCGCATTGTCCCGGGCGGACGCGGATCTTTATCGCCCATAGCGGCCCGGCGCGCGAAGGCCGCTTTGATCAGCGGATCACGCTGACCTCTTCGGTGGCCATCTTTCTGAGCTCGCGCGGCGAGGCGCCGTACCAGCGCGAGAATGCCCGCGAAAAGGCGGTCTGATCGGAATAGCCCAGCAACAAGGCGATTTCCCCGAACAGCCGGTCGCTGCGCACCAAAAGCGCGAAACCATGGGCGCGGCGCGATTCTTCGAGAATGGCGTTGAAGGGTTGCCCCTCGGCCGCCAGCGCCCGGCGCAGCGAGCGTTCGGACATGCCCAGTTGGGCGGCGATTTGGGCCTGATGGACCTGACCGCGATCCTTCTGCGACAGGATCAGCGCATGCACGCGCTGCGACACCGGCGTCTGGCGGCGCAGCTCGACCAGCGCCTCGTCCAGCTTTTTCGCACAGCTGAGGGCATCGCCTTCGGGTTCGTGGCACAGCGTATTCGCAAGGCTTCGGGCCGAGATGGTGATGCGGTTCTCATCCTGTCCGAAACGCGGGGTCCGGCCCAGATACTGGGCCAGCGCGCGCAGGTCGCGGTCGGGCTGATGTTCAAAGCACATGTCCCGGATCGCGTCGCGCGGCACACCGTAGCGCGTGCAGATGCCATGGATCAGGCCCAGCGTAAGTTCCGCATCCGCGCGGCGCGGCCAGATGCGCGGGTCAAGGACACGATATGAGATATGGGCCTCGTCCCCGGTCACCTCAAAGGTGACCGAGCTGTTGGATTGCAGCACCGGGAACCCGCGGGCAAAGATGCGCAACGCCTCGCCCAGGGTGCGGCGCGGGGCGATGGCATCGCCCAGAACCCCGATGGTGGTCAGAGGCAGCGTTTCGCCCGACCGCCATGACCGCAGGCTGTCGGCGCTTGCCGCGCGCTCGTCCTCGATCCGGGCGATAAAGCTGTCCAGGGACATCGGCGATTCCGTCGCCGCATGTGCGGCTTCGGCTTCGGGCCCAAGAACCAAAAAGGCGACGGCTCCGCGAATCCATGAACTTTGCATGGTGTTTCCCGTGGCTGGTGCGGGCTGGCAATCCTGTCGCGCCTTGGCCCGGCGATTTCCCTGTTGCGACAAATTGTAGCACAAGCCCGGCCGGTTTTCGCAAACCCGCACGAAATTCGGGGGAAAGTCGCCGAACGGACATGAAACATATGTATAACATATACTTACGCGTCACAATCTCGGCCCCCGACAGCCCGGCGGATTTGACATTTCCGGCCAGATTTCCGGCCCCCGCCACCTTTGGCCGGAACTGGCAAGAATCGCCCGGCCCCATGGCGCAGGATTTTCCGATCCACAGGGGAGGCAGGAATGACCGAATACCGACTTCTGATCGATGGCAGGCTGGTCGCGGGCGATATGACCATGGAGGTCGTGAACCCCGCCAATGAACAGGTGCTGGCGCTGGCGCCCCGCGCCTCGGGCGCACAGCTGGACGCGGCGGTGGCGGCCGCCAAGGCGGCTTTCCCCGCCTGGGCCGCGCGCCCGATCGAGGACCGCCGTGTGCTGATCCTCGGCATTGCCGACCGCATCGAGGCCGAGGCCGAGGGGCTGGCCCGCCTGTTGACGCAGGAACAGGGCAAGCCCCTGCCCGAGGCGCAGGCCGAGATCCTTTATACCTGCGCCTTCATCCGGCATCTGGCCGGGTACGACCTGCCGGTGAAGGTGATCGAGGATAACGAAAGCCGCCTTGTGCGGCAGTTCCGCAAGCCGCTGGGCGTGGTGGGCGCGATCATCCCGTGGAATTTCCCGGTGCTGATCGTGGCGTTCAAGATGCCGCTGGCCCTGCTTGCGGGCAATACCATGGTGATCAAGCCGGCGCCGACCACGCCGCTGACCACGCTGCGGCTGGGCGAGATCATGGCCGAGCTTTTGCCGGCCGGGGTCGTGAACATCGTCACCGATCAGAACGATCTGGGCGCCGCGCTGACCGCGCATCCCGATGTGGCCAAGATTTCCTTTACCGGATCGACCGCGACCGGGCAAAAGATCATGGCCAGCGCCGCCTCGACCATCAAGCGGCTGACGCTTGAGCTGGGGGGCAATGACGCGGCCATCGTGCTGCCGGGGGCGGACCCGGCCAAGGTGGCGCCGGGGATCTTTGCCGGGGCTTTCATGAATGCCGGGCAGGTCTGTCTGGCGATCAAGCGCGCCTATGTCCACGATTCCATCTATGAAGAGGTATGCGAGCGGCTGGCGCAGCTGGCGCGCGAGGCCGTCGTCGGCGACGGGCTTGAGCAGGGCGTGACCATCGGTCCGCTGCAAAATCGCATGCAATTCGAAAAGGTGCAGACCTATCTGGCCTCGGCGCGCGATGACGGCCGCATTCTGGCCGGGGGCGAGGTGCCCGCCGGGCCGGGCTATTTCATCACCCCCACCATCGTTGCCGATGTGAAGGATGGCGACCGCATCGTCGATGAGGAACAGTTCGGGCCGATCCTGCCGGTCATCCGTTTCGACGATGTCGAGGCCGCCGTGGCCAGCGCCAACGGGCTGGATCTGGGTCTGGGCGGATCGGTCTGGGGCGAGGATCGCGATCTGGCGCGTCAGGTCGCCGAGCGGATCGAAAGCGGTACGGTCTGGATCAACAAGCATCTGGATTTCGGCCCCAACATGCCCTTTGGCGGTGCCAAGCAATCCGGGTTGGGGGTCGAGTTCGCCGAAGAGGGTCTGGCCGAATTCACCCAGATCCGGGTGGTGAACGAGGCCCGATAAAAACGAGGCCCCGATAAAGATGCGCCGCGCGTCCCCCGGGCGGCGCTGTCGCCGGGGGCTCTGCCCCCACGCCCCGCCAGCCCCCCGATGGGGCCGGCGAGGCGTTCCCCCGGGATATTTGGGCATGAAAGAGGCGGCGGATCAGTCCGGGTGAAAGCGGGGTTTGCGCTTTTCGACGAAAGCCTGCATGCCCTCGCGTTGGTCGGGGGTGCCGAACAGGCGCTGGAACATGCCGCGCTCCCAGGCCACGCCTTCGACCAGCGACAGTTCCTCGGCGCGCATCACCGCCTCGCGCGCGAGGCGGGTCGCGGGGCGCGAATAGCCGGCGATGGTATGGGCGGCGGCCATCGCCTGAGCGACCACCTGATCGTCGGGGACGACGCGGGCGACGAGGCCGGCGCGCAGGGCCTCGGCCGCGTCCATCATCCGCCCGGTCAGATGCATGTCCATGGCAAGCGCCCGGCCGATCAGTTTCGTCATCCGCTGGGTGCCGCCCATGCCGGCGATGACGCCCAGCTTGACCTCGGGCTGGCCGAATTTCGCGCCTTCGCCGGCAATGGCGAAATCGCACATCATCATCAGCTCGCACCCGCCGCCAAGGGCAAAGCCGTTCACCGCCGCGATCTTTGGGATGCGGGTCGCGGCGAAGCGGTCCCAGACGGCGAAGATGTCGGTCTCGATCATTTCAGCCGCGGTTTTTCCGGCCATTTCGGCGATGTCGGCGCCGGCCGCAAAGGCGCGTTCGGATCCGGTGATCACCATCGCGCCGATATCGCGGTCGGACTCGAGTTCGAGCGCGGCGGCGGCCAGTTCCGCCGCCAGCGCCCCATTCAGCGCGTTGAGCACCTCGGGACGGTTGAGCCGGATCAGGGCGACGCGCCCCTCGCGGGTGATCTCGATCAGCTTTGCCATGATATGTCCCCTAAAGCCCGCGCGCGATGACCAGACGCTGCACCTCGCTGGTGCCTTCATAGATCTGGCAGACGCGGACATCGCGATAGATGCGTTCGACCGGATAGTCGCGCAGATAGCCATAGCCGCCATGGATCTGAATCGCGTCCGAGATCACCCGCTCGGCCATTTCGGATGCGAAAAGCTTGGCCATCGACGCCTCGGTCAGGCAGGGCTTTCCGGCCTCGCGCAGGGTGGCGGCGCGCAGCACCATCAGGCGCGCGGCGTCGATCTGGGTCGCCATATCGGCCAGTTTGAAGGCCACCGCCTGATGTTCGATGATCGGGCGGCCAAAGGTGATGCGGTCGCGCGCATAGGCAAGCGCCGCCTCATAGGCGCCGCGCGCCATGCCGACCGCCTGGGCGGCGATGCCGATGCGGCCGCCTTCGAGGTTGGCCAGCGCGATCTTGTAACCCTGTCCCTCGTCGCCCAGGCGATTTTCGGCGGGCACGCGCATATTGGTGAATGCCAGCGCGCAGGTGTCGGACGCATGCTGGCCCAGCTTGTGTTCGACCGAAACCACCTCATAGCCGGGGGTATCGGTGGGCACGATAAAGGCCGAGATGCCTTTCTTGCCGGCATCGGGGTCGGTCACGGCAAAGACGATCACCACCTTGCCGTTCTTGCCCGAGGTGATGAACTGTTTCGCGCCGTCGATGACATAGTGGTCGCCATCGCGCCGGGCGCGGGTTTTCAGCGAGGATGCATCCGATCCGGCCTGCGGTTCGGTCAGGGCAAAGCCGCCGATCCATTCGCCCGAGGCAAGGCGCGGCAGAAAGCGCGCCTTCTGATCCTCGGTGCCGTATTTCAGGATCGGCACGCAGCCGACGGATGAATGGACCGACATGATGGTCGAGCAGGCGCCATCGGCGGCCGCGATTTCCTCAAGCGCCAGCGCATAGGCGACGATGCCGGTTTCGGAACCGCCATGGGCCTCGGGGACCAGCATGCCCAGAAAGCCCAGCTCGCCCATCTGGGTCAGTTCCGCGCGCGGAAACGCGTGGTCGCGGTCGCGCGCGGCGGCGCCGGGGGCCAGCACATCGCGGGCGAAATCCCGCGCCATGTCGCGGATCTGTTCCTGTTCCTCGGTCAAGATCATCAGTTCAGCCTTTCGATGGCGATGGCCGTGGCCTCGCCCCCGCCGATGCAGAGCGAGGCGATGCCACGGTTCAGCCCATGGTGTTCCAGCGCGTTCAACAGCGTGACCATGACGCGGGCGCCCGATGCGCCGATGGGATGGCCCAGCGCGCAGGCGCCGCCATTCACGTTCACGATGTCATGGCCAAGCCCAAGATCGCGCATCGCCGCCATGGCGACGACGGCGAAAGCCTCGTTGATTTCCCACAGGTCGATATCGGCGATGGAAAGGCCGGTCCGTTCCATCAGCTTTCTGACCGAGCCGATGGGCGCGGTCGGAAACAGGTTCGGCTTGTCGGCGAAGGTCGCATGGCCAAGGATGCGGGCGCGGGGCGTCAGTCCGCGACGCTCGGCCTCGGACGCGCGCATCAGGATCAGCGCCGCCCCACCGTCCGAGATGGACGAGCTGTTCGCCGCCGTGACCGTGCCCCCTTCGCGGAAGGCGGGGCGCAGGGTGGGGATCTTGTCCAGCCGCGCCTTGCCGGGCTGTTCGTCGATCGTCACCACCAGCTCGGCCTTGCCGGCGCGGATGGCGACGGGCGTCACCTCGGCGTCAAAGCGGCCCTCTTTGATGGCCTTTTGCGCCCGGGTCAGCGAGGTGATGGCATAGTCGTCCTGGGCCTCGCGGGTGAATTGATAGGCCTCGGCGCAATCCTCGGCGAATGTGCCCATCAGGCGGCCCTTGTCATAGGCGTCCTCAAGCCCGTCAAGGAACATGTGATCCATGACCTGACCGTGACCCATCCGGTAGCCGGCGCGCGCCTTGGGCAAGAGGTATGGCGCGCTGGACATGCTTTCCATGCCCCCCGCGACGACCACATCGGCCGAACCCGCAAGGATCAGGTCGTGACCCAGCATCGCGGCCTTCATCCCCGATCCGCACATCTTGTTCACGGTGGTGGCCCCGGCGCCCAGCGGCAGCCCGGCGGCCAGTGCCGCCTGACGGGCAGGGGCCTGACCCTGACCGGCGGGCAGGACGCAGCCCATGATGATTTCCTGCACCGCGTCCGGGGCAAGCCCCGCACCCTTCAGCGCGCCGGTGATGGCGGCGGCGCCAAGGGTCGCGGCCGGGGTGCTGGCGAAATCGCCCTGAAAGCCGCCCATGGGCGTGCGCGCGGCGCCGACGATGACGATGGGATCGTGTTCCATGGGATATTCCTTATTTCGGGGCCATGCGGATGGCGCCATCCAGACGGATGACTTCGCCATTCAGCATCTGGTTCTCGACGATATGGCGCACAAGGGCCGCATATTCGGCGGGTTGACCCAGACGCGGCGGGAACGGGACCGAGGCGCCAAGGCTGTCCTGAACCTCTTGCGGCATCGCGGTCATCATCGGCGTGGCAAAGATGCCGGGCGCAATGCTCATCACCCGGATGCCCAGCCGCGCCAGTTCCCGCGCGGCCGGCAGCGTCATCGCCGCGACCCCGCCCTTGGAGGCCGCATAGGCCGCCTGCCCGATCTGGCCGTCAAAGGCCGCGACGGATGCGGTGTTGATGATCACGCCGCGTTCGCCATCTGGCGCGGGCTCGTTTTTCGCCATGGCGTCGGCGGCAAGGCGCAGGATGTTGAAGGTGCCGATCAGGTTGATGCCGATGGTGCGGGCAAAGCTGTCCAGCGCATGCGGACCGGCGCGGCCGACGATGCGTTCGCCCGGAGCGACCCCGGCGCAATTGACCGCCACGTCCAGGCGGCCAAAGAGGTTCAGCGTGGTCGCGACCGCCGCCGCGCCGTCATCGGCGCTGGTCACATCGGCCTTGACGAACGCCGCGCCATCGCCCAGCTCGTGGGACAGCGCCTCGCCCGCGGGCTGGTTCACATCGACCAGCACGGCTTTCGCGCCGGAATCGACCGCCATGCGCGCCACCGCCGCGCCAAGGCCCGAGCCCGCGCCGGTGATCAGGAAAACCTTGTTCTTGAGCTGCATGTTCTGGTCCTTATGCTCGCGCCAGTTTCTCGACCTCGGCCTTGCGCAACAGGAAACGTTGCACCTTGCCGCTGGGCGTTTTCGGCAGGTCGGCGACGAAATCGATCAGTTTCGGATAGGCATGCGCCGACAGGCGGCGCTTGACATGGGCGCGCAGTTCCTCGGCCAGCTCGGGGCTGGCCTGATGGCCCTTGCCCAGAATGACAAAGGCCTTGACCACCTCGGTGCGTTCGGGGTCGGGCACGCCGATCACCGCCGCCTCGATCACCGCCGGATGTTCGATCAGCGCGCTTTCCACGTCGAAGGGCCCGATCCGGTAACCCGACGAGGTGATCACATCGTCCGAACGCCCGATAAAGCTGACCGAGCCGTCGGGTTCGAATTCCACGCTGTCGCCGGTGCGATAATAGCCGCCCGCCAGCGCCGGCGTCGCCTGATTCAGATAGCCCGAAAACCACATCAGCGGCGATTTCGTCATGTCGATGGCCAGCACGCCGGGCTGGTTCGCGCCAAGCTCGCGCCCCTCGTCATCCAGCACGACGACGCGATAGCCCGGCATGGCCAGACCCGAGGATCCCGGCCGCACCGGATGGTCCAGCCCGTGATGGTTGTTCACGCACATGCCCATTTCGGTCTGGCCATAGTGGTCATGGATGGGCACGGCGAGATGCGCGTCGAACCAGCGCATGATTTCGGGGTTCAGCGGCTCGCCGGCCGAGCTGACGACGCGCAGCCGGCCCTTGATGCCGGCGACCGTCTCGGGGCCGGCGGCCATCAGCAACCGATAGGCGGTCGGCGATCCGGCAAGGCTGGTCACGCCCAGCCGCTCGATGATGCGACAGGTCGATTCCGCCGTGAACCCGCCCTCGTAAAAGATCGTCGCCTGACCCAGCAAAAGCGGGCCGGTCAGCGCATAGTAAAGCCCATAGGCCCAGCCCGGATCGGCGATGTTCCAGAACACGTCGCCTTCGTTCAGATCGATGGCGTCGCGCATATAGGCACCGAACGCCAAAAGCGCGCGCAAAGGCACCGGCACCCCCTTGGGCAGGCCGGTGGTCCCCGATGTGGACATCATCATGAAGAGATCCTCGCCCCGGCGCAGGACCGGCTCGAATTCGGTCCCGGCCTCGGCAAGGGCTGCGCGGAAATCGACATCGCCGGCGGGCAGCGGCTCGTCATCCGCGCGGATCAGGGCGACGGTCGGGCAATCCTCGACCTCGGTCAGCTTGGGGCGCTGGCTGGCATTCGTCACCACCAGCTTGGCGCCGCTGGTCTTGAGCCGGTGCTCGATCGCCTTGGGGCCGAATGCGGTGAAGAGCGGCTGATAGACCGCGCCCAGCCGCCATGCGCCCAGCACCGTCGCCATCAATTCGACCGTGCGCGGCAAAAGCCCCGCGATCACGTCGCCCGGGCGGATGCCCTGCGCGGCAAGGACATTGGCCGCGCGCGCCGACAGTTCGCGCAGCTCCTCGAACGTGTATTCGCGCAGCACCTCGTCGGGCGACAGACAGCGCAGCGCCACCCGGTTCGCGCCGGTATGACGGTCGCAGCATTCGACACAGGCGTTCAGCCCGGTTTGCAGATCGCCCCGCAGCATGGTCATCGCCTCGTCGATGCTGAACCGTGCCACGGCGTCGTGATATCCGGGCCGCGCGCGGCCCCCGCTTGTCGCAGTCATGATCGCTTTCCCCCCGAAACGCCTTTCCCCGACTCGCCGCGATGGCGGTCCCACTCCAACTCGGCAACAGGGTAGCGCGGGATGCATTGCAGACAATGACATTCCCGGCCAGAATGACTGATCGGTTTTGCAATACGGGCGGCATATGGAACGGGCGCTCATCTCACCCGGATTTGTCGAGGATGCGCTGGCCAGCCTGACACGGGCGGGGCTGGACCGGGCGCCGGTACTGGCCAGCGCGGGCATCGCCGATCCCGACCAGCCGGTCACCAACCTGCAATATGGGCGGATGTGGCTGGCCATCACCGAACGCATTCAGGACGAATTTTTCGGCATGGGCGGGCGGCCGATGCGGCCGGGCAGCTTCAACCTGCTGGTCCATGCGGTGATGCATGCGCGCACGCTGGAACATGCGCTGCACCGCGCGCTGAGCTTTCTGACCGTGGTGCTGGACGATCCGGCCGGCGAATTGCGCCAACAGGGCGGGATGGCCGAAATCGTGCTGAGCGACCGCGACGGCCCGCGCCCGGCATTCGCCTATCGGACCTATTGGCTGATCCTGATGGGGGTGGTCTGTTGGCTGATCGGGCGGCGCATCCCGTTGATACAGGTCGATTTCGCCTGTCCCGAGCCGGAAAACCGCCGCGATTATCACCAATTCTTTGGCGCGCCGGTGCGCTTTGACCAGCCGCAAAGCCGGCTGATCTTTTCGGCGCATTACCTTGGGCTTGCGCCGATCCGGGGCGAAAAGGCGTTGCAGATGTTTCTGCGCGGCGCGCCGGGCAATATCCTGCTGCGCTATCGCCACGATCAGGACCTGACGGCGCGGATCCGCACACGCCTGCGCCAGACCGCGCCCGAGGACTGGCCGGATTTCGACCGCCTCGCCGCCGATCTGCGCCTGTCGCCCGCCACCCTGCGCCGCCGTCTGCGCGGCGAAGGGCAAAGCTTTTCCGCCATCCGCGACGAGATGCGCGAAAGCGCGGCCCGGATCCTGCTGACCCGCTCGGCCGCGCCGGTGGCCGAGATCGCGGCAAGGCTGGGCTATGCCGAACCCAGCGCCTTTCACCGCGCCTTTCTGAAATGGACCGGCACCAGCCCGGCCGCGTTCCGCGCCGCTAACCCGCCTGCGCCTCGGGAAAGATCCGCAGCACCATCTGATCGCGCAGAATGAATTTCTGGACCTTGCCGGTCACCGTCATCGGAAATTCATCGACGAATTCGACATAGCGCGGCACCTTGTAATGCGCGATCTGGCCCTTGCAGAAAACGCGCAGCTCTTCGGCGGTCAGGCTGGGATCGCGGGCCATGACGCAGGCACAGATTTCCTCGCCATAGCGGTCGTCGGGGATGCCGATGACCTGAACCTCGCGCACCTTGGGGTGGCGGTACAGGAATTCCTCGATCTCGCGCGGATAGACGTTTTCGCCGCCACGGATCAGCATGTCCTTGCTGCGCCCGACAATGCTGCAATAGCCATCGGCATCGATGGTGGCCAGGTCGCCCGTATGCATCCAGCCCTCGGCGTCGATGGCCTCGGCGGTTTTCTGGGGCTCGTTCCAATAGCCGCGCATGACCGAATAGCCGCGTGTGCACAGCTCGCCCACGGCGCCGGTGGGGACGATATGGCCCTGCGGATCGACCAGCTTCACCTCAAGATGCGGGTGGATATGGCCCACGGTCGAGACGCGCTTTTCGACCGGATCGTCGGTCATCGACTGAAACGACACGGGCGAGGTTTCGGTCATGCCATAGGCGATGGTGACCTGTGACATGTGCATTTCGGCGCGCACGCGTTTCATCACCTCGATGGGGCACGGCGCGCCGGCCATGATCCCGGTGCGCAGCGTGGACAGGTCGTGATGGTGGAAACGCTCGCTTGCCAGCATGGCCGAGAACATGGTCGGCACCCCGTAAAGCGCGGTGCAACCTTCCTCGGCCACGCATTCCAGCGTGACGTCGGGATCGAACCCCTCGCCCGGAAAGATCATGGTGGCGCCCTTGGTCACACAGCCCAGAACCCCCATCACCATCCCGAAACAATGATAAAGCGGCACCGGAATGCAAAGCCGGTCGCGGTCGGTAAAGCCCATGCGCGCGGTGACGAAATTGGCATTGTTGACGATGTTGCGATGGCTGAGCGTGGCGCCCTTGGGCAGGCCGGTGGTGCCGGATGTGAACTGGATGTTGATCGGATCGCCGGGATCCAGAACCGCCGTCAGCCGGTCCAGCCGCGCCGTATCGGCCGGCGTCGCCGCGACATCGTCAAAGCGCAGCATCCCGGGCACCGCGGCCCCCATGGCCACCACCGCGCGCAGATCGGGCAGGTTCGCCGCCGCAATCGCGCCATCGGCCGGCGGCGGCGGCAACAGCTCGCACAGCATGCCGACATAATCCGAGGTCTTGAACCGGTCCGCCGTGATCAGCACCCGCACGCCCACATGGCGCAGCGCATATTCCAGCTCGGCCAGGCGATAGGCCGGATTGACATTGACCAGAATCGCCCCGATGCGGGCGGTCGCAAACTGCGTCAGCACCCATTCCGGCCGGTTGGGCGACCAGATCCCCACCCGGTCGCCGCGCCCCACGCCCAACCCAAGCAGCCCCGTGGCCAGCCGGTCCACCGCCTGCGCGAATTCCCGCCAGCTCAGCCGCAGCCCGTGTTCGCGAAACACCAGCGCCTCGGCATCGGGGCGCGCCGCCACGGTGCGGGCCAGAAGCCCCGCGATGCTGTCTTCGAGCAGCAGGGCGCTGTCATCGCCGCGCAGGCGCGATTCCTCGGGCCGAGGCCGGTCGTCATAGGTCATGAAATCCCCCTTGCAATATGGCCCGCCCCCCCGGGCCGCAGGGGCGAGTATGGCCCGGATGACCAAACAGGTCTTGCCAATTCCGGCCAAGAAACCGGGGCCCCGCCCGGACGGCGCGTGATTTCGGCGATTGCCACGCCGGCCGCTCATGGCGCAGGCTGCGAATCCGATTGTCTCACCACGGCTTGTCTCAGCACGACCGTTTGCGCTAACGGGTCAATATTCTGTTCACGATTCATTTTGCGTAGGAGGAAGCACGATGTCGGTTCTGAACATTCTTTCCTTTGTCGGCTTTACCGCCCTTGTCGCGATCCTGTCCTATTACTGGACCAAGGGCACCGACGAGCACCATTCCGAGGGCTATTTTCTGGGCGGGCGGTCGCTGACCGCGCCGGTGATCGCCGGCTCGCTTTTGCTGACCAACCTGTCGACCGAACAGATGGTCGGCCTGAACGGTCAGGCCTATTCCGAGGGCGTGCTGGTCATGGCCTGGGAAACGCTGGCGGCGATCGCGATCGTGGTCACCGCGCTGATGCTGGTGCCGCGCTATCTGCGGACGGGCATCAGCACGATCCCCAGCTTTCTTGAGGAACGCTATGACGAACAGACCAAGATCATCACCTCGATCCTGTTCCTGTCGGGCTATGTGATCGTCTTGATGCCCATCGTGCTCTATTCCGGCGCGCTGGCGCTTTCGACGATGTTCGACGTGCCGGGCCTGTTCGGCATCTCGCAGACGGCGGCCTTGTGGATCACGGTCTGGGCCATCGGCATCATCGGGTCGATCTATGCGATCTTTGGCGGGCTCAAGGCGGTGGCGGTGTCCGACACGATCAATGCCGTCGGGCTGATGATCGGGGGGGTGCTGATCCCGCTCTTTGGTCTGATGGCCATCGGCGATGGCAGCGTGACCGAGGGGCTTGCCACGCTTTTCCGTGAAAACCCCGAGAAATTCATCGCGGCGGGCGGGCCGGACAGCTCGATCCCGCTGGCGACGATCTTCACCGGCATGATGCTGGTGCAGCTGTTCTATTGGGGCACCAATCAGGCGATCATCCAGCGCGCGCTGGGGGCGAAATCGCTGGTCGAGGCGCAAAAGGGCCTGCTTTATGCCGCCAGCTTCAAGATCCTTGGCCCGATCATCGTCGTGCTGCCCGGCATCATCGCCTGGCACCTGTTCCAGGGTCAGCTCGAGGTGGCCGATCAGGCCTATCCCCGGCTGGTGAACGAGGTGCTGCCCGGCTGGTTGCGCGGCTTTTTCGCCGCCGTGCTGTTCGGGGCGATCCTGAGTTCCTTCAACTCGGCGCTGAACAGTTCGGTGACGCTGTTCGGGGTCGACATCTATCGCCGCTTTTTCCAGCCCGCCGCCCGCGACGCCGAGGTGGTCCGCGCCGGCAAAATCTTTGGCACGGTGCTGGCCATCGCCTCGATGATCATCGCCCCCTTTATCGCCAATGCGCCGCAGGGCCTGTTCGGTTACCTGCAAGAGGTGAACGGCTGCTATTCGATCCCGATCCTGACTATCATTCTGGTCGGCATCTTTTCGAAACGGGTGCCGCCGGTCGCGGCCAAGGTCGGGCTGGCCTCGGGGGTGGTGCTTTATATCCTCAGCCAGTTCGTGCTGAAACCGGCGATGGGGGATGCGGGCTATCCGCATTACCTGCATGTGATGGCGATCCTGTTCGTGCTGAACGCCTGCATCATGCTGTTGATCGGGCGGTTGCGCCCGATGGCGCGGGAATGGGCGCCGCGCGGCGATGCGCCGGTGGACATGACGCCCTGGCCGCTGGCCAAGCCCTGGGGCGCGGCGGTGGTGCTGATCGTGCTGTCGACCTATCTGATCTTTCGCTAGGCGAAAGCCGGGATGCGGGCGGCAGCGCCGCCCGTGCCGGTCCCCCGGTCACCGCGCCTTGTGGCGCAGCGCCTGTTCCAGCCGGGGGGCGGTCATGGCACGGTCCTGTGCCAGTGCCCGGAAAAAGCCGCGAAGGCGCGGCCAGATGGCGAAATTGCCCGTCATGATCTGTCTCTCTGCCTGATGGCGGTTGGTGGTTATCGGGGCGGGATGCCCTGATAGCCCTAACATAAGCCGCCTTTCACGCGGTGAAACCGCCTTCGCTGCAACGCAGCATCCCGCAGGGGACAAGGCTTGGCCGGGGGCTTCCACGCCCCCGGCCAAGGTTTTTCCAGCCTTTTCAGCGGTTCATCGCCTTCGACAAGATCAGATAGGCGATCCCGGCGACGAACAGCCCGACGAACCACGCATAGGTATAGACCGAGGCAAAGAACGGCGACGTGCCCGAGGTCACCCCCACCGCCGCCAGAAAACCGGGAATATTGGGCAGGATCCCGATCACCAGCGCAAGCACCCCGGCCCAGTTGGTGCCATTCGCACCCTCATAGATACCGCCACGCCGGAACAGATCCGTCACCTTGAGCCGGGTGCCGCGCAGCAGATAGTAATCGGCCAGCATGACCCCCGCGATCGGCCCCAAAAGCGCCGAATAAGCGATCAAAAGCGATACGATATGGTTGATCAACAGCCACGGGAACATCGCCAGCCCGATCCCGGCGGTGATATAGCCGCCCCGGCGCAGGTTGATCTTGTTGGGCGCAAGATTGGCGAAACCATGCGCCGGCGCCACCACATTCGCCGCCAGATTGGTGGTCAGCGTGGCGATGATCAGCGCCACCAGCGCGATGATGATGCCGAAACCGCCCATGCGTTCGCTCAGCTGGATCGGATCCCAGATCGGTTCGCCATAGATCACCACCGTGGCCGAGGTCACGGCGGCCGAAATGAACGCAAACAGCGCCATCGGGATCGGCAGGCCGATCAGCTGGCCGATGAACTGATCCCGCTGGCTGCGGGCATGTCGGGTGAAATCGGGAATGTTCAGCGCCAGCGTCGCCCAATAGCCAATCATGCCGGTCAGGCTGGGCCAGAACACCATCCAGAACTTGCCCTCTTGCGGCTGGCCGGGATCGAACTGGCTGGGCGTGGAGAGCATCGGACCAAAGCCGCCGGCCTTGACCCAGGCCCAGCCCAAAAGCGCGAAGCCCATCGCCAACAGGAACGGCGCCGACCACGTCTCAAGCCAGCGGATGGATTCGGTGCCGTGCTTGATAAAGTAAAGATGCAGGCCCCAGAACGCGAGGAAGCACAGAAACTGGGTCAGGTTGATCCCCAGCACCGGCAGCACGTCGGCCGTGAACATGCCCCCGGTCAGCGTGTTCAAAATCACATAGATCGCCGAACCGCCGACCCATGTCTGGATCCCGAACCAGCCGCAGGCGACGATGCCGCGCGCCACCGCCGGGATTTTCGCCCCGATCGGGCCGAAGGACGACCGCAACAGCACCGGAAAGGGAATGCCATATTTCGCCCCGGCATGCCCGACCAGCACCATCGGGATCAGCACGATGGCATTGGCGACCAGAATCGTCAGCACCGCCTGCGACCAGTTCATCCCGGCCCCGATCAGATAGGATGCCAGCATATAGGTCGGAATACAGACCACCATGCCGATCCAGAGCGCGGCAATGGAAACCCAGGTCCAGGTCCGTTCCTCGGCCGTGGTGGGCAACTGGTCCTCGTTATACAGCTCCGGGTCGAGGCCGGCGGCCTGCAACTCGCTGCGGGACGGGGCGTCATAGGCCCCCATATCGGTCTGGGTCATTCACCTTACTCCCTGTTTGATATGATCTTTGATTTTTTTGGCTTTCCTGCAAGAGACTTCATCGGAAAGCGGGGCACGACCGGAACGGATGCGCGTTTCGGGGCAGGGATTCAGACGCTGCCCGGCATATGCGACGCCTTTGGGCAGCGTAAGCGCCCTCGATGCCGAAAGCGCGCCGGGCGGACAACGGGTAAAACGCCCATGCCGGGGCGCGATGCCCCCGCGCCACCGCGCCACCGTCCCGCGACAGGAACAATCCGCACAGACGCGCCGCGCCTTGGCATCCCGTTTCCCGCATGCACCCAGCGGCGCCCGGTGCGGGAAAGCGGAAATCCCCTATGACGCCCCCGGCAAGCCCGTCGCGGCCGGCCGATTCGGAATCGCCGACTGGAAACCCGCCGATGATTGGCATTTTGCCGATGCCGGCCGACCCCGCCTAGGGTCATACAAGAGCCGCCGGCATCCCGCCTGGGGTCAGCTTTGGACCGATCCCGGGGGCGAGATCGGCCCGCCCTCTCATTTCACCACTTCGGCGGTCATCAGCACGGCATGCAACAGCACATCCGCCCCGGCCGCGGCCCAGTCACGGCTGATCGCTTCGTCCTCGTTATGGCTGAGCCCGCCGGCACAGGGGCACATGATCATCGCCGTCGGCGCAACCTGATTGATCCAACAGGCATCATGCCCCGCCCCCGAGACGATATCGCGATGCGAATAGCCAAGCCCATCGGCCGCCGCGCGCAGGGTGGCGATGCAATCCGCGTCAAAGCTCACCGGGTTGAAATGACCGGCCAGCCCGATTTCGATCCCCAGCCCCAGATCGTCGGCGATCCGCACCGCGCCATCCTCGATCCGGCGCGTCATCGCCCTTAGCGTCGTCAGGTCGGGCGAGCGGATATCGACGGTGAACACCGCCCTGCCCGGGATGACGTTGCGGCTGTTGGGATAGACGTCGCAGTGACCGACCGCACCCACGGCATCGGGCTGGTAATCCATGGCCACGCGATGAACCAGATCGGTGATCTGCGCCGCCCCAAGCCCGGCATTCCTGCGCATCGGCATCGGGGTCGAGCCGCTATGCGCCTCTTGTCCGATCAGGGTGATCTGCAACCAGTACAGGCCCTGAGCATGGGTGACGATGCCGATATCCTTACCCTCGACCTCAAGGATCGGGCCCTGTTCGATATGCAATTCGTAATGCGCATGAATGCGGCGCCTGCCGACCGGCTCGCTGCCGCGATAGCCGATGCGGCTGAGCTCATCGCCGAACCTGCGGCCCTGGGCATCCTCGCGGGCATAGACCCAGTCCTGGCGATGCACACCGGCAAAGACGCCACTGGCCAGCATGGCGGGGGCGAAACGCGTGCCTTCCTCATTGGTCCAGTTCACCACGATGATGGGGCGGCGGGTGCGAATACCCATGTCGCGGATGGTGCGCACCACCTCAAGCCCGGCCAGCACGCCCAGAACGCCGTCATAGCGGCCGCCGATGGACTGGGTGTCCAGATGGCTGCCGGTCATCACCGGGTCAAGATCCGGCTCGCATCCTTCGTGACGGGCGAACATATTGCCCATGCTGTCGATGCCGACGATCATGCCGGCGTCCTCGCACCAGCTGCGGAAAAGATCGCGGCCCTCGCGATCGGCATCGGTCAGGGCCTGTCGGTTGTTGCCGCAGCGCAGGCCGGGGCCGATCTCGGCCATATCCATCAGGCTTTGCCACCGGCGCGCGCCATCCACGCGACGGTTGCTTGGCATTTCGTTCATCGGGCTTGCCCCCATTGGCAATATCGGTTCATGGGGAAATGCAGCCCGCCCTGGCGCAAGGCATGCGCCCGGTCCGGCCGCTGGCCCGCGATGATCGCGGCGCGGAAATTTCGACTGCACCTCCCGGTGTCGGGGACAGGTTTCCTCCTCCGGTCCCGAACGGCCGGGACCATTAGATAATTTTATTAACTAGTCAATAAATTAATAACGCATTGGTGTAATTCATAATTTTCAATCAATAACTATGGGATGATTTGGGTAAATCAAAAATCCTCCATTTTGATTTTGACTAATTGGTCAATTTATTTGCTCGACGGTTCAACCCGGCCGATCCCTGCTTACCCGGCAGGTAGAGGATTGCCATATGCCCGAACCCCCAGAGGGCTGAATGCGCTTTCAACTCATCATGCCACTCTGGAAAGCCAGGTTGGCTTCTGGCCAATATCATGGCACCGCTCATGCCTGTTGATCCGAAAGGGTGATCATCCCCCTAAAGACCGCAAGACCAGATCCCGGCATCCCGGCAATGGGCGCCTGCGGTCGAAAGCGACCGGATCGACCACGTCCCGAAATAGCCAAAACGATCAATACGATCCCGGCGACCATGTTTCAGATCATGGCAATCGTCACATCGCTCGATGAATATTCGACCCCGCCCAAATATCGGAATATCGCGCATCCGACCGGCGCAGTCCGGGGGCTCTGCCCCCGACCCCGGGATATTTGAACATGAAAGATGGGGGCCGGAAAAGCGCCCGCCCATCTCTTTCATGCCTAAATATCCTGGGGGAGCGCGGAACGCGCGGGGGCAAAGCCCCCCTTTTTCCCTTACGCATCCCGGCACGGGGGAATATGCCTGCCCTCACGGGATAGCGTGGCCCGGATCATAGCCGGATGGACCAGTGACGGCTTTCCCCCCTGCTGTCACGGTGGATATATCCGGGAATCTCGATGCGCAGCCGGTCACCCATACGGGTAAAGGTGACAATGCCCATGCGAATATCGGTACCACCCCAGCAATGCCCGAAAAACGCCCTCATTTCGCCAGAGGGCTGTTCACTATAGTCGGTGATCTTGCGATTGCCGCAGATCTGGGCCAGCCCTTTTTGCACATCCTCTGAATCATACGCTCTGGGATCATAAACCCCGGTCAGGTTCTCCTGCGCCAGCCGGGCATGAAAGACATTCGGGTTGGCGCTTGTCCGTGGTCCGACGGCCGTGGCGGGCGCGCAAGCGGCAAGCCCAAAGCTTGAAACGATCAGCGCCGCAAGCAAGGCGACGGGACGGCGCAATCTGATCGCGCCTGTTGCTGTCAAGGACGTCATATTGCACCTGTCCGTCATGAAAGGCCGGTGGCGAGGGAGCCATCGCAAGGCCCAGACAAGCCCCATTGCCGCCATTTGTCAAATAGGGCCACCCGGCCCGTTGGCCCGAATCCAAGACTGGAAGGCCTTGCCCCCATTTCCCCAGCACGGCCCAAACAGGCGAAAGCGGGGCTGCATGCGAGCGCGGCCACTGCCCCCCGCATCGCCGGCAGATGGGGACAGGAGCGGCGCGCCGCTGGGCGAAACACCGAACTGGCCCCCTGCGCCCGCTTGTGCAAAATAGGGGATAACCGTCAATTGGCCGGAACAGGAACCGTCCCCGATGACCGCCAAGCGCGATCCCGCCTCTCGTCGCAAGACGCGCATCCAGCGTGAAAAGACCGAGCAGATTCTGGCCTCTGCGCTGGATGTCTTTGCGGCACACGGGTTTTCGGGCGGCTCCATCAACGCCATCGCCAAGGCCGCCGGACTGACCACGCCCAACCTGCTTTATTATTTCAAGAGCAAGGACGACATCCGCCGCGAATTGATGGAACGCACGCTGCAACTCTGGACCGCGCCGCTGAGCATGCTGAACCCCCATGGCGATCCGGTCGAGGAAATCTGTCTTTATATCGGTCGCAAGCTGGAAATTTCGCAAAAATTCCCCAAGGAAAGCAAGATCTTCGTCTATGAGATCCTGAACGGCCTGCCGCAGTCGCGCGAACAGATCTTCAGCGCGCTGAAGGCGGTCTATCACAACAAGATCGGCGTGATCGAGGATTGGATGCGGAGCGGCCGGATCAACGCCGTCTCGGCCCGGCACCTGATCTTTTCGATCTGGGCCACGACCCAGCATTATGCCGATTTCGAAACCCAGATCGACGAGCTGGCGCCCGAAGATCCAGACAGCCGCTTTGCCGAGGCCGAGGCGTTTCTGACCGGCATGTATCGCCGGCTGTTGACCCCCGACGATGCGGATTAGCGGGCGCTAGGGCCGGATTTCGACTTCGGTGCCGATGGCGGCATGGGCAAAGATTTCCTCGATCTCGGCATTGGTGACGGCGATGCAGCCGGCGGTCCAGTCGCCCTTGACCTTGAAGCCGTCGGGGATCTGGTTCGGCTGGCCGTGGATCATGATGTCGCCACCGGGGCTGTGACCGGCGCGGCGTGCGGCGTCGCGGTGGCGCTTTTTCGGATAGTCGATGCCCAGCGACAGGTGATACCCGCTTTGCCGGTTCAGCCGGTCGATGCGAAAGATCCCCTCGGGGGTGCGGCCGTCGCCTTCGCGCGATTTGTCGCCATCGGGCGAAAACCCGAGCGCGATCCGGAAACTGCGCGGCGGTCCGTCCTTTTGCCAGACCGTCATGCGGCGGGCGGATTTTTCCACCAGGATGCGGTCGACGGGCGAGCTGATGGGGATTTCGGGGCGGGCGCTTGGGCGCGGCTGGGGAAATTCCGGCAGACGGATATCAGGCAGGTCGAAATCAGGCAAGCGCGGCCA
Source organism: Paracoccus mangrovi (assembly GCF_042648425.1). Taxonomy (NCBI): domain Bacteria; kingdom Pseudomonadati; phylum Pseudomonadota; class Alphaproteobacteria; order Rhodobacterales; family Paracoccaceae; genus Paracoccus; species Paracoccus mangrovi. Next base: position 50,135 of record NZ_JBHRXJ010000002.1, on the reverse strand, counting down.
GCGCCAGCCGGTGCCAGTCCCGGTTTCCGGCGCGGTCCCGGATCCCGGGGGCGCGCTCGGCAAGGCGGGCGGAACGGGGGCGGATTCAAACCGCCAGACCATCACCAGCCCGCCCACCAGCGCCGCAAGGCACAGCGTCGAAAAGAGGCCCGCCAGTCGCTTCATTGCAGGTCGCTAAATGCCTTTTGCAGCCGGGCAACCGCCTCGGCCACGCGGGCGCGGGGCGTGGCAAGGTTGAAGCGCAGAAACGTCTCGCCGCCGCTGCCGAAGGTGGGGCCGTGATTGGCGGCGATGCGCGCGTCCTTTTCGACGCGGGCGGTGAATTCGTCCCGCGTCATGCCGGTGCCGGAAAAATCGACCCAGGCCAGATAGGTCGCCTGCAATGGCATCGCGCGCAGGCCCGGGATCGCGTTCACACCGTCATCAAAGAGCCGCCGGTTGCCATCCAGATAGGCGACCAGTTGATCGACCCATGCCGCGCCCTCGGGCGAATAGGCCGCCGCGACCATGCCCAGCCCGAACAGCCCGGGCGAAATCCCCAGCGCCATCATCCGCCCCTGCAACCGCTTGCGCAGCTCGGGGTCGGCGACGATCAGATTGCCGATATGGGCGCCGGCGATATTGAAGGTCTTGGTCGCCGCCGTCAGCGTGATCAGACGCGGCGCGATATCGAGCGCGGCCTTGGCCATGACGGTGTGGCGCGGCGCGCCGGGCATGACCAGATCGTGGTGGATCTCGTCCGAGATCAGGATCAGGTCATGGGCGGCGCAGAAATCGGCCACCTCGCGCAGTTCATCGGCCGACCAGACCCGCCCACCGGGATTATGCGGCGAGCACAGGATCAGCATTTTCTCGCGCCCGGTCAGGCGGCTGGCCCAATTGTCCCAATCCATGCGATATTGGCCATCCCGCAGGGCCAGCGGAAATTCGACCACCTCGCGGCCCGCCGCGCGGGTGACGCGGGCGAATGCGTGATAGACAGGCGTCATCAGGATGACCCCGTCGCCCGGTTCGGTCAGCGCGTCGACACAGATGGCGGTGCCGTTGACCAGCCCATGCGCGGTCAGGATCCAGTCCGGCGCGACGTCCCAGCCGTGGCGGTTCGCCATCCACCAGCGGATCGCGTCGACATAGGCGGCATTGGCGCCCGGATAGCCATAGATGCCATGGGCGGCCATGCCTTCCAGCGCGCGCTGGACGCTGGCGGGGGGGCGGAAATCCATATCGGCCACCCACATCGAGATGCCATCGCCGGGCGCCACGCCATAAGCCGCCTGCATGTCGTCCCATTTGGAACAGGCGGTGCCGGTGCGGTCGATGATCTCGTCGAAATCAGGCTGGGCGAAATCGGGGGTGGCCATCGCGGGTCCTTTCATCTTGATGCGCCGAGCATAGCGACTTGTTGCGCAAGGCCAAGGCTTGCCCTAGATCACGGTCATGACATTGCGCAGCATCATCCTTCATCCCGATCCGCGGCTGAAAAAGCCTTGCGAGCCCATTGCCCGCATCACCCCCGAGATCGAGACTTTGGCCGCCGACATGCTGGCCACCATGTATGACGCGCCGGGCGTGGGTCTGGCGGCGCCACAGGTGGGCGTGCTGTCGCGGCTTTATGTCATGGATTGCGAAAAGGACCCCGAGGCCCCGCCCCAGCCCATCGCCATGATCAACCCGGAAATCACCTGGAGTTCCGAGGCGTTGAACACCTATGAAGAGGGCTGCCTGTCGATCCCCGATCACTATGCCGACGTGACCCGGCCCGCCGAGGTGCGCGTGCGCTGGCTGGGGCTGGACGGCAAGACGCATGAGCGCGATTTCGACGGTCTCTGGGCGACCTGCGCCCAGCACGAGATCGACCATCTGGATGGCAAGCTGTTCATCGATTACCTCGGGCCGATCAAGCGCCAGATGATCACCCGCAAGATGGTCAAGCTGAAGCGCGAGCGCGGGCGTGCCTGAGGTCATGTCCACCCAGCAGGAGATGAGCGATGCTTGAATTGCGCCCGAATTGCGAGTGCTGCGATCGCGATCTGCCGCCCGATGCGGCGGCGATGATCTGCACCTTCGAATGCACCTTTTGCCCCGATTGCGCGGCCGGCGTTCTGAAGGGGGAATGCCCCAATTGCGGCGGCAATTTCGCGCCACGCCCGATCCGGCCGGTGCCGATGCTGGAAAAATATCCGGCATCGACGCGCCGTGTCGTCAAGACGGGCGGCTGCGCCGCATGACGGCGCGCGCCACGCTGCCCTATGCCGACCGGCGGCTGCATATGCCCGCCGAACCGGTACCCGCCATCACCGAAACCGTGCGCATGATCTGGGACGACATGATCGACACCATGGAGGCGATGCCCGGTGTCGGGCTGGCCGCGCCGCAGATCGGGATCATGCAGCGGCTGGCCGTGGTCGATGCCTCGGAAAAGCGCGGACAGGCGGTGCGCATGGCCAATCCCGAGGTGCTGCATGCCAGCGTGCAGATGCGCGCCCATGAAGAGGCGAGCCCCAATCTGCCCGGGGTTTCGGCCCGGATCGAACGGCCGCGCGCCGTCACCGTGCGATTCCTGAACGATCAGGGCGAGATCGAGGAGCGCGATTTCGTCGGGCTCTGGGCGACCAGCGTGCAGCATCAGATCGACCATCTGAACGGCAGGCTTTATGTCGATCATCTGTCGCCCCTGCGCCGCAAGATGCTGGTCGCGAAATCGGCCAAGCTGACGCGGCGTTGAAAAGACCGGGGGCGCTTCGCCCCCCGGACCCCCCGAGGATATTTGGACATGAAAGAGGCCGGGACATGCGCGTGATCTTCATGGGGACGCCCGATTTCTCGGTTCCAGCGCTGCGCGCCATTGCCGCGCGGCATGAGGTGGTGGCGGTCTATTCGCAGCCGCCGCGCGCCGCCGGGCGCGGTCAGAAGTCGCGTCCCAGTCCGGTGCAGCGCGCGGCCGAGGAGCTTGGCCTGTCGGTGCGGGTTCCCGAGCGGTTGAAATCGCCCGAGGATCAGGCGGATTTCGCGGCGCTGGGGGCGGATGTGGCGGTGGTTGTGGCTTACGGGCTGATCCTGCCGCAGGCGGTGCTGGATGCGCCCCGACAGGGATGTCTGAACATCCACGCCTCGCTTTTGCCGCGCTGGCGGGGGGCGGCGCCGATCCACCGCGCGATCATGGCGGGGGATGCGGAAACCGGCGTCGCCATCATGCAGATGGAGGCCGGGCTGGATACCGGGCCGGTTCTGGCCGAGGCGCGGACCGCCATCGGATCCGGGGACACCACCGCCGATCTGCACGACCGGCTTGCCGGAATGGGCGCCGGGCTGATCGTCGATGTGCTGGACCGTTTGCCCCTGACCGCCACGCCGCAGGCGGTCGAGGGCGTGACCTATGCCACCAAGATCGACAAGGCCGAGGCGCGGATCGACTGGACCCGGCCGGCCGCCGAGGTGGACCGTCAGATCCGGGGGTTGTCGCCCTTTCCCGGGGCCTGGTGTCTGGTGGGGGATGAGCGGGTCAAGCTGTTGCGGTCGCGTCTGATCGCCGGGTCGGGAGAGCCGGGCGCGGTGCTTTCGGGCTTTTCCGTCGCCTGTGGCACGGGTGCCATCGAGGTGCTTGAGGCGCAGCGCGAGGGCAAGCGGCCGATGCCCGCGGCCGAGATCCTGCGCGGCCTGTCCCTGCCCCCGCAGCTGGGTTAGGGCCCGGGTCGCCGCCCGCGTTGCTGTGGCCGAAATGGCACGGCCGGCGCGCAAGCGTCACCGGCCTTGCGCCGCCGGGCCAATGCCAGAGTATTCTTTGCCCGGGATCTGCATCCCCTGTTCGTTTTGATCATTTGAAAAGGTGCGCGATGGATAATCTTGTTCGTGTCATGGCCGATAACTGGTGGGTTGCGCTGTTGCGCGGCATCGCCGCCATTCTCTTCGGGCTGATGGCACTGATCTGGCCCGGGCTGACCGTTTATGCTCTGCTGATCGTTTTTGGCGCCTATGCGGTCTTTGACGGGGTGATGGCGATCATCGTCGGCTTTCAGCGCAAATCCGACGATGACAGCTGGTGGAGCTGGGCGCTGGACGGTTTCCTGTCGATCGTGATCGGTCTGATGGCGCTGTTCTGGCCCGAGGCGACGGCGCTGGCCTTTGTCATCTGGATGGCCGCCTGGGCCGTGGTGGCCGGCATCTTTCGCATCATCGCCGCGATCCGCCTGCGCAAGGAGATCGAGGGCGAATGGGCGCTGGGTCTGAGCGGGCTTTTGATGGTGATCTGGGGCGTGCTGATGGCGCTGATCCCCGCCGCCGGCCTGCTGAGCCTGGCCTGGCTGATCGGGGTCTTCGCGCTGTTGATCGGGGGGGTGATGGTGGTGCTGTCGTTCCGCCTGCGCGGCATGCGCGACGCCTGAACCCGCCGCCGAACCCACTGCCGAACCCGCCGCGCCCTGTCCGGGCAGGGGGGCGCGGCCACATGGAATTGCGGCGCGTTATTTCCGCGCCGCCCTTTCGGCCAGCTGCCGGGCCTGTTTCTCGGCGATCTTGATGCCCAGCCCCAGCCCCAGCCGGATCATCAACACCTGCACCAGCGCGGCCAGCGCCAGAGCGGCGGCAAAGATCGCCACCTCGGATGCGCCTGGCGATTGGTGATGCAGCGCATCGTCCAGAAGCCCGGTCACATAAAACAGCAGCATCAGGCCGATCTGAAGCCCCAGCGTGACCAGCGCACAGCGCAGCGTCAGCGCCCAGATACGGCTGCGCGCGGGGCGTTGCTTTTCGCCGTTATACCATTGCATCGCCGTGGCCATGGCCGCCACCATCGGCACCACCAGCCCCGATGAGCCGCCATCGACCGTCACCCCGGCATAGGCCTCGAGCGCCCAGACCATGGCAAAGACCAGCACCATCGCCCCGACCAGAAACAGCGCATATTGCAGGATCAGGCGCCGGTTGGGGACAGTGACGGTGGTATCGGTGGACATGGGCATCCCTGTGGCATCCCTTGTTGTGGTCATCATGCGATCATTGCCTGCATTTTGATAGCTTTGCGCCACGGGGCCGGCAAGCGCGCCATCGTCGCGGCCATGCTGCGGATCAGGTGCCGCGAGGTTTCGCCCGCGTGGTCGGATCGGCCTCAAGCGGGTTTTCGGGCCAGGGGTGGCGCGGATAGCGGCCGCGCATGTCCTTGCGCACATCGCCATAGCTGCCGGCCCAGAAACCCGGCAGATCGGTGGTCACCGCGATGGGCTTTTGCCCCGGCGACAGCATGGTGATGCGCAGGGGGCGATTGCCCACGACCGGATGGCGCGCGACGCCGAACAGCTCTTGCAGCTTCAATTCGATCGACGGGGTTTCATGGTCATAATCGATGGGCACCTTGCGGCCCAGCGGCGTCACGAAATGCGCCGGTGCCGCCTGATCCAGCCGTTGCTGACCGTCCCAGCCGATGCGGGCGCGCAGCGCCTCGGTCAGGTCGAGGCCGCGCAGATCGGCCAGCGTCCGCGCCCGCCCCAGCCAAGGCAGCAACCAGCCCGGATCGGCCAAAAGGCTGTCATCGTCGACCGGCCCCAGATCCGGGATCAACGCGATGCGCGCGCGCAGGCGGGCGGCGCCGGGCGTCCAGTTCAGGCCGTTCGCCCGCAACCCCTCGACCGCCGCGCGGGCCAGCGCCTGCGGATCGGGATCGTCCAGTGCCCGCTCGGCCAGAACCAGCGCGCCCAGCCGTTCCTGACGCCGGGCGATGATGCGGTTGTCGCGGCGCGACCATTCCACCGTCTCGACGGTTTCGATGCGCTCGGCAAAAAGCCCGCGCAGCTCGGCCTCATCCAGCTGCGCGGCCATGCGGATGCGCGCCTCGCGCGTGTCGCCGTCCAGATCGGTCGCCACGATCAGGCGCGCGGCGGCCAGCGCGTCGCCTTCGGGCAGGATCGCGCCCTTGCCGCCGGACAGGATATAGCGCGGCTGATCGCCCTTGCGCCGCAGGCCGATGCGGTCGGGATAGGCCAGCGCCGCCATCGCGCCCGGGGTCAGGCCCTGCCCGGCCGGGGCCAAGCGGCGCAGGCGGCGGGCCTCGTCGCGGATGCGGTGCAGCGTGCCGGGATTGGCCGGCCAGGGATGGCGGTCCTGATAGGCGCGCAGGTCGCGGATGGCGCGCAGGCGCAGGGTCATGTCGGCGGGCGCCCCGCTCAGCGGGTCGCGTTCCGCCATCAGCGCCGCCAGATCGGCGGCATCGCCCCCCGCCCGTATCAGCATATGCGCCAGACGCGGATGCAGCGGCAGACCGGCCAGCGCCCGGCCGTGGGGCGTGATCCGGCCATCCCCATCCAGCGCGCCCAGATCGCGCAAAAGCGCGCGCGCCTCGGCCAGGGCGGCCTCGGGCGGGGGGGTCAGAAACGCCAGATCGCCGCCGTCCGAACCCCAGTTCGCGAGTTCCAGCGCCAGCCCGGCAAGGTCGGCCACGGCGATTTCGGGGGGCGCGAATGCGGGCAGCGCGCCTTCTTCGGCGCGCGCCCACATGCGGTAACAGATGCCCGGCGCGACCCGGCCCGCGCGGCCCCGGCGCTGTTCGGCCTCGGCCCGGCTGACGCGTTCGGTGACCAGCCGCGACATGCCGCTTCCGGGATCGAAACGCGCGCGCCGGGCGCGGCCGGCATCGACCACCACCCGCACATCCGGGATGGTCAGCGAGGTTTCCGCGATCGAGGTCGCCAGCACGATCCGCCGCCGCCCCTGCGCGGGCTGCATCGCGGCGCGCTGCGTCTTGAAATCCATGGCGCCGTAAAGCGGCACCAGATCGGCATCGACATCGAGCGCGGCGGCGACGCGGCGGATCTCGCCCTCGCCGGGCAGAAAAGCCAGGATGGTGCCGCCGGTGTCGCGGGTCTCGGCCTCGGCCTGCGCGATCAGCCGCGCCGCCTCGGGGATCAGGCGGCTGCCCGCGGGCAGGGGCCGGTCCAGCCAGCGGGTGTCCACCGGAAAGGCGCGCCCCTCGCTGCGGATCATCGGGGCGGCGTCCAAAAGCGTGGCGACCGGTTCGGCGTCCAGCGTCGCCGACATCACCAGCACCGCCAGATCCGGGCGCAGCGCCTGTCGCGCCTCATAGGTCAGCGCAAGGCCCAGATCGGCGTTCAGGCTGCGTTCGTGGAATTCGTCGAATATCACGCAGCCGATCCCGTCCAGCGCGGGATCGGACTGGATCATCCGGGTCAGGATGCCCTCGGTCACCACCTCGATGCGGCGGCCGGCCACCGCCTCGCCCCGGATGCGATAGCCGACGGTCTGGCCGACCGTCTCGCCCAGGGTTTCGGCCATGCGCTCGGCGGCGGCGCGGGCGGCAAGGCGGCGCGGTTCCAGCATCAGGATGCGGCCCGCGGCGACCGGCAACAGCGCCAGCGGCACCCGCGTCGTCTTGCCCGCGCCGGGCGGTGCCATCAGCACGGCGCGGCCATGCGCGGCCAGCGCGGCGGTCAATTCGGGCAAAATGGCGTCAATGGGCAGCTTCATTCCGGCCTTATGGCAAATGCGCCAGCAATCGTCACGGGTCCGGTTGCGACACGGACGCATCATTGACATGAACGGTTGGCTGCTTCTTTTTCTGGTTCCCCTTGGCACTGCCACACGGGTCAGCCTGTTTGACGACAATGACGATGACCGTAACGCCGATAGCGACGGTGGTGAGGGTGGCGGCGAGGATGGCGGCGATCAGGTGCCGGTGGCCGATAATCTGGATGGCGCGCTTGCCGGAACCGAAGGGGACGACACCATCACCGCAACGCGGGACGAGGTCGGCGCCACCGCCGAACCCAACGAAACCGAGGGCTTTTTATGGGATTATTCCGGCAATGACGAAATCTGGGACTGGGATACCCGGTCCGACTATCCGGGGGATGAACCTCTGCCCGGGCTGGCCGTGGTCGACGCCGGCGCGGGCAATGACGACATCACCTCGGGCCTGTCGACCCATGTCGATGCCGGAACCGGGGATGACACGATTTCGGTCGACACGACCGGCGCGGCCGAAGGCACGTTCCGCGACCTTGCCGCCACCGTAGAGGCGGGGGATGGCGACGACGTCGTCACCGCCACGGACCCGACCGAGACCGGCCGCGCCTCGACGCTGGATGGCGGTGCGGGCGATGACACATTGATCGGCGGAACCTATGAACAGGTCACGACTTCGGGCTCGCATGGCGAAAACCGCTGGGGTCGGGGGGACAGCGACTATCTGTTGCTTGGCGGCGACGGCAATGACACGATCTGGTTCGACCGCGCCGATACGGTCACCGGCGGCGCGGGCCGTGACAGTCTGGTCTATTCGGGCGATGCCAATTCCTCGGCCAGCGTGACCGATTTCACCGCTGGCGCGGATGTGATGACCATCTCTCTGAACCCGAAGATGTCAGCCTGACCCACGCCACACTGGACAATCCGGGCGAAATCTCGGTCTCGGAAAACGATGGCAAGACCACCATCAGCCTGTCCGGCTCCGAGATCATCAGCCTTGATGGCACCGGGCTGAATATCGGCTTTTGCCACACCAATCCCGAACTTGACGGGCCCGACACCTGGACCGATCTGAACGGGAACGTGGTCGATCCCGCCACGCTGGATGTCAGGATCGACGCCTGTGAAGGGGAAAACTTCTGACCCCTGTAAATCCGTGCCGGGTCTGCATATCTTGACCCGACGCGACTGAACGGGGGCGTGATGAATATTGCCGACGATCTGATGCAGGGGCTGGGGCTGTCCGATCCGGTGATCCGGCTGGGCGTGACGGGCCTGTCGCGGGCGGGCAAGACCGTCTTTATCACCTCGCTGGTCGCCAATCTGCTGGATCGGGGCCGGATGCATGCGCTGCGCGCCGCCGCCGATGGTTCGATCAAGGCGGCGTGGCTGCAACCCCAGCCCGACGATACCGTGCCGCGTTTCGATTACGAACGCCATCTGGCCGCGATGACCGGCCCCGACCCGCATTGGCCCGAAGGCACCCGCCATGTCAGCCAGCTGCGCCTTTCGATGCGCATTCAGCCGCGCGGAATGATCGCCGGCTGGCGCGGCCAGCAGGTGCTGCATCTGGATATCGTCGATTACCCGGGCGAATGGCTTTTGGACCTGCGCCTGATGGAACGGGATTTCGACGAATGGTCGCAAGAAGTGCTGGACCGGATGCAAGGCCGCCCCGGTGCCGATCTGTTCCGGGCCGCGCTGGCCGAGACCGATCCCGCCAGCTTCAGCGAAACCGCCGCCCAAACCCTGGCCGAGGCCTATACGCGGCATCTGCATCTGGCCCGCGATGCCGGCTGGTCGGATTGCACCCCGGGCCGTTTCCTGATGCCGGGCGAGCTTGAAGGCTCGCCGGCGCTGACCTTTACCCCCCTGCCCCATGAGATGCGTCAGGGCGCGCTGGGGCGCGAATTCGCCCGCCGGTTCGGCGCCTATAAGTCGCGGGTGGTAAAGCCGTTTTTCCGCGACCATTTCGCCCGCATCGACCGGCAGGTGGTGTTGATGGACGTTCTGGGCGCGATCCATGCCGGCCCCCCGGCGGTCGAGGACATGCGCCGCGCCATGGCCGATATCCTGACCGCGTTCCGTCCCGGCCGCGCCGGCTGGCTGGCGCAGCTTTTGGGTTCGCGCCGGGTCGAACGCATCCTGTTCGCGGCCACCAAGGCCGATCACCTGAACCGGGTCCAGCATCCGCGCCTGACCGCAATCACCGGCGCCATGCTGCGCGAGGCCCGCGACCGCGCCGATTTTTCCGGCGCCCGGACCGAGGCCATGTCCATCGCCAGCCTGCGCTGCACCACCGAGGATGTGATCCGTCAGGATGGCGAGGATCTGCCTGCCGTGCGCGGCACGCTGATGGATGGCCGGCAAGCGGCCTTTTATCCTGGCGAACTGCCCGCCAACCCGGCCGAATTGCTGGTTCCCGCCAGTCAGGGCGCGACACGCTGGCTGGATGGCGATTATGCGATCATGGATTTCGCCCCGGCGCCCAACACGATGCGTCCCGGCGACGGGCCGCCGCATATCCGTCTGGACAGCGCCGCCGAATTCCTGATCGGCGACAGGCTTTAACGCATAAGGAGCGGCCGATGACCGACCCGACCCCGAAACGGCGTGGCCCGGTATTGCAGGAAATGGGCGAGGCCGCGCCACGCCCGCCACAGGACGCCGCGACCGATGACGCGGGCGCGCGGGGCCTTGATCCCGGCACCGCAACCAATGGCGCCGTGAATGGCGCCCCGACTGGCACCCCGACGGGCGACCGGCGCGAACGAAAGCCCCCCCGCGCCGAAATGCGCGAAACCGATGCCGGACCCTCGCCTGCCGATGCGCCCGCGATCGAGGAAGGCGGGCTGAGCGCCCTGCCGCAGGCGCGCACCATGCAGATGGTCGCCCGGCTTGTCGGGCGTCAGCCGTCGCGGTTGACGCGCTTTTTCATCAACAGCGGCGTGGCGTTTTTCACCTTTCTTCTATCGGTGGCGGCGCTGCGATATCTGACCGGGCTTTTGAATGCCTATCCGCTGCTGGGCTGGATCGGGATCGCGCTGATGGCGATTTTCTGTCTTGCCGCGCTGGCGATGGCCTGGCGGGAATACCGGGCCTGGTCGCGTTTCGCCGCCATCGACAGCATCAATCGCGATGCGGTCGCGGCGCTGGCCTCGGGCGATCTGCGGGCGGCGCAGGGGGTGACCCATCGGCTGGAGCGGCTTTATCGCGCAAGGCCGGAACAGGAATGGGGTCTCAACCGTCTGCGCGAGCGTCAGGGCGATGCCTATGATCCCCAGACCCTTCTGGCGCTGGCCGAGACCGAGCTTTTGGCCGATCTGGACCAGCAGGCCCGGCGCGAGATCGAGGCCGCCGCCCGCACCGTCGCGGCCGCAACCGCGCTGATCCCGCTGGCGCTGGCCGATGTCGTGGCGGCGCTGGCCGCGAATTTGCGCATGATCCGGCGCATGGCCGAGATTTATGGCGGGCGTGCGGGCGCGGTCGGCGGCTGGCGGCTGGCGCGCACGGTGATGACGCATCTGATCGCCACGGGCGCGGTCGCGGCGGGCGACGATCTGATCCATACCGTGGCGGGGGGCGGGCTTTTGGCCAAGGTGTCCAAGCGGTTCGGCGAGGGGGTCGTCAACGGCGCGCTTACCGCCCGCGTCGGCATCGCCGCGATGGAGGTCTGTCGGCCGCTGCCCTTTATCCATCAGCCCCGGCCCCGGGTCGGCAATCTGATCGCGCGGGGTTTGAAGGGGCTTTTCGGCGAAGACGAGGCAAAGTGATCGCCCGGCCGCGCGGTCGCATGGATATTTGAACATGGAAGATCGCAAAGCCCGTTCTGTCGCGGCGATGTCTCGCGTATGGATGGGCCATGATGTCGCGCCGCCTTGCCCTGTTTCTGATGGTTCTTGTGCTGGTCCTGGGGATCGGGGCCGGGGCGCGCGACCGGTTTGACGATTGGGTGGCGGCGACGCCGCTGCCGCATCTGGATGTGCCGGTGGGCGCCGAAGTCGTGGCGCGGGACGGCACCTTGTTGCGGGCGTTTCAGGTCGCGGACGGGCGCTGGCGGCTGGATGCCGGGCCGGTCGATCCGCTGTTTCTGGATATGCTGACGCTGTGGGAGGACAAGCGTTTCCGGCGTCATGCCGGGGTCGATACCCGCGCCATGCTGCGCGCGGGCGGTCAGGCGCTGCGCCATGGGCGTGTGGTGTCGGGGGGATCGACGCTGACCATGCAGGTGGCGCGGCTTCTGGAAGAGGGCACGACCGGCGAATGGGGTGGCAAGCTGCGGCAGATGCGGCTGGCCCTTGCGCTTGAGCGGCGGCTGGACAAGGCGCAGATCATGGCGCTGTATCTGCGCCTTGCGCCCTATGGCGCCAATGTCGAGGGGGTGCGCGCCGCCAGCCTGCAATGGTTCGGCAAGGAGCCGCGCCGCCTGACCCCGGCCGAGGCGGCGCTGTTGGTCGCGCTGCCGCAAGCGCCCGAGCGCCGGCGACCCGACCGCTTTCCCGATGCCGCCCGCGCCGCGCGCGACCGGGTCTTGGCGCGCGCCGTCGCGGCCGGGCTGTTGTCGCAGGCCGATGCCAGCGCCGCCATGACCGAGCCGGTGCCGCGCATGCGCCGCACCTTTCCGGCGCTTGCGCCGCTTTTGGCGGCGCGGCTGGTGCGCGAACATCCCGGGGCCACCCGGATCGAGACGACGCTGGACGCGCGCCTGCAACGGCGGGCCGAACAGCTTGCCTCGCGGGCGGTCCGGGGTGCGGGGCGGCGGCTTTCGGCGGCGATCGTGCTGGCCGATCATCAGAGCGGCGAAATTCTGGCCGAGGTCGGGGCGGCGGACTGGACCGATGGCGCCTCGGCGGGTTTCGTGGACATGACGCGGGCCTGGCGCAGCCCCGGCTCGACGCTGAAGCCCTTTGTCTATGGGCTGGCCTTTGACGACGGGCTGGCGCATCCCGAAACCCTGATCGAGGATCGGCCGACCGCCTTTGGCCTGTGGCAGCCCCAGAATTTCGACCATCAGTTTCGCGGCACGGTCAGCCTGCGCAATGCGCTGATCTGGTCGCTGAACATTCCGGTGGTGAAGCTCGCCGATACTGTCGGCCCGAACCGCATCGCCCAGGTCCTGCGGCGGGGCGGGGTCGAGCTGCGTCTGCCCGGGGATGTGCCGGGGTTGGCGATCACGCTGGGCGGGGCCGGCACCACGCTTGAGGGGCTGGCCGAGGGCTATGCCGCATTGGCCCGGGGGGGGCGTGGCATCGCGCTGTCGCCATTGCCGGGCGGGGCGGCACCACGTCCGGCCGCCATGCTGGGCGCCGTCGCGGCCTGGCAGGTGGGCGACATCCTGGCCCGGAACCCGGCGCCGCAAGGCGCGCGACAGCGGGTGCTGGCCTATAAGACCGGGACCTCATATGGGCATCGCGACGCGCTGGCCGTGGGCTATGACGGCGCGCATGTCGCCGCCGTCTGGCTGGGCCGGCCGGATGGCACGCCGGTGCCGGGCGCCTTTGGCGGCGATCTGGCCGCGCCGGTCTTGTTCGACCTCTTTGACGCGCTGCCGGCGGTGCCCTTGCCGCCGCCGCCGCCACAGACGCTGACCCTGCCCAACAGCGCGCTGCCGCTGCCGCTGCGCCGCTTTGCCCCGGCGGGCGCGGTCAGCGCCGCCGCGATCAGCCCGGCAAGCCCCGACGCGCTGCGCATGACCTTTCCGCCCGATGGGGCCGAATTGCGCATGACGGGCCCCTTGACGGTCAAGGCGCGCGGCGGGCGTGGACCATGGACATTCCTGTTGAACGGGGCGCCCGTCGCGATTGCGCAAAAACAGCCGATTGCAACCATGAATGATGTTGGATTAGGATTTAATCAACTTATGGTTGTTGACGCCGAAGGTGCCTCGGCAATTGCGACAATACGGTTGCAGTAGAATTTATTCGCAGGCACAAGGTCCGCTTGATCTTTTCTTAACCTGTAAATGCGACATATTCGTCTCATGCTGCGCATCGACGACCATATCGAGATCCAGGAATGGGAGCTTTCCGAACAATTCACCCGGTCGCAGGGACCGGGGGGACAGAATGTGAACAAGGTCGAAACCGCCGTTGAATTGCGTTTCGAAGCCGAGCGTTCGCCAAGCCTGCCGGCCCCGGTCAAGACCCGGCTGCGGCGACTGGCGGGGCGGCGCTGGACGCAGGACGGCGCCGTGCTGATCCGGGCCGAGGAAACCCGCAGTCAGGCCCGGAACCGTGAAATCGCCCGCGAAAGGCTGGCCGAACTGATCCGGCAGGCTTTGATCGCACCGCGCAAGCGCATCGCAACCCGCCCGACCCTGGGCAGCCAACGCCGCCGTCTTGCCGCCAAGACCCAGCGCGGCACCGTGAAATCCATGCGCGGACGCATCCGCGACGCCGAGGGACCAGAGTGATCGTCGAATTCCGCAACAAGTTGGGGCGCATCATCGGCAAACGGCCTGCCGAAATGCAGGTGGCCGCCTTGTGCCTGGATGACGCGACCGGCAATGTGCTTTTGATCACCAGCCGGGGCACCGGGCGCTGGATCGTGCCCAAGGGCTGGCCCATGCCCGGCCGCACCCTGGCCGAGGCCGCCATGCAAGAGGCATGGGAGGAAGCCGGCGTCAAAGGCCGCATCGTTCAGGCCGAGATCGGCCGCTATCACTATGACAAGGAACAGGAACGCGGCTTTGCCGTGCCGATCGAGGTCCGCGTCTTTCCGCTTTATGTCGACGATCTGGACGACCGCTTTCCCGAGCGGGGCGAGCGCAAGCGACGCTGGTTCCCCCCGCATGAGGCCGCGCAGCTTGTCGCAGAAGCCGGGCTGAAACGGATCCTGCAAGGCCTGCCCGGGGCAGAGGGGCGGTAAATCTGACCATGGGCCGCGGGACGCGTGAATTCCACACGCTGGACAAGGATCTGCAACGCGTCACGAATACCGAACGCGCGATCATGCATTCGGCGCGCCCGGTCTTTCGGCTGGGGATCGCGCTGATCTTTGTGGCGGCAGCGACGTTGGCTGCGACCGAATTCTTTGCCGGCCAGCCCTCGGCCAGCATCATCGCGGCCGGGGTGGCGGTCGCGGCCTATCTGGCGCTGTCGATCGGGGCCAATGACGTCTCGAACTCGCTCGGTCCGGCGGTGGGGGCGGGGGCGATCGGCATGACCACCGGTCTGGTACTGGTCGCGGTGATGGAGGTCGCCGGCGCCGTCATCGCCGGCAGCGCCATCACCACCACCCTGACCGAGGGGTTGGTGGGCAATGCGCTGGGTCAGGGCGCGGCGACCGCGTGGATGATGTTGGCGGCGCTTTTGGCGGCGGGGATCTGGATCAGCCTTGCGACCTGGGTCAACGCGCCGGTCAGCACGACCCATTCCGTGGTCGGCGCGATTGCCGGGGCGGGGCTTGCCACCTTTGGCATGCAGGCGGTCAACTGGCCGGCGATGGGCATGATCGCTTTGGGCTGGGTCGCATCGCCGGTGATCGCCGGGCTGATCGCGGCGGGATTGCTGGCCGCGCTGCGCAACCGGGTCATGGACCGGCCCGACCGGGTCGCCGCGGGCCGGCTTTGGCTGCCGGTCATGGTCGCGCTGAGCACGGGGCTTTTGGGTGCGGTCGGCGCGCTGGCCTGGCACGGGCTTGAGGCGATCACGATCCTTGGCATCGGCTTGGTCGCGGGTGCGCTTGGCTGGCTTTACGCGCATATCCGCATCGACCGCCTGATCCGCATGGAACATGGCGAAGGCTTGGCGATGAAGCGGTTGCTTGGCCTGCCGCTGGCGGCGACGGCGCTGGTGCTGGGCTTTGCCCATGGCGCCAATGACACCGCCAATATCGCGGCCCCCTTGACCATCATCCTCAACAGCACTGCTGAGGGTACGGGCGGCGGGGTGCCGCATGCGCGGCTGGTGCTGCTTTTGGCGGGGCTCGGGATCGCGCTGGGGATCGTGCTCTTCGGGCGCAGGCTGGTGCAGATGGTCGGCAGCCGCATCACCCGGCTGAATCCGGGGCGGGCGCTGTGCATATCCCTGGCGACCGCGATCACGGTTCTTGGGTTTTCATCGCTGGGCCTGCCGGTATCGACCACGCATATCGCGGTGGGTGGTGTCTTTGGCGTCGGCTTTTATCGCGAATGGCGCGACCGTCGGCTGGCGAAAAGCCGCGACCCGCTACCGGTCGAGGAACGCCGCCGCCGCCATCTAGTACGCCGTTCGCATGTGCGCACCATTCTCGGCGCATGGCTGGTGACGGTGCCGGCGGCCGCGTCGCTGGCCGCGCTTTTGGTGTGGTTGTCGCGGCTCTGACCCGGATGCGCGTCCGCTCCGGACAGGGAACCGGATCCGCACCATCCCCCGATCAGTTGCCGGACCCGGTTCGGGTGCCGCATCGCCCCCCTGCTCAGGCGCGGCGCTGGCTGGCCTCGCCCATGGCGCGGGTCTGATCAAGGGTGGCGCCGGTGCTTAGCGCCTGTGGGTCAAGCACCAGTTCCAGCAAACTAAGCCCGCCGAAATCGCGGGCGCGGGCAAAGGCCGCGGCGAAATCCTCTTGCCGGGTCACGGTTTCGCCATGGCCGCCATAGGCGCGCGCCAGCCCGGCGAAATCGGGATTGGCCAGATCGGTTCCCGAGACGCGACCGGGATAGCTGCGTTCCTGATGCATGCGGATGGTGCCATAGCGGCCATTATTGGCGACCAGCACGATCACCGCCGCACCATGCTGGGCGGCGGTCGAAAGCTCGTTCACGGTCATCTGCAAACAACCGTCCCCGGCAAGGCAAACCACCACCCGCCCCGGATATTCCAGCTTGGCCGCAATGGCCGCCGGCAGGCCGTAACCCATCGACCCCGAGGTCGGCGCAAGCTGCGTGCCCCAGCGCCGAAAGCGGTAATAGCGATGCAGAAAGGCCGCGTAATTGCCCGCGCCATTGGTGATGATCGCATCCTCGGGCAGGTTGTCCGCAAGCCATGTGACCACCTCTTCCATCCGCAGCGCGCCCGGCGTGGGTCGCGGCATCTGCCAATCCAGATAGGCGGCGCGCAGGCCGGCGGTCCAATCGTCCCAGCGGCGCGGCGCGGGCGCGTCGGCCAATCGCCGCGTGACCTCGCGCGGGTCGGCGACAAGACCGGGATCGGGGCGCCACAGGTGGCCCAGCTCATCGGGATCGGGATGGACATGGATCACCCGCGCATGCGGCCGGGTCGGATCCATCAATTCATAGCCCCGGGTCAGGGTGTCGCCCAGCCGCGAGCCCAGCGACAGGATGCAATCCGCCCGTTCCAGCGCCTGTCCCAGCGCGGGGTTCATGCCGACGCCCAGATCGCCGACATAGTTCGGATGGGCGTTGTCCATATGCCCCTGACGGCGAAAGGGCACGGCGACCGGCAGACCCCAGCTTTCGGCGAACCGCGCCAGATCGGCGGCCGCCGCCTGCGACCAAAGCGTGCCGCCCGGCACCACCAGCGGCCGTTCCGCCCCGGCCAGCGCATCGGCAATCGCCGCGACCGAGGCCGGCGCGACATCCGAAAGCGGCGCGGCCCATGGGCGCTGGTCGCGAATCTCGGCATGGGCGGAAAGCATATCCTCGGGCAGGGAAAGCACCACCGGACCCGGGCGCCCCGACATGGCCAGATGAAAGGCGCGCGACAGATATTCGGGGATCCGCTCGGTCTGATCGATCTGGGCCACCCATTTCGCAAGCGGGCCGAACATGGCGCGGTAATCCACCTCCTGGAAGGCGTCGCGGTCGCGGTCGGCGCGGGCGATCTGGCCCACGAACAGGATCATCGGCGTCGAATCCTGACGCGCGACATGCACGCCGGCGCTGGCATTGGTCGCGCCCGGCCCACGGGTGACAAAGGCAATGCCCGGCCGCCCGGTCAGCTTGCCATGCGCCTCGGCCATCATGGCGGCGCCGCCCTCGTGCCGGCAGACGACATTCTGGATGCCGGACGTATATAGCCCGTCCAACACCGCCAGAAAGCTTTCGCCGGGCACGGAAAACACCCGCCCGACCCCGTTCGCCACCAGCGCGTCGACCAGAATCCGCCCACCATGCCGCATATCATCCCCCCGTTACGTCGCCTCTTGCGTCCCTTGCAGACAGGGGTAGCCTGCCCGGACCGGCCAAGGCAACGCCTGCCGCAAAAGGGGGGAAACTGGGAATGCCATCCGTTCTGTTCGTCTGCCTTGGCAATATCTGCCGCTCACCGCTGGCCGAGGGCGCGCTGCGGGCCGAGGCCATGCGGGCCGGGTTGGCGCTGGATGTCGATTCCGCCGGCACCGGCGCGTGGCATTCGGGCGAGCCCCCCGATCCGCGTGCACAGGCGGTGGCCGCCCGGCATGGCATCGACATCTCTGGCCAGCGCGCGCGCCAGATCCGGCCCGAGGATTTTCAACGCTTCGACCATATCATCGCCATGGATCACCAGAACCTGAGCAATCTCAGAAAGGTCGCGCCCGCCGATGCCCGCGCGCGGCTGTCGTTGTTGCTGGATCACGTTCCCGGGCATGAGGGACAGGCCGTCGCCGACCCCTATTTCGGCAATGACACCGGCTTTGACGCGACCTGGAACGATGTCCGGGCGGGCGCGCGCAACCTTGTGGCCGCGCTGGCGCGGGTGGAATAGCCCCCCGATCAGTGCGGCATGCCCGGGTGCGGCAGGGTCTAATGCGGCGGCCTGCTGCGCAGCGCGCGGACGGTTTCGATCAACAGCGCCGTCAGCACGCCGATATTCAGCATCCCGTTCACCGCCGCCATACCGCCCATGATGCGCATCGACTGGGGCAACAGCACATCGCCATAGCCCAGCGTGGTAAAGGTGACCAAGGTGAAATAGACCGCCTCTTCCATCGTGGCAAAGGCGTTCAGGTGATAGAATGTCACCGCCCAAAGCCAGACGCCGCCCGAAATCGTCGCCAGCGACCAAAGCGACATGCACATCACCGCCAGAACCAGCTTGATCCGGCGTGGCTCGCGCCGAAACCACGGCGCATGCCGTTCGGCGGCCAGCTCAAGCAGCCAGACGGTGATCCCCGCCAGCACGATCGTCCCGGTCATCAAGACCGAGCCAAGCGCGATCTGGTACAACATCGGCATCGCCCCGGCCCCCTTTTGACCCCGCACCCCTTGCGATGGCGATCCTAGCGGCCCCGGCGCGGCCGGACAATTGCTTGCATGGGGGCCAGTCGTCGCACCCGTCTTCGCGACCCTTTCATCGGGAGTCTCTGCTTTCAGAACAGAAAGCTGACATGAACCGATTTCTGATTGCTCTGACCCTTATGCCGGGACCGTGGTTCTGCCCCACCCGCACCGTGCTGCGCCGTTTCAACCGCGCTTGGCCGCGCCGCCCGCCGGGCCGGCCATCACGCGTTGATGCGCATAATCTTTACTTCACGCATCCGCGCACTTATCTCGGGGCCATCATGGCCACGAAATCCGACCCCAATTACAAAGTCATTGCCGAAAACCGCCGGGCGCGGTTCGATTACTTCATCGAGAGCGATCTTGAGGTGGGCATCGTGCTGACCGGGTCCGAGGTCAAAGCGCTGCGCACCGGCCAGGCGAACATCGCCGAAAGCTATGCCTCGATCGAGGGGGGCGAGTTGTGGCTGATCAACGGCTATATCTCGTCCTATAAACAGGCGGCGCTGTTCGGGCACGAGGAACGGCGGCGGCGCAAGCTTTTGGTGTCGCGCAAGGAACTGGCGCGGTTCTGGCAGGCCATCGGCCGGCAGGGGATGACGCTGGTGCCTTTGGTGATGTATTTCAACCATCGCGGCATGGTGAAGCTGAAGATCGGGCTGGCCAAGGGCAAGAAGGCCGCCGACAAGCGCGAAACCAGCGCCAAGCGCGACTGGAACCGCCAGAAACAGCGGCTGTTGAAACAGGGCGGCTGATCCCCGCCCGCGCGCCCCTGGCTTGGCCGCATTTCCGGGCCGGGCGCGCCCGCGACATGCACCCGGCCATTGCAGCCCCGTGACAGCGCGGTTACATCGGGGCAACTCAGCAGGGCAAAGCGATGACCGACAATCCCGGGATTTTGGTGTCAACCGACTGGCTGGCCGCGCATCTGGCCGACCCGGATCTGCGCGTGATCGACGCAACCTGGTTTCTGGGCGGCGACCGCGATGCCCATGCGGAATACCGCGCGGCCCATATCCCCGGCGCCCGTTTCTGGGATCTGGATGCGATCGTCGACACCCGCAGCGCGCTGCCGCATATGGCCGCCCCGACCGAGCTGTTCGTCAGCCGGGTCCGCGCCATGGGCATCGGCGACGGCCACCAGATCGTGGTCTATGACAATTCGCCCGTGCATTCTGCCGCGCGGGTGTGGTGGAATTTCCGCCTGATGGGCCATGACAGCGTCGCCGTTCTGGACGGCGGCCTTGGCAAATGGCGGGCCGAGGGGCGCCCGCTCGACAATGCCCCGCCCCAGATCCGCGACCGCCATTTCAGCGTCCGGCGCCGGCCCGAACTGGTGCGCGACGTCACCCAGATCGCCGCCGCAAGCAAGCTTGGCGATCATGAAATCGTCGATGCCCGCGCCGCCGAACGCTTTCGCGGCGAGGTCGCCGAGCCGCGTCCCGGCCTGCGTTCGGGTCACATCCCGGGCTCGAAAAACCTGCCCTTTGGCCTGCTTTATGCCGCCGATGGCACGCTCAAACCCGTGGACGAGCTGCGCGCCGCCTTTGAGGCCGCCGGCGTCGACCTGTCCCGACCGGTCATCACCACCTGCGGGTCGGGGGTGACGGCGGCATCGCTGTTTCTTGCGCTTGAGTGCATCGGACAGCACGACCATTCGCTTTACGACGGAAGCTGGGCCGAATGGGGCAGCTTCCCTGACCTTAAAATCGCAACCGGAGACGCGTGATGCTGGGCAATCTGAAACCGCAGGCCCCCGACAAGATCCTGGCCCTGATGGGCGAGTTCAAGGCCGATCCCCGCCAGGGCAAGATCGACCTTGGCGTGGGTGTCTACAAGGATGCCGATGGCCACACGCCGATCATGCGCGCCGTGCTTGAGGCCGAGCGCCGGATGCTGGACAGCGAAACGACCAAGACCTATTCGGCGCTTTCGGGTGAGCCGGACTTTCTGAAAGCCATGGGCGAGCTGGTTCTGGGCGCAGGCTACAAGCCCGAGCTGACCGCCGGGCTGGCCACGGTCGGCGGCACCGGGGCGATCCGGCAGGCGCTGGAACTGGCGCGCATGGCCAATCCCGACCTGCGGATATTTGTCAGCGATCCGACCTGGCCAAACCACGTCTCGATCATGAATTTCATGGGCCTGCCGGTAGAGACCTATCGCTATTTCGACAACGCGACCCGCGGCGTCGATTTCGAGGGCATGAAGACCGATATCGCCCGCGCGAAAAAGGGCGATGTGGTGTTGCTGCATGGCTGCTGTCACAACCCGACCGGCGCCAACCTGACCATCGAAGAATGGGCCGAGGTCGCGGATATTCTGGAAAAAACCGGGGCGCTGCCGCTGATCGATCTGGCCTATCAGGGTTTTGGCGACGGGCTTGAGGCCGATGCCGCCGGCACCCGTCTGATCGCAAGCCGCATCCCCGAGGTGCTGATCGCCGCATCGTGCAGCAAGAATTTCGGCATCTATCGCGAACGCACCGGTTGCCTTTTGGCGCAATGCAAGGATGCGGCGACGCGCGATCTGACGCAGGGGGCGATGGCCTTTCTGAACCGCCAGACCTATTCCTTTCCGCCCTTTCACGGCGCCAAGATCGTGGCCACCGTGCTGAATTCGCCCGATCTGCGCGCCGACTGGATGGCCGAGCTGGAAGAGGTGCGCGGCGGCATGCTGCGCCTGCGCGAACAGCTGGCGTCGGAATTGCGCGCGCTGTCGGGGTCGGACCGTTTCGATTTTATCGCCTCGCATCGCGGCATGTTCTCGCGTCTGGGCGCGCCGGCCGACAAGGTTCAGCGCCTCAAGGAGGAATTCGCGATCTACATGGTGGGCGATTCGCGGCTGAACATCGCGGGGCTGAACGATTCGACCGTGCCGATCCTGGCCCGCGCCATCGTCGAGGCCGGCATCTGAACCCGCCCTGAGCGATCACGCAAAAGGCCCGGCTATACCGCCGGGCCTTTTCGCATTCAGCCGTTCCGGGCCAGCTTTTGATTGATATAGCTGCGCAATTCCTCGATCTCGGCATGGGTTTCGCGCAGCTCGTCGCGGGCGGCATGCAGATCCGAGGCGGTCTGCGAGAGCCGCGCGATCAACGCGGCCTCGCGTTCCTCAAGCTGGGTGATGGCGCTGTCGCGGGCCTCTTCGGCGTCATGCAGCTGTTGGGCCATATGTTCCAACTCGCCCATCTCGGCACGGGTGACGCGGGTCAGGCGATGGATCAGCCAACAGGCGAACCAGCCCAGCACAAAGGCCACGAACAGGATGACAGCGGTGGCAATGATGAATTCGGTACGGTTCATGCGCGACAGGTTTCAGAGCAAGGGGCTATGGGTCAAGGCCGAAATGCCGTGCCGTACCGGGATGCGGATCATGGCGCGTCCCCGGATGCGTTTTCGGACGCGTTTCCGGCGGCATCCCCGGCTGTGGGCCGGGGCGGCGGGCGCAATTCGCCGGCCACATCGGGCGGCGACATCGGCGTGATGGCGGGAATGATCGCCCCGGGCAGGTCGGGCACGATCCCGACCCCGGTTTGCGCGGGTCGCGTCCCGGCGCGCGCCGCCGCGCCCTCGGGCGTCGTCGGATCGGCCAGCGCCCGCAGCACCGGATCCCGACCGATGGCGCCAAGAGCCGGGCGCGTGGCGGCGGCGATGGCGGCCAGATTGGCCCCCTCGGTCCCCGAGGCCTGGGCCTCGATCAGGTCGCCGACCGCCGGCATCAAGGCCCCTGTGGCGGCGCCCGTCGCGACGGCCTGCACCTTTCCGGCCAGAATCTCGGGCGAATCGGTCACACCCTTGACCAGCTCGGCCGGGCGCGGCACCTCGGCCATCACCGGATCATCGGCCAGCAGGGTGAATTCGATGCGCCGGTTCGCCTCGCGCCCCGCATCGGTATCGTTGTCGGAAACCGGCTGGCTTTCGCCATAGCCTTTGGCGGTCAGATAGCGGGTGTCGATGCCGGCCGCGGTCATCGCCTCGACCACGGCCTGCGCACGGCGGCGCGACAGTTCGGCGTTAAAAGCCTCGGAGCCCTGCGCATCGGTATGGCCGCCGGCCTCGATGCGGAAATCGGCGCAATTCTTCATCGTTTCGGCCAGCCGCGCCAGCGTCGGCCCGGGATCGCCCGCGATGACGGATTTGTTCGGCTCGAACCCGATTTCGGATTCGCGCATCGTGGCGTTCAGCTGATCCACGCATTCCACCCCCGAGGGCAGCCCCAACAGCGGATCCAGCCGCCGGTCATAACGGATCGCCAGCTCATAGCGCGCACCCGGCCCCAATTGCTGTGACAGCCGCGCCGCCGTGGTGTCCGATGCGGTCTGATTGCCCGACACGCCGGTGATCTTGATCAGCGCGGGCGTCACCGTGACCATGCCACGGCTCAGCCCCTGCATGGCCTCAAGCCCGGCGATCGCGCGCAGGGTCCAGCCCTCGGGCGCCTTGTCGTCGATGCGCAACGAACTGTCGACCTCGCCAAAGCGGGACCGGGCCAGGCTTTCGACGACGCCGCGCATGCGCTCATCGGCAATGCGACCGCGCAGGGACACGCCGCCGCCATCGACCACGGCGGAAAACTCGACCGGGCCGGCATCGCGGTCGCGCGCGCTTTCATGTTCGGCCGTCAGCTTGAAGACCGGAGGCAGCGCCCCTTCAAGCCGGCCGACCACCTCGTCGAACCGCGCGGCCTCGACCTCGGCCGGGGCGAACAGCGCGATATCGGTATCGGAAAGCGTGACCGAACCCACGCCCAGCGTTTCGATGGCGGCAATGCCCGCAACCGCCGCATCCGCCCATTTCGGCGAGGGCACGCCAAGGCCCAGCTGGCATTGCGCCGCATCGGACACGCCGGCGTCGCGGCCCTTGGCCAGAATGCGGGCGCGGGCGGCATCGGTATCGGCGGCGCAGGCGTCGAACCTCGCGCCGGCCACATCCTTGACAAAGCGCAGCGTAAAGGGCGCGATCAGCGGCCGTGGCGCGGTCACATCGGCCATAAGCTCAACCCCCTTGGGCCGGGCGCGGTTCAGCGCCGTCTCAAGGCTGAGTTTTTCGGCGGGACTGTCGGTGATGGCGCGGACCGTCACCTCGCCCGCGCGGACCGAGATCTTGGCATGGGGCGCCAGCTGTGCGGCGCGCAGGCCCAGCGCAAAGGCGTCCTGCCAGCCCTTGGGCACCGGGTAATCGGCGGTTTCCAGCAGGTCGGACACGCTGCTGCCGCCGGTCTGGCGCTTGAGCGCATCGACCATGGCCTTGCGGTCCAGATCGGCGGGGACCAGCCCGATGATCGAGATCCCGTCATCGTTGCGCAGCAGCTCGACCTCGAAATCCGGGGGCTGCTGGGTCTGTTGGGCGGTGATCTGAATGTCGTCGACGATGCGGGCGGCATCGACGACCGCCTCGGCCTGGGCAAGGACGCGATAGCGCTGCACCTCGTCGGGGGCGGTCCCGTTCAGATGCACCCGCAGCCCGTCGGTGCGCACCCTCACCCAGTCATAGGGCGCCAGCGCCGTGCCCAGCTTGCGCGAGGCACTGTCTTCCAGAAAATCGGCCGCCGCCCGCGCGCCCAGAAAGGACAGCCCGCCCGCGGCAAGAATGGCGATCAGGCTGACGGCAAGGATCTTTCCGCGACGCGCCGGGCGGGCTGCGGAACGTTGGGGATTGGCCATCCGGGGGACCTTCGGGCTGTTTCCGACCCGCACGGTGTAATCCGCGCGGCGGGAATTCGCAATTACACGATCCCGGCAACAGCAAGAAACAGCGCGACAATCAGCCCCGCATCGCGATTGGCGCGAAACAGCCGCAGGCAGCCGGCGCCGTCATGCATGTCGAATCGACCGAGCTGCCAAAGCAGATGCCCGGCAAACCCCGCCACCCCCAAAAGCGCGATCAGCGCCTGCGACCAGCTTGGCCCCGTCGCCAGAACCGCCAGCGTCAGGAACAGGACCGAGGCCGCGCCAAAGACCGCAAGCCAGCGCGGCGTATCGGTGCCAAACAGCCGCGCGGTGGATTTGACCCCGATCAGGGCGTCGTCCTCGGCATCCTGATGGGCATAGATGGTGTCGTAAAAGATCGTCCAGGCGATCCCCGCCAGATAGGCCAGCACCGGCGCGGGCGCCAGATTGCCGGTATGCGCCGCCCAGGCCAGCAGCACCCCCCAGTTGAAGGCAAGGCCCAGAAACACCTGCGGCCACCAGGTGAACCGCTTGGCGAAGGGATAGATCGCAACCAGCGCCAGCGAGGCGATGCCCAAAAGGATCGCCGCGCCCCCCAGCGTCAACAGGATGACGAAACCGGCCAGCGCCTGCGCCGCCAGCCAGACCAGCGCCCCGGTCACCGTCACCTGCCCCGACGGGATCGGCCGCGACCGCGTCCGCGCCACCTTGTCGTCGATATCGCGGTCGGTGATGTCGTTCCATGTGCAGCCCGCGCCGCGCATCAGAACCGCCCCCGCGCCACAGGCGACCGCGATCCAAAGATCGTGCCATTGCGGATGATCGGCAATCATCGCCAGCCCGATCCCCCACCAGCAGGGCAAAAGCAAAAGCCAGGTGCCGATCGGCCGGTCGGCGCGCGACAGCCGCAGCCATGGCCGCCAGTCGGGCGGCGCGTAACGGTCGACCCAGTTGTCTGGGGGCGCGTCGGCGACGGTGCTCTGGCCCTCTGGCGTCTGGTGGTCGGTCTGCATTAGGCTGCGCCCCATCATGGCGAAAATCAGACTTTACATAGATCACCCGCTGGCCGAGGGACAAGGCATCGCGCTGAATCCCGATCAGGCGCATTACCTGAATTCGGTGATGCGTCAGGGGCCGGGCGACGAAATCCTTGTCTTCAATGGCCGGGACGGCGAGTGGCGGGCGCGGATCGAGCGGCTGGCCAAGCGGGGCGGCGATCTTTTGGCCCTTGACCGGACCGCGCCGCAGCTGGATCCGCCGGACCTGTGGCTGATCTTTGCCCCGATCAAGAAGGCGCGCACCGATTTCATCGTCGAAAAGGCCGCCGAGATGGGCGCGGCCCGCATCCTGCCGGTGCAGACCGACCACACCAATTCCGAACGCATCCGCCAGGACCGCCTGCAAGCCCATGCCGTCGAGGCGGCCGAGCAATGCGGCGGCACCTTTGTCCCCGAGGTCGTCGATCTGGCGGTGCTCGCGCGCCTGCTGGATGGCTGGGATCCGGCGCGGCGGATTCTTTGGGCGGATGAGGCGCTGGCCGGGCCGGCGCAGCTGTTGGCGGGTCTGCCGCGCGGCCCCTGGGCGATTCTGATCGGCCCCGAAGGCGGCTGGTCCGAATCAGAGCGGCGCCGGCTTCGGGCCATGGAATGCGTCACGCCGATCGCTTTGGGGCCGCGAATCCTGCGCGCGGACACGGCTGCCGTGGCGTCACTTGCGCTGTGGCAGGCCGCGATTGGCGACTGGTGTTGAACAATCCGCCGATGATGGTGCAATCTTTTTCCAGAAACCCCCACCCGCGCGGGAGAAAATTGCGCCGCAGTGCAGAAATTCGTTGATTTCTGCAAAAAGTAAATAAAAACCGTGCCTTATGCAGGCGCTGCATAGCGGGAATGCCGGGATATGCGTGGTTTTTGCGCATTGCCTGCTTTATATCCACAGCATCAACGCAGCGCCCGACGAGCGGGCAGAACATTTAAGGTGATAACATGTCGGCGATTGACACGAACCGCGTCCATGGCGGTGCGGGCTCTATCGGTATTGGTTCGAAAATCTGGGCGGCGCTGACCGCTTGGAACGATGCGCGCGTGACGAAAAACGCGCTGAACCGCCTGACCGACCGCGAGCTGGACGATATCGGTCTGAACCGCGGCGATATCGAACGGATCGCATACCTCCGCTGATCAAGGCGGTTTCTGCGCAAGGCTTGACCCCCGGTCGCCCGGCGCAGTCACAAGACCCGCAAGCCGGGTCCGATATTCAGGCGGCCCAAGGGGCCGCCTTTCGTATTTCGGGACGTTCGTTTTCCGGGACTTTCGCATTCCGGCATCGACGACTTGGCGCGCACCCCTTTGCGACAGGTCCTGACAAGGGCCGCGATCCTGCCCGGCCCCTGCCTTGCGCGTCCCGGACTTGCCGGCCCCACTCCGAAAAGCCGCCCCGCGATCAGGCGCGCGTGACCACCAGCGTCGACCATTCGCCCAGATCGTCGCGACGCTCCAGCGCAAGACCGCCGGCGGCATAGGCCGCGACGACCTCATCGGCCTGGGTGGTCAGAATCCCCGACAGGATCGCCCGCCCGCCATGCGCGACATAGCGCGCCATATCCGGCACAAGGTCGATCAGCGGCTGTTTCAGGATATTGGCAAAGACAAGGTCATAGGGCGCCGCGCCCTCGATCAGGGGTTGGTCGAACCCCACGGCCTCGACGCATTCCACCCGCCCGTCCAGTCCGTTGGCCAGCACATTGGCGCGCGCGACATCGACCGCCATCGGGTCGATATCCCCGGCCAGCACGGTGACCGGAAAGACCCGCGCCGCCGCCATCGCCAGAACGGCGGTGCCACAGCCGATATCGACGATGCGCTGCGGCGCGATCCCGGCACCGATCAGCCGGTCCAGCGCCAGCAGACAGCCCTTGGTGGTGTTGTGATGGCCGGTGCCAAAGGCCATCGCCGCCTCGATCAACAGCGCCTCGGCGCCCTCGGGGATCTTGTCGGCATCATGGCTGCCATGGACAAAGAACCGGCCGGCCTCGACCGGGCTGAGTTCGCGTTTCACATGCGCGACCCAATCCACCTCGGGCAATTCCGAGATGACAAAGGGCTCGGCGCCCCAGGCCGCCGCCAGCAGCGCCAGCGCGATCTCGTCGGGGCGTTCGGTAAAGTAGAGCCCCACCTCCCAACGGTCGCTGCCGTCCTCGATCTCGAAGACGCCGCTGCCGACGGGTTCGGGGGTCATGCCCTCGGCCAGTTCGCAAAGCGCCTCGGCCGCATCGCGTCCGGCGGTATGGGTCAGCGCGGTCCAGGTCGACATCAGCTATCCTCGGCAAAATCCCTGAGATGGGCCTGTATGCCCGTCCCGCGCAGCCCGCAATAGCCATCGGGATAACGGTCCAGATATTGCTGATGATCCTCTTCGGCGGGATAGAAGGGGCCGGCGGCCACGATCTGGGTGGTGATGTCGGGATAGCCCCCCACCGCCAGCCGGTTGCCGTAATCCACCTTGCTGCGTTCCGCCGCGATACGCTGGCTGTCGTTGAAATACATGATGAGCGAGCGGTACTGATCGCAGATATCATTGCCCTGGCGATTGCCCTGGGTCGGGTTGTGGTTTTCCCAGAAGACCTGCAACAGCCGCTCATAGCTGACGCGCGAGCTGTCATAGATCAGGCGCACCACCTCGGCCTGACCGGTGCCGCCGGCGCAGACCTGCTTATAGGTCGGATTGGGCACGGTCCCGCCGGCAAAGCCCACCTCGGTCAGCCAGACCCCGTCCTGCTGCCAGAACAGGCGCTCGACACCCCAGTAACAGCCCATGCCAAAGATCGCCTGATCAAAGCCCTTGGGCATCCCGGCATCCAGCGGGCGGCCATAGATCCGGTGAAGTGGCGCGGTCATGGTGGCATCCTTTCGAAAGCGGTTGCGGCAAATCTAGGTACGCGACTAGCCTGTTGCAACGCCGCGACCGGCCCGCCGGTTCTCTGGGCCGGACATCAACAGGACGGGATCGACGCCATGCGACAGGGGACACGGAACCTGATCACCGATATTGCCGGCCTGCGCGTCGGCAATGCCCGCGACGACGGCCTGCGCTCGGGGGTGACGGTGCTTTTGGCGGATCGGCCGCTGGCCTGCGGGGTCAATGTCATGGGGGGCGCCCCCGGCACGCGCGAGACCGATCTGCTGGCCCCCGACAAGATGGTGCCGGCGGTCGATGCGCTGGTCCTGTCGGGCGGCTCGGCCTTCGGGCTTGCGGCCTGCGATGGCGTCGCCGAGGGGCTGCGCGCCATGGGCCGGGGGTTTCAGGTCGGCCCGGTGCGGGTGCCCATCGTGCCGGGCGCCATCGTCTTCGACCTGCTGAACGGCGGTGACAAGGATTGGGGCGCGAATCCCTATCCGGGGCTGGGACGCGCCGCGCTTTCCGCCGCCGCGCCCGATTTCGCCATCGGCAGCGAAGGGGGCGGGACCGGCGCGCTGACTCATCGCTGGAAGGGCGGGCTGGGTTCGGCCTCGGCGGTGCTGGACTGCGGCATCACCATCGGCGCGCTGGTGGTGGTGAACGCGCTGGGTTCGGTCACCGCCGGCAGCGGGCGGCAATTCTGGGCCGCGCCATATGAGCTGGGCGACGAATTCGGCGGCCTTGGGTTGAACGGGCCCTATGATCCCGGGCATGAACCGCAAGCCACAAAGCGGCTGGGCGAGGCGACGACCATCGCCATCGTCGCGACCGACGCGGCGCTCGACAAGGCCGGGCTGACCCGGCTGGCCACGGCGGCACAGGACGGCATGGCGCGCGCCATTCTGCCCAGCCACACCCCCTTTGACGGCGATCTGGTCTTTGCGGTTTCGACCGGGGCGCGCCCCCTGCCCGATCCGGCGATAACGCCCTTTGCGCTTGGCCATGCGGCTGCCTGTGTGCTGGCGCGGGCGATTGCGCGCGGCGTCCATGCCGCAAGCCCGCGCCCCGGCGACCTGCAACCCTGCTGGTCGGGTGCGGGGACCGACCCGCGCTGATCCACGACGGAAAAGGGGTCCCCCGAAAAAAAGCGGCGCGCCAGGCGCGCCGCAGTTCGAGATCGCCAAGAGGGAATACCTGACGATTGACCGTCCAACGCGCGGCGCGGCCCCCCGGATCCATCACGTTTCGATGATGCGGCCGCAAACGGGCTTTCGCTTGCTTTGTCACGGCAAAAGCGCAAGTTTGCCCTGGTCATGCCGCGAAGGAGTCCGATCATGAACAAACAGCCGACCGACCTGAGGATGCTTCTGAAAGATCCCTCGCTGTTGCAGACCCGCGCCTATGTCGCCGGCGAATGGATCGACGCCGATGACGGCACGACATTCCCCGTGGTGAACCCCGCGCGCGGCGACATCATCGCCGAGGTCGCCGATCTTTCGCGCGCCGAGGTGGCCCGCGCCATCGCGGCCAGCGCCGCCGCGATGAAGGAATGGGCCGCCCGCACCGGCAAGGAACGCGCGCAGATCATGCGCAAATGGTTCGATCTGATGATGGAAAATCAGGACGATCTGGGCCGCATCCTGACCGCCGAAATGGGCAAGCCCCTGCCCGAGGCCAAGGGCGAGATCGCCTATGGCGCCAGCTTCATCGAATGGTTCGGCGAAGAGGCCAAGCGCATCTATGGCGAAACCATCCCCGGCCATATGCGCGACAAGCGTCTGACCGTGATCAAACAGCCCATCGGGGTCGTGGCCTCGATCACGCCGTGGAATTTCCCCAATGCGATGATCACCCGCAAATGCGGCCCCGCGATCGCCGCAGGCTGCGGCTTTGTCGGCCGCCCCGCCGCCGAGACGCCGCTTTCCGCGCTGGCTCTGGCGGTGCTCGCGGAACGCGCCGGCATCCCCAAGGGGCTGTTCAGCATCGTCACCTCGTCGCGATCCTCGGATATCGGCAAGGAGTTTTGCGAAAACCCGCTGATCCGCAAGCTGACCTTCACCGGCTCGACCCAGGTCGGGCGGATCCTGCTGCGTCAGGCCGCCGATCAGGTGCTGAAATGCTCGATGGAGCTGGGCGGCAACGCGCCCTTCATCGTCTTTGACGACGCCGATCTGGATCAGGCGGTCGAGGGCGCGATGGCGTCGAAATTCCGCAATAACGGCCAGACCTGCGTCTGCGCCAACCGCATCTATGTGCAGGCCGGCGTCTATGACGCCTTTGCCGCCAAGCTTGCGGCGGCGGTCGACAAGCTGCGCGTCGGCGACGGCTTTGCGGATGGGGTGACCACCGGCCCGCTGATCACCGAAAAGGCCGTCGAAAAGGTCGAAGAGCACATCCAGGACGTTCTGGCCGGCGGCGGCAAGGTCGTCACCGGCGGCAAGCGCAAGGACGGGCTGTTCTTTGAACCGACCGTCGTCACCGGCGTGACCGATGACATGCTGGTCGCGACCGAGGAAACCTTTGGCCCGCTTGCCCCCCTGTTCCGGTTCGAAACCGAGGAAGAGGTGATCGAGAAAGCCAATGCCACGATCTTTGGCCTTGCCAGCTATTTCTATGCCCGCGACATCGGCCGCATCACCCGCGTGCAGGAAGGGCTGGAATACGGCATCGTCGGCGTGAACACCGGCATCATCTCGACCGAGGTCGCGCCCTTTGGCGGGGTCAAGCAATCGGGCCTTGGCCGCGAAGGCTCGCATTACGGGATCGAGGATTATCTGGAACTGAAATATATCTGCCTGTCGATCTGATCGATCTGATCGGGCGGCAGGTCAGGCAATCGGCGCGGCCCGGGCTTCCTCGGGCCGCCGCAGATAAAGCCCGCCCATCATCGGCGCGACGCCGCACCGCCAGGCCAGCAGCGCAAGGACAACCGCCGCGTGACCGTCATTCGCGCCGGGGCCCGCGGATTCCAGAAGCATCGGCGCCTCATTCCGACCGGACGGGACACCACGCGCCGCATGCCGTCAATCCGGCCTGCGGCTGCATATTGTGCTGAAACGGATCAAGGATTTCAGCCGGAATACCGGCGGCGCGCAGCAGGCCAGCGGAAAGCTGCGCCTCGTGCCGGCGATGGGCATGGGCGGCCACCACCGGACCGCCCGATGCCAAGGCCGTGGCCTTAGTTGTCGTCGTCGTCCTCATCATCCGCGTCGGGCAGATTGAAGAAGCTGTCGGCGTCCAGATTGTCGTCCCGGGCCGGCTTATCGTCGTCATCGCGGCTCAGGCTGAAGTTTTCCAGCCCGGCGATGGCGCTCGGCAGGCGCGGCTCGTCCGACATCGCAAGCGAGGTCTCGGTGGACAAAAGCTTGCGACGGTCGTCATCGGTCATCGCACCACCCTCGGCCGCCTTGCGTTTGGCGGCCTTTTGCACGGCGGCGTCCAGCTCGGACTGTTTGGCAAGGCCAAGCGCGACCGGGTCGATGGGCTGGATGTTCTGGATGTTCCAATGCGTGCGGTCGCGGATCGAGGCGATGGTCGGCTTGGTCGTGCCCACCAGCTTGGCGATCTGCGCATCCGCCAGTTCGGGGTGGAACTTGACTAGCCACAGGATCGCCGCCGGGCGGTCCTGACGCTTGGACAGCGGGGTATAACGCGGGCCGCGACGCTTTTCCTCGCCTTCGGCGGCGGGGTTGTGCTTGAGCTTCAGCTTGTAGCGGGGATCCTTTTCGCCCTTCTGAATCTCGACAGCGTCAAGCTGGTTCGAGGCGATCGGGTCGAAACCCTTCACACCCGCCGCCACATCGCCATCCGCGATGCCCTGCACTTCCAATTCGTGCATGCCGCAGAAATCGGCGATCTGCTTGAAGCTCAGCGTCGTGTTATCGACCAGCCAGACTGCGGTGGCCTTGGCCATCAGCGGCTTGTTCATGACCTTCTCCTTAACAATACTCTACCGGCCGGGGAAAACGGCTTTCGGCGGATGCCATCCATTTTCAGGGGATTGGCGGGGTATATATGCCGGTCAGGGCGCAAAATAAAGCCTGAATCTCGTGGCGCGGGGAATCGTGGCGCGATAGGGTCGCGACCATGAGAACCCTCGCCCTGCTCGCCGCCCTGCTGCTTTTGTCCGTTTCCGCGACCGCCCAGTCGGTAGCCCGTCAGTCCGCGGCCGGTCAGTTCGATTACTATGTCCTGTCGCTGAGCTGGTCGCCGAGCTGGTGTCGCGCCGAAGGCAAGGATGGCGATCCCGGCCAATGCGCATTGGGTCGCCGCACCGATTTCGTCGTGCATGGACTCTGGCCGCAATATGAACGCGGCTGGCCGCAGGATTGCCGCAGCGCGGCCCGCGACCCCGCGCGCCGCGAGACCCGCGCCATGGCCGATGTCATGGGCTCATCCGGTCTTGCCTGGTATCAATGGAAAAAACACGGACGCTGTAGCGGACTTTCGGCGCAGGATTATTTCAAGCTGGTCCGGGACGCGGCACAGACAATCACGATCCCCGATGTGCTGCGCGGGCTCGACCGCGATGTGCGGCTGCCCGCCAAGGTGATCGAAGACGCGTTCATCGAGGCGAATCCCGGCCTGACCCGGGATGGCATCACCGTCACCTGCCGCGACCGCGCACTGCAAGAGGTGCGCATCTGCATGACATCCGATCTGGAACCGCGCAGCTGCGCCCCGGATACGAGCCAGGATTGCACGGGCAGTTTTCTGATGCCTGCGCCGCGATGATGGCACGGGCCGGACTGCCTCCGGCGGGGATATTTGAACATGGAAGAGGGCATTAACCGAATCTCAATGTTTCGCGGCCATTCTGGCATTGCGGAACAGGCGGGGACGCCGATGGCCGCCATGGAAGACGCCACACCCCGGCCCTTTGCTCCGGCGGGCGGGGTGTGTGCGCCCTTCTTTCATGTTCAAATATCCCCGCCGGAGGCATCCTGAGGGATCGGCTCGCACCCCCGGCCTAGTTCACGGCCGAGACCTGCAACAGGATATTGCCGATATGCCCGCTGCTTTCCATGCGCCGATGGGCGTCGACCGCGTTCAACAGGGCAAAGCTGCTGTCGATCACCGGACGCACCGCACCGCCGACGATCAGCGGCCACAGCTTTTCTTCGAGTTGGCGCGCGATGCGCGCCTTGGCGCGTTCCGATTGCGGGCGCAGCGTCGATCCGGTCAGCGTCAGACGCCGCGCCATCACCTGGGCAAAGTTGATCTCGGCCTTGGCGCCGGCCAGAAAGGCGATCATCACCAGCCGGCCGTCATCTGCCAGACTTTTGATATTGCGGGCGATATAGTCGCCCCCGACCATGTCGAGGATCAGATCGGCGCCGCCGGCCTTGCGCATGACGGTGACGAAATCGGCCTCGCGATAGTTGATCGGATGCGCGCCCAGCTCGGCGCAGGCCGCGCATTTCTGTTCCGATCCGGCGGTGGCCCAGACCACGGCGCCCAGCGCATGCGCCACCTGGATCGCCATGGTGCCGATCCCGGACGAACCGCCATGGACCAGAAAGCGTTCGCCCGCCCGCAGGCGGCCGCGCATGACCACATTGGACCAGACCGTGAATGCGGTTTCGGGCAAGGCGGCGGCGCTGCGCAGGTCCAGTCCCGCAGGAACCGGCAGGGCATGATCGGCGGCACAGATCGCGAATTCGGCATAGCCGCCTCCGGGCAGCAGCGCACAGACCGGATCGCCCGGCCGCCATCGGCTGACCCCGGGGCCGACGGCGGCCACCACACCCGAACATTCAAGCCCCGGCAGATCCGAGGCGCCGGGCGGCGGCGCATAGGATCCCGCCCGCTGCAAGACATCCGGCCGGTTCACCCCGGCCCAGGCCACCCGGATCAGGATCTGGCCATGCCCGGCGACCGGCACGGGGCGGTTCACCGGCCTGAGAACCTCGGCGCCGCCGGGGGCCGAGATCTCGATGGCCTGCATGAGATCGGGGATCATCCATCCCCTCCCTCGGTGGCGGCGGGGCCGGGCGCGCGGCGGGATCCGGGATCACGGGCTCCGGGACGGCGGATCCAGCCCGTCGCCGCCTGCGTCAGCGCCGAAACCCCGGGCACCTTGGAAATCCGGGCCTTGGCCGTTTCGAACCGCATCACGCCCTCGATCCGCCGATCCAGAAAGGCCCGCGTGTCCCCGGCATCGGGGGAATCGTCGCCCAGCCAGTAAAGCACCGTGGCGCCATATACCGCCGACAGGGTGGTCCGCTTGGAATACCAGTTCACGTCCTGCGAGCGATCGCCCAGCCCGTCCCAGATCGCATCGACGGTTTCCCAGACCAGCCGCGCGCCCAGCCCCATGT
Source organism: Paracoccus mangrovi (assembly GCF_042648425.1). Taxonomy (NCBI): domain Bacteria; kingdom Pseudomonadati; phylum Pseudomonadota; class Alphaproteobacteria; order Rhodobacterales; family Paracoccaceae; genus Paracoccus; species Paracoccus mangrovi. The sequence continues at coordinate 15,637 of NZ_JBHRXJ010000002.1, read as the reverse complement.
TCTGCGGCAGCGCCAGAACGGTGGCGCCGGCCCGGGCCAGTTCGCGATTGCTCAGCGACAGGCGCTGCATCACCGCCTGCGAGATGCGGTCGCGGAAACGTCCCTCGGGCGGGGTGCGGGCCAACCACTCGCGCAGCGCGGCATCGCCCCGCCGGTGATAGGCCGCGGCCAGATCCGCGCCGCCGCGCGGCAGATAGACCCGGGCGAGGTCGCGCCCCATGCCGATATCCTGCGCGCCCGCGGCGATCGCGCGATCGCCCATGCCGTCGAACACGACATGGTTCAGCGCCGCATCGATCAGGCGCTCTTTGTCGTCCACCATGCAGTTTCCCCTCATGCCAAAGCAGAACCCGGAAAATCTGGACAAAAGCGATTCGCCCTGCTAGAAGGCCGCGTCCTGCAATTCAGCTCAACTTTAACCTAGGAAGGTGGTGACAACCACATGCAGGTAAGTGTTCGCGACAATAACGTCGAACAAGCGCTTCGCGCCCTGAAGAAGAAACTTCAGCGCGAGGGGGTGTTCCGTGAAATGAAGCTCAAGCAGCATTTCGAGAAACCCTCGGTCAAGAAGGCCCGTGAAAAGGCCGAGGCCATCCGCCGCGCCCGCAAGCTGGCGCGCAAAAAAGCGCAACGCGAAGGCGCGCTGTAAGACAAGCGACCACATTCGGTTCAGAAAACCCCCGCTTGCCGGGGGTTTTCTTTTGCCATGCCAGGGCGCGCTGCGGACCGCTGCGCCGCCCTTGGCCGATGATCGGCGGCGGCGCTATTTTCCACCATCCATGAGGAATGCGGTGATTGCCCCGGATAGCGCCTGATGGATGTCTGCGCGAGCCTGTGCCGACCCGCCACAAAGCGACGCATCGCCCTCATCTTCGCGCAGGATATCCGGCCCGGCCTTGGTGCAAACCGCGAATGCATCGAAAACCGAGGCATTGGGAAAGGCGATGTCTTGATCGACCGAAAGTACGCCGGCATTGCCGTCCGGCTTTCCCAGCGAAATCAGCATCGTGGCAGCATCCGGCCTGGCCGCCACGAAAGCAGGGATATATTCCGGGGCGATGGCAACGACAGAGGTGACACGGGGATCCGGGATCAGCCGCGCCAGCCCCTGGCGGCTGGTTTGGGTCATGGCTACGCCTTGCGCCGCATACCAACCGCAATCCGCGCCCTGTTTCGCGCCATCCGCGTCGCAGGATCGCATATATCGGTCGACATCCATTTTTGCGCCGCCGACGGACAGGGCCGAGGTCGCACCAAGCGCAAAGCCCACAACGGAAATCCCGTCCTGATTGATCCGGGCGCGCCACCCCTCATCACCCAGCATCAGGTCAATGGCACGGCTGATATCTGCCGGTCGCCGCCATATTTCATCCAGCGCGGCGACCCCATCTTTCGGGCGCGGCGCATTCACCTCGACCACGACAAAACCCGCGCGGGCAAGGGATGCACCAAGCCATGCCCCGGAATCGGCGGCCGACCGCAGGCCGCCATGCGACAGCACCACCAGAGGCAGGCGCGTTTCCGGCAAGGCGGCACCCAAAGCGGCAGGCGCACCCTGAAAAACAGCGTTTCCGCCAATGGTCGCCGATGCCGGTTCAGCCGTCGGATACCAGATCGACAGTGCAAGCGGCCGCGCGTCATCCGAAGCGCCGGAAAGATAGGCGATACCGGCCGATGTGTCGGCAATGGCAGGCCCGGCGGTCAGGATCAACGCCAGAAAATGACCGAGTTTCATATCATGGCTCCGTAACGAAAGATGGACAGCGCAGGCAATCCTGCGCCCGGGGCAATGACGACGCCATCCCGCGAAAACCCTGCCGGCATGGGTGAAGGACGCCGCCTTTTTCACGCGCCAGCCCTTGCCCCCTAAACCGGCAGCGCGGTCGTGAACGCCACCGTGCGCAGCGAAAAGGACGAATGCATCTGTGCGACGCCGGGCAGCTTCGCCAGCCGCTGGCGATGGATGCGGGCGAAATCGTCGGTGTCCCGGGCCACCACCTTCAACAGATAGTCGGCCGACCCCGCCATCAGATGGCATTCCAGCACGTCGGGAATGGTGCGGACCGCGCGCTCAAAGGCCTCAAGCAGTTCATCGGCCTGACCCGCAAGGGTGATCTCGACAAAGACCGTGGTCGGACGTTCCAGCTTGCGCGCATCCAGCAGCGCGACATAGCCCCGGATCACGCCCACCTCCTCCAGCCGCTGAACGCGCCGGTGACAGGCGCTGGCCGATAGCCCGACCGCCGAGGCCAGATCGGCATTGGTCATCCGGCCATCGCGTTGCAGCACGGCCAGAATGCGGCGATCCGTTGCGTCGATTTCAATCATTGACGAATATCCCTGCGTATTATTCCGAATTATCGGTGATTTATTCGAACATAGCCATGACCGGCGCACGGTTTAAGAAAAAATGCGATCCGCACTGTGTCACCATCGCATCACATGTGAGGAGGAACACAATGAAAATCGGATGTCCCACAGAAATCAAACCGCAAGAGTTTCGCGTCGGCCTTACGCCCGAGGCGGCACAAGAGATCGTGTCGCGCGGTCATGAGGTGCTGATCCAGGCCGGCGCGGGCAACGGATCGGGCTTTCCCGATGCCGATTACATGGCCGCCGGCGCGCGCATCCTGCCCGATGCGAAGGCCGTTTTTGATCAGGCGGACATGATCGTCAAGGTCAAGGAACCGCAGGCCCCCGAACGCGCCATGCTGCGCAAGGGGCAGATCCTGTTCACCTATCTGCATCTGGCCCCGGACCCCGACCAGACCCGGGACCTGCTGGCCAGCGGCGTCACCGCCATCGCCTATGAAACCGTGACCGATGCGCGGGGCGGTCTGCCGTTGCTGGCGCCGATGTCCGAGGTGGCGGGCCGGCTTGCGCCGCAGATGGGCGCATGGACCCTGCAAAAGGCCAATGGCGGCTCGGGCGTGCTCATCGGGGGTGTGCCGGGCGTGCGGCCGGCCAATGTGCTGGTCGTCGGCGGCGGTGTGGTCGGCACGGCGGCGGCGCGCGTCGCGGTCGGCATGGGCGCGAATGTCACCGTGCTGGACCGCTCGATCCCGCGGCTGAGCTATCTGGACGATGTGTTCATGGGCCGGCTGACCACGCAATACGCGACCAAGGGCGCCATCGCCGAATTGCTGCCCAGTGCGGATATGGTGATCGGCGCGGTACTGGTCCCGGGGGCCGCGGCGCCCAAGCTGGTGACGCGGGCGCAGCTTTCGCTGCTCAAGCCCGGCTCGGCGCTGGTGGATGTGGCCATCGATCAGGGCGGCTGCTTTGAGACCTCGCGCCCGACCACCCATCAGGACCCGGTCTATGCGGTCGACGGCATCATGCATTACTGCGTGGCCAATATGCCCGGCGCGGTGCCGCAGACCTCGACCCGGGCGCTGGGGAACGCCACGCTGCCCTTCGTGCTGGCGCTGGCGGGCAAGGGCTGGCGTCAGGCGCTGCGCGACGACGCGCATCTGCGCGCGGGGCTTTCGACGCATGAAGGCGTGCTGACCTCGGGGCCGGTGGCCGAGGCGCTGGGGCTGGACTGGACCGCGCCCGAAGCGATCATCGGCTGACATGAAAAGACCGGCGCGGGGATGGCCCGCGCCGGTCAGTTTGCATTCCGTGACGATGATCAGGCGCGATGGGATCAGGCGCGATGGGCGCGCAGTTCGTCGCGGATCTGAACCAGCAGCTCTTCCTGGGTCGGGCCGGCGGGCGGCGCGGCCTCTTCCTCTTTTTTCTTGGTGGTGGCCGACTGGACGCGGTTGACCGCCTTGACCAGCAGGAACACCGCCCAGGCGATGATCAGGAAGTTGATGACGGCCGACAGGAACGAGCCATAGGCAAAGACCGAAGCACCGGCATCGCGTGCGGCCTGCAAGCTGGCGCCGGCCGGCACCTCGCCCTTGAGCACCAGATAATGGGCGCTGAAATCCGTACCACCGGTCAGCAAACCGATGATCGGGTTGATCAGATCGGCGACCAGCGAATTCACGATGGCCGTGAACGCAGCACCGATGATGATACCGACAGCAAGGTCGATGACATTGCCGCGGGCGATGAATTCCTTGAATTCCTTGAACATGGTCTTACCTATTCCAACCTGTTGCGCGTGTTCTTGCGACAGTTGCCATATCACGCCCACCTCATGCAAAGAAAGAGATTTCAGGAGCGAACATGACGGCACTTTCCGACTTTCCGATCACCCGCCGCTGGCAGCCCAAGCGCCCCGACGTGATCCAGCTTTACACGCTGAACACGCCCAATGGCATCAAGACCTCGGTCATGCTTGAGGAATGCGGACTGGACTATGACGCCCATCGCATCAGCATTTCCGACCCCGAGGACCAGTTTACCCCGGAATTCCTGTCGCTGAATCCCAATAACAAGATCCCCGCGATGCTGGACCCGAACGGGCCGGACGGTGCGCCCATCGGCATCTTCGAGACCGGCGCGATCCTGATCTATCTGGGCGACAAGACCGGCAAATTCTTGCCGAAATCGGGCGCCGCGCGCTATCACACCCTTCAATGGCTGATGTGGCAGATGGGCGGGCTGGGGCCGATGTTCGGTCAGGTCGGCTTTTTCCACCGCTACAAGGGCAAGGAAATCGAGGATCCGCGTCCCCGCACCCGCTATTACAACGAGGCGCGGCGTCTGCTGGGCGTGCTGAACAAACAGCTTGAAGGCCGCGACTGGATCACCGGCGAATATTCCATCGCCGACATGGCCGTGGGGCCGTGGCTGCGCACCGTGCGCGTGAATTACGAGGCCGAGGCCGAAACCGGCATGGACGGCATGGCCAATGTTCAGGCCTATCTGGACCGTTTCCTGGCCCGTCCCGCCGTTCAGCGCGGCATTCTGGTCGGCGCGGCCTGAGCCACGCGGCGCGCGGCCCGAATCGGGGCCGCGCCGCCTATCCGCATTGATCCCCGGGCGTGCAGATCACGCCCAGTTCGGCGATCAGCGCGGCCATGCCGTCATCGCGGCCCTGGACCGCCGGGCCGCACAGATAGCTGGTGTGATCGGCCAGATAGGCCGCCATGGGTTTGCGCCAGTCGTCCGATATCCCCACCATCTGTTCGGCGGTATAGACCATATATTCGACATAGGCCGAATAGGCCGTCCGCTGGGTTTCGTCGCGGATCGCGCAGTAATCGGCATTGGCCAGTTCCGGTTTCTGCACCGTCAGATTCAGGAATTCGCGATAGATTTCCCGCCCCGTCTGATCGCGCTGGATCAGGTCGGCCTGACCGACCTGATAGGGAATGACCACCAGCGCGGTCAACGCGGCAAAGGCGGTGGCGATGGCGCCAACCGCGCCCAGCGCCTCGGAATTTCGGGTCAGCCAGTCGCGCAAGATCACACCTTTGGCTGTTCGTGGGTGGCGCAATGGATGCCGCCGCCGACCTCGCCCACGGCATCGATGTTCAGCATCACCACCTCGCGGCCGGGATAAAGCTTGCGCAGGATCCGCGCCGCCTCGCGGTCGGCATCGCGGTCGCCGAACTGCGCGGCGATCACCCCACCGTTGCAGACATAATAATTGACGTATGAGGATACGAAATCGTGGCTGTCCACGCGAATATCATAGGGCTCGGGCAGCTCGACCAGTTCCAGCTTCTTGCCCCGGGCGTCGGTCGCGGCCGCCAGAATGTCATAGGTCCGGGCCGCGGCGACCGACCAGGGATCGTCGGGATCGACCTTTTCGCCGATCTGGATCAGCACCTGCCCCGGTTTGACGAACCGCGCCAGCGCGTCGATATGGTAATCGGTGATGTCGGCGCCCTTGATCCCCGGCGCCCAGATCGTCTTTTTCGCCCCCATGGTCGCAAGCAGCATCGCCTCGACCCGGGCCTTGTCGCCCTTGTTGCGGTTCTTGTTGATAAAGGTGCTTTCATGGGCGATCAGCGTGCCGTGACCGTCGGTCTCGACGCCGCCGGCCTCGCCCACCAGCCCGGCGTCGAACACCTTAAGGCCCATCCGTTCCGCCACACGGGCCGCGATCAGGCCGTCATTGCCATGGACCTGTTTGCCGCCCCAGCCGTTGAAATTGAACTGCGTCACCGCCAGCCCGCCCTTGCCGTCGATCACGAACGAGGGGCCGGAATCGCGGCACCACAGATCATCGGTCGGGATGTCCCACAGCTCGACCGCGCCCGAGACCAGCTTGCGGATCGCCTTGTGATGATCCTTGGCGGCCAGCATCACCACCGGCTCGAACTCGGCGATGGTATTGGCGATATCGGCGATCGTGCCTTGCAGATCGGCCAGAAAATCCGGGTCGTCATGGACTTTGCGGTTCACCGGCCATTGCATGAAGGTGCGTTCATGCGGATCGGTTTCCTCGGGGTACCAGAAACCGGCGCTGGCGGCGGATTGCGCGCCAAGGGCGCTGCCGCCCCAAAGCGACATGCCGCCGGCGGCGGCGGCGGAACGAAACAGGCTGCGGCGGGACATCATCGAAAAAACCTCACATCGGGAACACCGCCATCTAGAGCGGGCGGCGCGGGGCGACACAATAGGTGACCTGCGCGCCCAACCGGCCCGCGCGCCGGGTGCCCGCGACCCCGGGCGCCTTGTTCAAGCACCTTGCACGGCACCGCGCAGGGCGCAATAGTGGGTCGAAACCCAGAAAAATCATCGCATTGGCCCCGATACAATGGTTCGCCGCAAACGTCTGTTCCAGCCCGCCAACTCGGCCCGCATTCTGGTCGGGCATCGGCGCAGCCCGGCAAGCGACTATCTTTTGGCGACGATTCTGGCCTTTGTCGCGGGGGCGGCCAATGCCGGCGGCTTTTTCGCGCTGGGGCAATATACGTCGCATATGACCGGCTATCTGTCACAGATCCCCGACCATCTGGTCGGCGGCGATCTGGCCATTGCCGGCATCGCCGCGCTGGCCATCGGCGCCTTTGTCGCCGGGGCGGGGTTCAGCAGCCTGTTGATCAACTGGCTGCGCTGGCGCAGCGGGCGGCGCCATTACGCCGCCGCCATCGCCGTGCAGGGGGTGTTTCTGTTGTGCTTTGCCTCGGGCGGGCTGTTCACCGGCCCCTTGGGGCGGCTTTGGGCGCTGGCCTGTCTGTGCTTCATCATGGGCATGCAGAACGCCACCATCACCAAGATTTCCCATGCCCGCGTGCGCACCACCCATGCCACCGGCATGATCACCGATATCGGGATCGAGCTGGGCCGGGCGCTGTGCCATCGGCTGTGGCCCGGATCGGGCGTGCGCCCCGACGCGGTCAAACTGCGCATCCTGTGGACGCTGGTCGGCGCGTTTCTGACCGGCGGCATTGTCGGCGCGCTGGGTTATGCCACCATGGGTTTTCTGTTTTCGCTGCCGCTGGCGTTCATCCTGTTGGGGATCTCGGTCCCCGCGCTGCCGGCGATCAAATGGCGCGCGCGGGGCCCGCGCGGCGGTCAGTCCTGAGCCCAGCTCTCGTGAAAGATCATCTGCTCCAGGGGATGGCGTTTCGCCCAGCCGCGCGCCTGCAATTCCGGCTGATCGTAAAGTTCGCGGACATGGCCAAGACAGAGATAGGCCACCGGCACCACATGATCCGGGATGTTCAGAATGGCGCGCAGATCGGCGTCGCGGATTATGCTGACCCAGCCAACGCCGATGCCTTCGGCGCGGGCGGCCAGCCACAGGTTCTGGACCGCGCAGGCCGTCGAATACAGATCCGTGTCGCGGTCATGCGTGCGCCCCAGCACCACCGCACCCCCGCGCGTGCGGTCGCAGGTGATGCACAGATTGACCGGCGCCTCGGTGATGCCTTGCAGTTTCAGCTGTGAATAAAGCGCCTGTCGTTCGGGCGGGAACATCGCCCGCGCCTCGTCATTGGCGCGGTCAAAAGCGGCACGGATGTCGCGCCGCACCGCGTCGCTGCGGATGACGATGAAATTCCACGGCTGCATCAACCCGACCGAGGGCGCGGCATGCGCGGCCCCCAAAAGCCGCATCAGCACCTCGTCGGGGATCGGATCGGGCAGGAATTGCCCGCGCACATCGCGCCTTTCGTGAATGGCGCGGTAAACCGCGTCGCGTTCGGCCCCGGAAAAGGGGCGGGCGGGACCGGGCTGCGGGGGATTGGGGTGGGATATGTCATCGCTCATGTCCCCATTCCTGCCCTTTCTGGTTCCGCCCGGCGATGCGGCCTAGGCGCGCAGCACGCCGCCCGTGGCCTTGCCGACCTTTTCGACGATCTTCGCGGCCACGGCCTCGATCTCGGCATCGGTCAGGGTCTTGTCCCGGGGTTGCAGCCGCGCGGTGATGGCGATGGATTTCTTGCCACCTTCCAGCCCGGTAAACTGATCGAACACGGTCACCCGCTCGATCAGCGCCTTGTCGGCGCCGGCGGCGGCATTGACGAGCGTCAGCGCCTCGACATTCGCATCGACGACAAAGGCAAAGTCACGCTCGACCGCCTGCAAATCCGACAGCATCAGCGCGGGCCGCGACGGCGTGCGGGTTTTCGGCAGGGGCACATTGGCAACATGGATGGTAAAGCCGACCGCCACGCCCTTGATGCCGAAATGGCGCAGGACGCGGGGGTGGATCTCGCCGAAACTGGCCAGCAGGTTCGGCCCCAGCGCGATATTGCCCGCCCGCCCCGGATGCCACCAGCCGGCCAGCTTGCGGTTGATCTGGGCCTTGGCGGGCGCGCCGATGGCGTTCAGGATCGCCTCGGCATCGGCCTTGGCGTCATAGATGTCGACCTTGCGCCGCGAGGCATAGGGATCGCGCGCGGCATTCGAGCCGACCAAAAGGCCCGACAGATGCAGGTCCTGTTCGCCCGGCTCACCGCCCAGAAAGACCGGCCCGCATTCAAACAGCGCCAGATCGGCGAAACCGCGCGCCTGATTGCGCGCCGCCGCCGCCAACAGACCGGGCAGAAGGTCGGGACGCATATGCGTCATCTCGCTGCTGATCGGGTTTTCGATGCGCACGGCATCCGCGCCGCCGCCAAAGAACGCGGCCGAGGGCTGGTCGATAAAGCTGTAGGTCACGCATTCATTGTAACCCAGACCCGCCGCCATCCGCCGGGCGATGCTTTCGCGCCGTTGCAGGGGCGTCAGCACCGGTTGCGGCACGCCCGGGCGCGGGCGCGGCAAAGGCTGGCCCTGCAATTTCGTCAGGCTGGCGATGCGGGCGACCTCTTCGACCAGATCGGCGCTGCCCTGCACATCGGGGCGCCAGCTGGGAACAAAGGCCTGATCCCCCTCAAGCCGGAAACCCAGCGCGGTCAGCGTGCGGCGCTGTTCGGCTTCGGGGATGTCCATGCCGACCAGACTGATCACGCGGGCCGGGTCCAGCGCATAGCTGCGCGCGGTATCGGGGACGCGGCCCGCGGTCACCACCTGAGACGCCTCGCCACCGCAGAGATCAAGGATCATCCGCGTCGCCAGTTCCAACCCGGGCTGGGTGAATGCCGGGTCCACGCCGCGTTCGAACCGATAGCGCGCATCGGAATTGATTTTCAGCGCGCGCCCCGTCGCCGCGACCGAAATCGGATCCCAATAGGCGCTTTCCAGAAACACGTTCACCGTGTCCTCGGTACAGCCCGAAACCTCGCCGCCCATGATGCCGGCAATGCTTTCGGGGCCGGTCTCGTCGGCGATGATCATGGTGCCGGGGGCAAAGGCATAGGTCTTGCCATCCAGCGCCAGAAGCGTCTCACCCTCGGCCGAGGGGCGCACGACCAGATCGCCCTTGACCTTGTCCGCGTCAAAGACATGCAGCGGCCGGTTCAGGTCATAGGTAAAGAAATTGGTGACATCGACCAGCGCGTTGATCGGGCGCAGCCCGATCGCCCTGAGCCGCTTTTGCAGCCATTCGGGCGAGGGGCCATTCCTGACGCCACGGATCACGCGGCCGGAAAAGAACGGCGCCTTTTCGGCCAGTTCCGGGGTGATGCGGATGCCGATGGACGAGGGGAAACCGCCCGCCACCACCGTATCCGCGACCGGCTTGAGCACACCCAGACCGCGCGCCGCCAGATCGCGGGCAATGCCATGGACCCCCAGCGCATCGGGGCGGTTCGGGGTGATCTTGATCTCGATCACCGGGTCGATGGAATCGGGGCGGTTCGCTGCCAGCCAGTCGACGAATTTCTGCCCGACCTCGCCCGAGGGCAGTTCGATAATGCCGTCATGTTCCTCGGACAGCTCAAGCTCGCGTTCGGATGCCATCATGCCGTGGCTTTCGACGCCGCGGATCTTGCCCACGCCCAGCGTGACATCGATGCCGGGGACGTAATCGCCGGGCTTGGCCAGCACCACGGTGATGCCTGCGCGGGCGTTCGGGGCGCCGCAGACGATCTGCTTTTCGCCCTCATCCGTCATCACGCGACAGACCCGCAGCCGGTCGGCATCGGGGTGCTGTTCGGCATGCAGAACCCTGGCCAGGGTAAAGGTCGCAAGCTTTGCCGCCGGATCGGTCACGCCCTCGACCTCAAGCCCAAGATCGGTCAGCGCCTCGGTGATCTGCGCAAGCGTGGCGGTGGTGTCGAGATGCTCCTTGAGCCAGGAGAGGGTGAATTTCATGTCTGCGGCCCCGTGACGTTTGGCGTCCCATAACCCATGGCGCGGCGGAATGGTAGGGTGGCGCGGCCCGCAGCCGCCCCCGCTATGCCGCCGTCAAGGCGCCCGTTCCGGCGGCCGCAAATATCCTGCCCGCCCGGTCTTGTCGGCGGTCCCGGGCGCCCCATATGTAAATGGCATTAACATGGACAAGGGGCCAATGGACACGCAACGGGAAATCCTGATCGAACAGCGGGTGACGAATGACGCGAAATCGCCGCTGGTCGCCTATCTGCTGCTGATCTTTCTGTGGGGGCTGGGCGTACACCGGATGTATCTGGGCCGCTGGATCAGCGGCATCCTGATGGCGGTGCTGTGGGGTCTGGGCTGGTTGACCGCGCCGATCCTGATCGGCTGGCCGATCCTGGGGCTGGTCTGTCTGTGGGTGATCATCGACATGTTCCTGATCCCCGGCATGATTCAGGATGACAAGGACGATATCCGCCGCAGGCTTGGCTCCGAGCTGTGGTAGGGGCGCGGGCGGCCCCCGGGCCGCCTAGCCGGTGAACAGCCCGACGGTCACGAAGAGCGCGCCCGCCACCAGCCAAGCCGGCTTGTGGCGCGGCCCAAACGCCGCGAAAAGCAGGCAGGGCAGCGCCAGAAACCACGGCCAGAACCGCGCCATGGCCGGCCCCGCCCCCGTCAGCCATGCCGGCGCGAACAGCGCCAGCACATAGCTGATCAGCGCCAGCAGTCCGAAATAGGCCGCCGTCGCCAACCCGACCTCAAGCACCACATGTTCGGCCCGGTCGCTGTTCCAGCGATGGGGTCGCCGCAGATAGCTGCGCGACAGAACGATGATGGTCGCGGCCAGAAAGCTGGCCGTGGTCAGCCCCAGAATCGGCAAGAGAAACACTTGCGTGATGGCGGCCGCGACATGGCCAGAGCCATCGACGCGCCCGACATCGACAAGGCTGAACAAGCTGATTGAGGCCATGAAGGCCGAGGCATAGGTGGTAAGCTTGGTGAGGTCGGACATGCTGGCCCCTTGGCTGGCGTGGCGGGCTGGGATTCTGTGGGCCACAATAGCCGGGGCGCGCGGGACTGTCATCCGAGAGCGGCGCGGACCGGCGGCATGCGGCGAAACTTGGCACAGGGGGAAATGGGGTGGAAACGGCGATGGTCGTCCCGGGGGTCGTGCTGATCTGTGGCACGGCGCTGTGGCTGTGGGAACTGGCGCGCGGAAAGATCGCCGCGCGACTGATGATCGTCGCGCTGTGGCTGGTGCTGCCGGCGATGAGCATCATCACCGGGGTGCCATGGGTTCATGTCATGGGCGCGGCGACGGTGATGATGGGGTTGTGGGTTTATGCGCGCGGGGGAGGGTGGTGATCGGTATAGCGGCTTTGGGTCATGCCAGGGCAAGACCTGCCCGATCCGCCCCGCGAAATGCGGCGCTCGTCAGGATGCCGGGACTTACGGATGTGCTGAAAGATCAAGGGCAGCGCCCGACCGAGGTGGGGGCAAAGCCCCCGCCGTGGGGGCGGGCGGGGGCTGCCCGTCGTGCCGACGGGCCGGATGGGAGTGGCGGTAAAGTAACAACTTAATCTTTGATCCGCCCCGAAACCGTAGTATCTAGGGGATAGGAAATCCGCGAGATTTTACCTCTGCTTTAGCGTAATCCATGGCGGTTTCGAAAAGCATACGAAGGGCCATTCCACCGGCAACTCCCGCCGCTTCTTTAGTTTTCTTCCAGATAGAATTAGTGCGAGTAACCTCTAGGAATTCATGACCGCTCATGGTGATCCTAGCAAATCTGACTTCCAGATCATCCCCATCGAGATATGGGCCATCATACGCTGATGAAATTTCAATAAACTGACCATCGCGCAAGGCTAAAATAGTTGCAACCTCTTGCTCGGAAAGGTCCGCTGGTTTGTTATCAAGAGGTATACCTGAGAGAGGCGCCTTTTCCTCTATTGAATACTCTTGAAGCGCCCATCTTTCATTTTTGTTGCCATACTCATCTTGTTGAACGCGACAAATCTCAACATAAACCAATGGCACCTTCTCAAGACGGCGCATCATATCCCGATAATTGTCGGGAGTGAGCCTCACCTGCTCAGCCCCCCCGCCACACTCGGCACATCGCCCGCCGCAAACCCGTAATGCCGCAGCCAGCGCAGGTCGCTTTCAAAGAACGCGCGCAGATCGGGGATGCCGTATTTCAGCATCGCGATGCGGTCGATGCCCATGCCAAAGGCAAAGCCCTGCCATTCGCTCGCATCGATCCCGCCGGCGGCCAGAACCTTGGGATGGACCATGCCGGAACCAAGGATTTCCAGCCACGAATCCCCCTGTCCGATGGTCAGCTTGCCGCCTTCCCATGAACAGCGGATATCGACCTCGGCCGAGGGTTCGGTGAACGGGAAATGCGATGCGCGGAACCGCAGCTCGACCTCGTCGATTTCAAAGAACGCGCGGCAGAATTCCTCAAGCGTCCATTTCAGGTTCGCCATGGAAATGTCGCGGCCAAGCGCCAGCCCCTCGACCTGATGGAACATGGGGGTATGGGTCTGATCCATGTCCATGCGATAGACGCGGCCCGGACAGATGACGCGGATCGGCGCGCCGCTGGCCTGCATGGCGCGGATCTGCACCGGGCTCGTGTGCGTGCGCAGGACGTGCGGCGGACGCAGATCGCCCTCAGCGCGGGCCATGAAAAAGGTGTCATGCTCTTGCCGGGCGGGGTGTTCGGGCGGGATGTTCAGGGCGTCGAAATTGAACCAGTCGCTTTCGATCTGCGGCCCTTCGGCCACCGAAAAGCCCATATCGGCAAAGATCGCGGTGACTTCCTCGGTCACCTGGCTGACCGGATGGATGCTGCCCATGGGGCGCGGACGCCCGGGAAGGGTCACGTCCAGCCATTCGTCCTTCAGCCGGGCGTCCAGCGCCGCATCCTCAAGCCCCTGTTTGCGGGCGCGCAGCGCGGTGTCGATCTCGTCACGCAGGCGGTTCAGGGCGGCGCCGGTGGTCTGGCGTTCCTCGGGCGTCATGCGGCCCAGTTCCTTCATCATGCCGCTGATCTCGCCCTTCTTGCCAAGGGCGGCAAGGCGCACCTGTTCCAGCGCATCGGTATCCGGGGCGGCCGAAACGCGGCTGAGATAGGACTGGCGAAGGGTATCGAGGTCGGACATGGGCGGCTTTCCTTGCGGTTCCCGCGCGGATTAGCACGCGCGGGACGCCGGGAAAAGCCTCAGCGGGCCAGCGTGTCCGCGACCAGCTCGGCCGGGCGGCACAGACGCACGCCACCCGGACCGCAGACGATGGGCCGTTCGACCAGAACCGGATTCTCGACCATGGCGGCCAGGATGGTTTCGTCATCGGTGCCGATCAGCCCGCGCTCAGCGGCGTCGGTGCCCTTGGCCCGCAAAGCCTGCGCGGGCGTGACGTCGGCCGCCGCGAACAGGCCCAGCAATTGCGCCCGGGTCCAGCCGGCGACCACATAGTCGATGACCACGGGATCATGTCCAGCATCGCGGATCATTTGCAGCACCTTGCGAGAGGTGCTGCAAGTCGGTTTGTGATAGATGGTGATCAAGGCTTCATTTCCAGATGGTTCTGCTGACGCCCGGGGCGATTTCCGGGTGCTCGGACAGGTGGAAAGTGGGGTTTTTCCCCTCGCGCCGCTGGCGCAGATAGTCCTGCGTCACATAGGCGACGGTTCCCGACAGCGCGACGATGGCGATCAGGTTGATCGTCGCCATCAGCCCCATCGAGGCGTCGGCGAAATCGAACACCGTCTGCACCTGCTGGATCGCGCCCCAGACCACCATGGCCAGCACGCCCGCGCGCAGCGCCAGCACCGGCCCCTGGCTGCCATGGCCCAGGAAGATGATGGCGTTTTCCGCATAGGCGTAGTTGCCGATGATCGAGGTGAAGGCGAAGAAAAAGATCGCGATGGCGACGAAGTAATGGCCGAAGCTGCCGAAATGCTCACCCAGCGCCGCCTGCGTCAGCACCACACCGGTGTTGGTTTCCGACGGGATCGCCCCCGACAACAGGATCATGATCGCCGTGGCGGTACAGACCAGAATCGTGTCGATGAACACGCCCAGCGCCTGCACGAAGCCCTGGCTCGACGGGTGATGCGGATCGGGCACCGCGACCGCGGCGATATTGGGGGCCGAACCCATGCCGGCCTCGTTCGAGAACAGGCCGCGCTTGACGCCGTTCAGCATCGCCGCGGCCATGCCGCCCATGACGCCGCCCGCCGCCTCTTGCAGGCCAAAGGCCGAGGCGATGATATGGCCCAGAACGCCCGGAACCTCGGTGATATTGGTGATCAGCACCCAGATCGCCGCCAGCAGATAGGCGCCGGCCATGAAGGGCACGACGATTTCCGCCACCCGCGCGATCTGCGGGATGCCGCCAAAGATGATGATCGCGGTCAGCACGGCGATGCCGATGCCCACCCAAAGCTTGCTGATGCCAAAGGCCCCGGCCGCCGCCTCGGCGATCGAATTCGACTGCACGGCGTTGAAGATCAACCCGAACGCGATGATCAGCGCCACGGCAAAGATCGCCGCCAGCCACCCCTGCCCCAGCCCCTTCTTGATGTAATAGGCGGGACCCCCGCGATACATGCCGCCGGGACCGTGTTCCTTGTAAAGCTGGGCCAGCATCGATTCCGAATAGGCCGTGGCCATGCCGACCAATGCCACCATCCACATCCAGAAGATCGCCCCCGGACCGCCCAGCGTGATCGCCACAGCGACCCCCGCGATATTGCCGGTCCCGACACGGCTGGCCAGCGACACGGTCAGCGCCTGAAAGGGCGAGATGCCGTCCTTGTCCACCTCGCGCGAGCCGATGACGCACCGGAACATTTCGCGGAAATGGACGAACTGGATGAACTTCAGCCGAACGGTGAAATAGATGCCGACGGCCAGCAGGCCATAGATCAGCACATATCCCCAGAAGATCGTATTCAGGAAATTGATCCGACATTCTCCAAGTGGCCTGCCGCTTGACTTCAAGATCGCCTGATTTTGCTCGCTGGGCAAGCGTTTTTCGCCCCGAGCGGTGTCTGTCGTCGCGCAAACGGCCG